>CAMAYP010000004.1 GCA_945862415.1 Chryseobacterium gleum | reverse complement strand
AAAGGAAAGTCTCCTCCAATGATGTGCATGGGACGATTGATGTGCACAATGTTTTCGAATATCGCATCAAAGTCCTTTCGCTGAGGAAAGATTGCCTTTTGAATTTTCTCGGCGTATATAATTGAACTTGTTAAATCGTTGAGCGAGTCAATAACGTTTTCCAACTCGCTTTGAGATACGGGCTTAGAAATGAATCCGGCCATACTGGTCTCCATGGCACGGCGAAAGTTGGTGTCTTCTGTATTTCCGGTAATGTATACCACAGGAACCGGCTTCAACTCCTGAATGCGCTTGGTCACTTCAATACCATCCATAGCGTCTTCCAAGCGAATGTCCATGAGCACCAAATCGGCAGAGCTTTCCTGAAAATAGTGAATAGCATCCTCACCATTCGTGAAGCATGCAACAACCTCATGGCCCAAATCCTCCACGTATTGCTTGTGCAATTCCTGGATGATCAAATGGTCTTCTACAATAACAATTTTCTTCTTCCTAATCATTTCAACCTGAGATTGAAGCGAATATAACCCCTTTGTGACAAAACATGGCAGGGCGACAGGAAATTCAAGAAGAGATTCATCAGTCGCAAGCGCTGTATGTTTGCGCCATGAAATCTGCAAATTCACGTCAGCTAATATTAGTCACCAATGATGATGGTGTATATTCAAAAGGTATATTGGCGCTCACAGAGGCCGTTCTGCCATTTGGAGATATTGTAGTTGTTGCGCCCGACAAGCCACAATCGGGTATGGGCCATGCAGTAACCATCAGCAACTTATTGCGTCTTCATCCGCTTCGCTATGACTTGCCTGTGCAAGCCGCATTTGCATGCAGCGGGACACCGGTTGACTGCGTAAAACTTGCCATCTACAAGGTGATGCACCGCAAACCGGACTTAGTAGTTTCGGGAATTAATCACGGCTCCAACTCCAGCATCAATGTAATTTATAGCGGCACTATGTCGGCAGCAGTGGAAGGTGCTGTTGAGGGCATTCCGTCAATAGGTTTCTCTTTGCTTGATCACAGCGCTGAAGCCGACTTTGAAGCATCAAAACAGGTCGTTTCGAAAGTTGTGGCAGCCGCATTGAAAAATGGCATTCCTTTAGGAACCTGCCTGAATGTAAACATACCCAAGGGTCAACCTTCCGACATAGCCGGAATTCGCATTTGTCACCAAGCCAAAGGATATTGGGAAGATAATTTTGATGTACGCACAGATCCCTCCGGGAAACCCTACTATTGGCTCACAGGAGAGTTCAAGCTTATGGATGAAGGGATGGATACCGATGAAATAGCCTTGGCTAACAATTTCGTTTCAATAGTGCCCGTTCATTTTGATCTTACCGCTTATCAAGCCATGAACGAGCTTAAAAACTGGAACTTATGAAGCGTAAACCACTCAATCATGTTGGGTACGGCATTCTGGGCGGCATCGTAGGAGCGCTCATAGGCTTCTGCATTTTTGGTCTAGCCTTTTCACTTTACAACGAGATATTCTTTAGCGAGTTCGTACTCGATGTATTTCTGGGTTCTTCCCTGCAAGACTTTCAAAGCAGGATTATATCTTTTTCGATGCTGGCCGATATCGTGCTTTTCTTCCTACTCATTCGAAGAGGGTATGAAGAGTTCTGCAAGGGATTGATAATCGTTTTGGTAATTTCAGTGGCCGTGATTGCGTGGCTCTATTAAAAAACTACTCCTTTGAAGCTCTACATTATAGCAGGCGAAGCATCGGGCGATTTGCACGGAAGCAACCTCATAAAGGCGCTTAGAGCGCAGCATGACTCACTATCGATAAGAGCATGGGGCGGCGACTTAATGGAAAAACAAGGCGCACATGTGGTGAAGCATTACCGTGAGCTGGCGTTCATGGGGTTCTACGAAGTATTGCTAAACCTTCGAACGATACTTAGCAACATTCGCTTTTGCAAACAAGACATCCAAGCGTTTCAGCCCGACGCACTCATCTTGATAGATTACCCCGGGTTTAACCTTCGCATTGCAAAATGGGCGCATGAAAACGGCATTCCTGTTTTGTATTACATAGCGCCTCAGGTATGGGCTTGGAAAGAGAATCGCATACATGCCATGCGGGCTCACATCCAACACTTGTTTGTTGTGCTTCCCTTCGAAAAAGAGTATTTCGAGAAGCGCAACATGCCCGTGACGTTTGTTGGTCATCCGTTGCTCGACCAGTTGAGCAATAGCACGGAAACGAAGGAGCAGTTTCAGGCGCGACATGGCTTATCAACAAAACCCATCATCGCCCTGTTACCAGGCAGCCGCAAACAGGAGATAAAAACCATGTTGCCAATAATGCTGGAAATGACACAGCATTTTCCGACATACCAGTTTGTTGTTGCTGGCGCTCCTTCGCAAACGGAGGTGTTTTATAAGAGCATATCGATGGGAAAAGACCTAACCATCTTGTTTGGCCAAACGTCGGAAATCTTGAGACATGCCGATGCTGGATTAATTACGAGCGGAACAGCAACTCTGGAAGCCGGCATTTACAAAGTACCTCAAGTAGTATGTTACAAAGGATCTCCGATTTCCTATGCAATTGCGAAACGCTTAGTAAAAATCAACTACATCTCGCTTGTCAACTTAATTCTCAATCGCGGAGCAGTCACAGAACTTATTCAGCACGATCTGAATCCACAAAAACTTCAGGTTGAATTGCAAGACTTGCTCAGCAATCCTAAGAGAAGAGCCCAAATTCAACGAAATTACGACGAACTTCATCAATCATTAGGCGGGGCCGGCGCCTCAGATAGAACCGCCAATGCAATGTTGAAAATTATCGAATCCAATGCAAGGAGACCTTTCGGGCAAGCTTAATTTGCTGCTCATGATGAAGTGGTTTTTCACGTGCATTCTAACTCTCACTTTAAGTGCTGCCTGGGCTGACACAATACTCGTTGGCATGCATTGCCAGTCCAACTATCTGCGCTGTGGCATTAGCCCCCTAGATGGAACCTATCAGGTAATTGGCGACGACAAATTGCTGTTTACAATTACGACAGGTCAATCGGCAGACATCACCGCGATAAGTGGTAAGGTGAACATATACTTTTCAGGGAAAAACCATACAGGCTTCAAGAAAATAACGTGGAAAACAGAGAGCACAGCCGAATTCAAAGCACAACCGTCGGGACAAAAAGTAAGTAATCGTATTTATAAGGGAGAGTTAATCGCATTCAGCATTAATGGGCATTTACAGTTAGTCAATCGCGTTGATCTGGAGCACTATGTTGCCGGCGTTATTGAGGCAGAAAGCGGATCAGGAAGCGAGCTCGAGTACTACAAGGTGCAGGCAGTTATCAGTCGCACATACGCACTCAATAACCGCACACGCCATCTCGATTCGGGATTCGAAATTTGCGATGGCACACACTGTCAAGTGTACCATGGTAAGCCTCGCAAAGAGCCTTTAGCAGAAAAGGCGGCAGCCGCAACGGAAGACATCGTAATAGTCGACCACGAAATAAACTTGATCACTGCCGCCTTTCACAGCAACTGCGGCGGTCACACAGTAAACGCCGAGGTGGCCTGGTCCAAGCCGGTACCGTATCTAGTTGGTCGGCGCGACACGTTTTGTTTGAGCATGCCGCATAGTCATTGGGAAAAGCGCATGCCCAAGGAAAAGTGGAATTCCTACATCAAGCAAAAGCGTGGCAGTGAAGATCTTGCATCACTCAGTGATGGTGGCATTTTAGGTGAATGCAACCCCATGTATTGCCACGACTCTACTTTGCTTATTCCGCGCAGAGCGATGCGAACTGATTTAAAACTTCGTTCGACCCAGTTTGAAATAGACTATACCCCCGAAGAAGTAATCTTTCACGGCAAAGGGTTCGGCCACGGTGTTGGCCTTTGTCAGGAGGGAGCCATG
The DNA here is from genome assembly GCA_945862415.1 of Chryseobacterium gleum. Lineage (GTDB taxonomy): Bacteria > Bacteroidota > Bacteroidia > Flavobacteriales_D > Sanyastnellaceae > JAIBBG01. The sequence continues at coordinate 54,682 of CAMAYP010000004.1, read as the reverse complement.
CGCATGTCGAAGTTCGGCTATAGCTACAAAGACATCATTCACTACTATTACACAGACGTGCATCTCATACAGCGGCGTATGCTCTGGTTTTTCAAAGAGTAAGCTTTAACAGACTTTTGGATTGTATTAACAGCCTACTGCGCATTCACAATCCTACTTTCGCGAGCAGTTCTCAGAACAAAAAAGATGAAAAAGACGTTGTTATTCATGCTATGCTTTGGCTGTATGCTTGCCGGTGGAATGTGGGCACAGCAAAAGGCGCAAATTCGCATCAAGAAAAATGTGAACGGTATCGAGTCGCAAGAAACTCGAGAAATCGTTATCGACGACAACCACAGTCTGGAAGACGTGTTGCGCGAACTCAATACAGAGTCCGAAATCCAAGAAGGAAAGGTCGATCAGCAAATTGAAATAAGCATCCTATCTGAAGGCGATATCAACGACCTCAAACAGGGGCGACGATCACTGAACATGCCTGGCATGAAGGATTTAACGCCTATGCAGCGAAAACCAACCTTGGGCGTAATGCTCAGAGAGACATCACAGAATACTGATAAAAATTCGGGTGAAAAGCAGGTTACCATAACGGAAGTCATCGCCAATACACCGGCAGCAAAAGCAGGTCTTCAATCGGGCGATGTAATACTTAAAATAGATAAGCAAGAAATAAGTAGTGCACAGCAAGTCATCGAACAGGTGCAGCAATCGGCGAAGGGCGGCGAGCTCAACCTGGTCATCGAAAGGTCGGGCAAGCGTAAAAAAATTAAAGCTATTATTGAGCCAGCGGCACAATTTGAATCACAAACGAACCAGTTCAATTTGCTGATTGGTCCGGATTCAATTACGATGTTCAACATCCCACAGGGGGATTCCATGAAAATTCTTCAGCCATTTAATTTGACCGGCGATGGGTTTATGGGAGGTGAGGCAGCATTTCTAGGTGTAACACCTTCCGGGAAAACAACCACTTCGGGAGTTAGCATTGCGGTAGAGGAAAATTCACCGGCAGAAACAATGGGCCTTATGGACGACGATATCGTACTCAAATTCAACGACGAGACTATCGGCGATTTCAGTGCATTGGCAGCGGCGGTTAGAAAATGTAAACCCGAAAGTCCAGCGGAGCTGTTGATTCTTCGTGAAGGAAAGGAAAAACGCATTACCGGCATTTTAGGCAAACGAAAACTGAGTACTTCGGAGGACTTTCAAATTTTCCATGACTTCAAAGGCATGGATGATGAAGGAAACTACTTCTATGACTTCGAGTTTAACATGGATGCCGAAGACCTTCAACAGCAGATGGAAGAACTCTTCAAGAATTTCAGTGAGAACCCAACCATAGAAGGATTCAGAATACCCGACACCAATCAACCAAACTACTTGCTGCGGTTGGAAGATGCAACCGGTGAGTCATCAACTACACTTTCACTCAAGGGCAACACACTTGTCTTCGATCAACTTTCGTTGGTTCCGCAAGTAAACAAGGGAAGTATTGAGGTACAATTTACATTGGCAGGAACAGCACCGATACTTGTACAGCTCAAAGACAAAGAAGGAAACACCTTGTTGTACGAAGAAAAGCAACTTGTGAGCGGAAACTATCAGCGCACATTGGAACTTGCCCCCTATCCGGCAGGCGACTATTTCATCATAATAGAGCAGGGTTCGAAGCAGTATGCGAAGAAAATTGTGAAGTATAAATCGTAACAATTTAGACTTCCCAAGCGCGTCCTGTTCTGAATACTGTGCCCTTAAAAAAGGCGATCACCTTCCCTTCTTGATTGACCACATTCACGTGGTATAAACCGGTGCTTTTCGTAAGACTCTTTTCTTCGACCCTGGACGTAAGCACATCGCCCTCGCGCGCTGGTGCTACATGAGAAATCGATGTCTCAATAGACACAGATTGAATGCCATGTGCATTGCTCGCAAATGCAAGCGCACTATCGGCCAAGCTATAGGATATGCCACCATGTGCTATGGAGAAACCGTTGAGCATTTCCTTTCGAACCACCATTCGCAGTGTGGAAATACCGGGTCCATCTTGCAAGCGTTCTATACCCAACCATTGCGACATGGGGTCATTTGAAAACATGCGGTCTACAATGCGCGTTGCTAACTCTAACTCACTCATATCTGCTATAACTTGAATGCTAAGGAAACAAAGAAATTGCTCGTCACGACGCAAGCGATGCTATTTTTGACTATGCGAATCATTCTATACATCGTGTTTCTTCTTGCATCTGCTTTGCCCTCCGTGCATGCCCAAAAGACATCGGAAGAAGATTACGCTTCGCCAACGCAAAAGAAAGAAACTCCGGATAATATAATTCCACTTCGCGACAGACTTGTATTTGGAGGAAGCTTGGGAGGTTATTTCGGAAACCCCACCTATTTGATGGCAAACCCCATGATAGGTTATCGCACAAAACCTTGGTGGGTAAACGGAGTTGGGTTTAGCATCACCTATATTTCTTCGAACGGATATTCCGAAAATATTTATGGTGCGAGTCTGTGGAGCCGAGCCTATATCAAGCAAACGATTATTGCTCACAGCGAATTCGAATTGCTTCGACGCGAAGCGTCAGACCAATTTGGAAACCAAGCCTCCGTGAATGTGCCTGTTTGGCTGGTAGGCGCCGGATACAACAGCGGCGGTCGCATTCGACTTAGTGCCATGCTTCTGTATGACCTCATTCAAGATCCGAACTCACCCTACAGCAATCCGATTATTCGGGTAGGTGGTCTTTTTGGTTTCTAGTTATTTTCGGACGTGTCAGCAGGCGCTGGTTCCTCATCCATTTCCACTTCTTTGGGTGCTTCAGATTCTTCCGTTGGCGCTGTTGGCTCGTTGACTGCAGCTTCGGGAGCGTCTTCTACTATTGCTGGCACCTCGTCCTCCGGTAATTGCTTGAGCTTTTCTTCCACATCTCTCTCCTGCGCCTCGCGTTCCTCACGAGCAACATCTCCGCCGTATCGCTTAAAATAATCGTCCCCGATAAGGCGCATCAATCGGGCTATCTGCGTTTGTCGCTTCTTCATGTACGAGCCAGGTTTGGCGACGCTATACTTCTTAGGATTGGGCAAACAAGCCGCAATCAGTGCTGCCTGTTCACGACTCAGTCGCGACGCACTGACTCCAAAATAATCTGACGCTGCAGCACCCACACCAAACTTACAAGGCCCCATTTCAATAACATTGAGATAGACCTCCATGATTCGGTCTTTACCCCAAATCCATTCGATGAGATAGGTGAAATAGACTTCAAAACCTTTTCGTATCCACTTACTCACTTTCGATTGTCCCGGCCACAAAAACACATTCTTAGCAGTTTGTTGGGTTATTGTACTCGCTCCGCGGTATTTACCCTTTTTCTTACCTTCCGTTTCATTGTATTTACGCGCCTTTTCAACCGCTCCCCAATCAATGCCGCCGTGCTTCATGAAGTTATTGTCTTCACTTGCTACAACCGCCAATTTCATATGCGTAGAAATATCATTGCCATCCACCCACTGCTTGTGGAATTCCACACCCGGTGGACAATCGGAGGTGAGGTGTAAAAACGTTGTAGGCGGATTGATCCACTTCAAGGCAATCACCCACAAGAACGTTCCTCCAAAAAACAAGCAGACAGAAAGCCAAGTGATACGCCAAACCTTTTGTCCGACCGACAATACAGCAAATTTCTTCATCGCTTATTTCAATTCGAGTTTCGAACGAATTTCCGTGGGTATTGCATCCTTGTGCACAACGATTCCGACTGTCTTCATGAGGTAGTAGTTTTTCGACACATGCAAATAACCTTTGAAGGAGTTCGTAGCACCCCACGAATTCTTGGTGATGTAGTACGTATTTCCCTGCTGATCTTTCGATTTTCCGGTGATGTGCATCAAGTGATCGTCGGTGGTTTCGAAACGATCAAAAGCCTCTTGTCGGGCTGAAGCTGTTGGCACTAGTTCCGGATGCATTGCTGTCCACCATTCCTCTTTTTTCGGCATGTTAGCAGGAAGTATTGCTACGCCCTGGGAGTATGAAAAGCCCTTTTCACTTACATCAGCATCCCATGCGATGGTGTATCCGTTGTCGATGGCATTCTCAGTTATCTTCTCCAAGTCTTGCAGAGGCACGTTGTAAAAACTACCCTTCGCCCAATTGTCGGGCACTTCGAGCACGAACGCGGAATAGTAAGGATGATGAGTAAACGAAGTTATGCTCACGTAGTCCTGTGCGTTTACTTTGAGTTCATCTCGAAACTGAGAGGGAGTGTATTTCTTTCCGTTATATTCAAAGCTTGCCGGCAATGGTCCAATCTCCGCATCCAGTATTCCTTCCACAGAATTCTTCCATGCCGATCCTTCTTCATTCAACTTCTTATCGAGCACCGTTTTAACTGTCGACTCCAGCAACGCATCGAGCCCACCGTGGTTGTGCTCGGCTGCTCCAGACTTCAATCCGGAGTATGCAGATTGCGGAACAATGCCATATTCGCCAACAACACGCAATACATCGTGGCTCAAACCACCGGGACCAAACTGCTGCTTGCCTTGATAACGCACAAACGCATCGGCCTTCAGTGGATATGTAACACGCACGTTGAACATCTCGGAAAGATCAACTGCCTTACCACCCCTTCGAATTACCTCAGCCTCGAGAAAAGACATGGTGGCAAAACTCCAACAAGTGCCTGTCTGACATTGATTTTCGATTGAACCAACTGCGTTTTCTTTAGCAATTGTAAAAGTGTATGGACCGGTAGTGCCGGCAAGTTGTGAAGCACCGTGCAAGGCGATGAATAGCCCAGCCGCCATGGCGAGAAACCGTTTATTGATCATGCGAATTAGTTTGAGGCAATGATAACAAGGAAACCGCTTGCTATCAACCTAAGAGTGTTCAAAGGCACTCACAGCTTTCGATCACTCAATACGCAATACCACTGAAATTTGAACTACACAATCAATACACATGAAGAAGAAAGTAGCCGTGGTATGCGGCGGATACAGCGGCGAGTCGGTAGTAAGCATGAGAAGTGCTCAGATGATTATGGACAACATCGATCGCAGCATTTTCGAACCGGTGCAAATTGTCGTTACCGACACCGAATGGTATGCTGCCACTGAAGAAGGAAACGTGCCGGTAAACCGCAGCAACTTCAGTGTTGTATTGAACGGCTCTGAAGTAACCTTCAACGGAGTCTTCATGATTATACATGGAACTCCTGGCGAAAACGGAATCTTACAGGGTTACTTTGAACTACTCCGTATTCCAACCACTACAGGCGATACGTTGAACATGGCTCTCACGTTCAACAAAAAAATGACCACGCGCGTATTGGGAACGTATGGTTTCAATGTGGCCAAGAGTATTACGTTGAAGAGAACCGACTCCTATTCAACACAACAGATCATAGATCAAGTAGGCTTGCCATGCTTTGTAAAACCAAATTGCGGCGGAAGCAGCATTGGCACTTCACGTGTGAACGTGATGGAAGACCTTCACAAAGCGATCGACACCGCGCTCGAGGTAGACCATCAAATTATTATAGAAGAGTTCATACAAGGAACAGAAGTTACTTGCGGTGTAATAAAGTGGCAGGGAAACATCACGGCCTTGCCTATTACAGAAATTGTATCACAGAAAGAGTTCTTTGATTTCGAAGCCAAATACAAAGGACAATCGGAAGAGATTACACCGGCTCGAATAGAAGAAGAGATTTACAAACAAGTGCAAGCCAATTCAGAAGCAATTTACAGGGCACTCGATTGTCGCGGCATGATTCGGGTAGACTATATCATCCGCGGAAAAGATGTATTTGTGATTGAAGTAAATACGACACCCGGCTTTTCAGAGGCCAGCATCATTCCGCAGCAAGCTGCAGCAAAAGGCATTGACAAGAAGACATTGATTAGCGCAGTAATAAGCAGCTGTTTCTAACGGAATCAAGGCATGATCAACGGAGCATCCTCTTCGTCGGCCTGCTGCTTTTTTCGAACATTCGATTCACGCCTTTGCTTGATGTAAGTGCGAATAAGCAGCGTGGTTGTGATGCCAATAAATCCGATTATAATATAACCAACATAGTTCTCTATTGCCGGGAATTGGGTGCCTAAAAAATATCCGATAAGGCTCAACGAACTTATCCAAAGAGCGCCACCCAGAACATTGAAAAACATGAAGGTGGGTACCGGCACGCGAATAACACCCGCTATGATGGGAGCAAATGTTCGGATGATGGGAAGAAATCTACCCAAGACCAATGTCTTCCCGCCATGCTTTGCATAAAACGACTGCGTGATATCCAGGTATTTTCTTTTAAATAAAATGGAGTCTTTGCGTTCAAAAAGTCGAGGCCCCACTCGTCGACCGAAAACATAACCAAACAAACTGCCGACTACTGCCGCTAAAAACATCGAAATAGTAAGCGTAGTAATATCGATACCAAGCAAATCGGGTTTTGTTCCGCAAATAAGACCTGCCAAAAAAATGAGTGAATCGCCTGGCAAAAAGAATCCTACAACAAGACCATTTTCAGCGAAAATAACGAGCAGCAAGAGCACCAATCCTCCATGATGAATGATAGACTCGGGGTTGGTCAATTCCTTGAGGAACTCTAACACTTGCATAGGCGAAAGATAGAAAGAAAGTTCAACCTGTCAAGTACTGTATGATTAAGCTTCGGTCCATACGCGCGTGCCCTCTGAACAATTGGCGCAGATATCAATGTCAGCCCGCGATTTCAAGAGAGCTGCTCTGAATTCACGGTAGGCATTGCCATTCCAGACTTCGCGCATGGAAGTTTCCTGCAAACTGCCTAAAGCGTGTGTTGCATCCTTGTCAAAACAGCAGGGAACCACCCTTCCATCCCATGTTATAACACAACCACTCCACATACGCCAACACTGATTGTCGAGTGCATTCTTTACCCGGTAGGTGCCATCGCTCTGCCTTACATAGCGGCTATACCGTTCATCATGCGGCAACAATGGATTTCCATTCACATAGTCATACACCTGGGCGGTCTTCAAACGCACTTCATCAACACCCAGCTCTGAAGCCAGTTTCATGACATCCCCAATCTGATGTTCGTTGGGAGCTACAACCAGAAACTGAAAAACTATGTGGGGTATTTTTGATTGCATGGTTTTCTTTTGCTCAACCAACATCTTCGTGGCATCAAGCACCTTATCCAGCTTGCCATGCACCCGATATTGCTCATATACCTCCTGCGTCACACCATCGATAGAGATGATCAACTGGTCCAGGCCGGAGACAATAGTTTCACGCGCAACCTCCTGCGTCATAAAATGTCCGTTTGTGCTGGTGCTGGTAAAAATCCGCTTCGAATGTGCATGCGCAACGAGCCGTAAAAATTCAGGATGAATAAACGGCTCACCTTGAAAGTACAGGTTCAGGTGAATGAGATGGCGAGCCATGGAGTCGATCCAACGGGAAAAGTCGTCCACCTTGATGTTACCCGTTTTGCGCGAAAACATCTTCAATCCACTTGGGCATTCCGGGCAACCCAAGTTGCAAGCAGTTGTAGGCTCAATGCTTACGCTAACCGGCAGCCCCGGATGGCGTCTATACCAGCGGCGCGAAGTGTAAAAGGAGACCCACACCAATGCTGCATTCCACAGTTTCGCTGTAGATAAGTAAGGCAGATATCTTTTTATTTCGTTTACTACACGGGGCATTGCAACAAAAGTAAATGGTACGTTGCCCTTTATATTTGAATCCTGTGAAATCAATTGCAACCACCGTCATACTTCTTTTATTCTGCGCACAGTGCATTAGCCAGGTGTTGAAAGGTAACCTCGTTGACAATCATTCAGGACATCCCTTGGCATTCGCCGCTATTCTAGAGCAAGGCACCGTGAATGGAGTATACTCCGACATTGACGGTAGTTTCGAATTAGCACTCACCGATTCGGCGAATTCGATTGAAATTAATTTGATTGGATACAAGTCCATACGCTTCGAGCGGTATACAGATGTTCCGGCTATCATTTCCATGCAAGAAGACAGCAAGCTGTTAAGTGAAATCACCATTCGACCCAGGGTGAATCCTGCTGAGCGCATCATGCAGCAGGCCATAGACAAGAAGAAAAAAAACAATCCTGAGGGCAACTATGCCTTCACCTACAACAGCTACAACAAGCTCATTTTTGGAGCCTCTATCGACTCCACTTTACTGAGTGACACTGTACAATCAACGCTGGATACCAATACGCGCGATGCCATTCAATTCTTCAATCAACAGCACCTCTTCATGATGGAAAGCGTCACCGAACGCAAGCATTTACCACCCGGTCATAATGAGGAAACAATCTTAGCCAACCGAGTTTCAGGACTTAAGAACACGGAACTTTTCTTACTCGGCACTCAACTGCAATCCTTTTCTTTTTACGGTGATGCAGTTGAGTTGCTCGGTGTCAAATACATGAGCCCACTGGCCGACAACGCCATAAACAAATACTACTTCGAATTAATTGACACCACCTACATCGGCAGCGACACGGTGTTCGCCATTTCGTTTCGTCCACGCTCCAACAAGAACTTCCCATCCATGAACGGCCGTGTGTACATCAACACAAACGGATATGCCATTCAACAAGTAATTGCGGAACCCATTCAAGAGGGAAAAATGCAATTCAAAATTCAGCAGCAATATGCTTACCTCTTCAACAAGCAATGGTTTCCGGTGCAATTAAACTCGAGCATTCATTTCGAGAACATGTCTGCTGCAGGTTTCCCGCTTACCGGAGAAGGGCGTTCCTACATCAAGAACATTCGTTTGGATGTGCCAATGAAAGCCTCCGATTTCACTCCCGTCACGTTACAGATTTCACCCAACGCAGAGCAAGCAGCAGACACACTGTGGAACCAATACCGCGACCAGGATCTCACCGGAAAAGAAATTAAAACATATCACGTTATTGACAGCATCGGAAAAGAGTATCATCTCGACAGAAGACTCAAAGCATTTGAATCACTTTCCACAGGTCAACTAACGATTGGTTATGTAAATTTTGATTTGCGGCAATTGATGCGCTTTAACAATTTCGAAGGCTTCCGCTTGGGAGGTGGACTGCGCACCAATCATCGTGTCTCGGAGAAGTTCAATACAGGCGGATACGTAGCATATGGTTTCAAAGATGAAGCAATCAAATACGGTGGTGATTTGCTACTAAATCTTTATCGTAAAAGGAATGCCTGGGTCAAAATCGAATACAGCAATGATGTTATGGAGATGGGAGGAAACACGATTCGCACAAGCGAGACAGGAGGTTTCATCAACAACAATATTTACCGTCTTTTCATTTCACGCATGGACCAACGCGAGAAGATACAAACCAGTTTAAATGCAAGACTGATTGGTAACCTCACTGCAACCGCATTCCTCAACACTCAGTACATCCAATCCTATGCAGGTTATGCCTTTCAACGCCTAACGACAGAAGCGGTGCAACTCACCGACAGCAACTATCGCGTAACCGAATCCGGAGTATTGCTGCGGTATGCACCCGGTGAAAAACTGATGAGAACGAACACACGTGAAATTCGTTTAGGCGGCCGATTTCCGGTCATTCATTTTCAATATACCCGCGGTCTCACCGGTGCATGGATGGGTGAATATGCATATAACCGCTTCGATGCGCGAATCGATAAGACGTTCAATTTTCTGAATGCCGGAAAACTCAGCGTAACGGCTATTGGCGGTGCTTGCAAAGAAAACGTTCCCCTTTCCTTGCTGTACAATGCAGAAGGGACGTATGAAAAGTTCACCATTGTAGCACCGGGATCATTTCAAACCATGCGTGTCAACGAGTTTATGCACTCTCGCTATACCGCATTGCATCTTCGACATGCATTTCGGGCGTTTTCACTTTTCAAGGGGAAATTCAAACCTCAACTGGTGGTTGCTCACAACATGCTCTGGGGAGATTTCAAACATGCATCGAGCCATACTATTAAATCATCCCAAGCAAATAAAGCCTTTCTGGAAAGCGGTATTCAAATCGATAATTTATTCGTAACGGGTGTAAGTGGAATTGGCATTGGCGCATACTACAGATACGGCCCTCAATCACTTTCAAGCACAAGAGAAAACATGGCCATTAAACTCACCACATCATTCACCTTCTGATTAAGAAAGGCTTTGAATGATGTCGTATTTGGTGATGATGTGGTACTTGCCACTGTGCAATTTTACGAGAATAGCCGGCACCTCCTTGCTAATGAGCTTTGAGATTGAATCAATCGAATCGTCTTCTGAAACGATGGGCAATTCAGGGCCCATCAACTCTTCAATCTTAGTATTCACGTTGGCAGGATTATCGACCATACTCTGATACAAGCGTGTTTCATCTACAAATCCGGCGAAGACATTATCCTTAACGACCGGTATTTGAGAAATACCGAACTTCTTCATTTTATCGATGGCATGCCCCACCAATTCACCGCTGCCAATTGTAACGAGCGGTTTATCCATATGCGTTGCAATTAAATCCCGAGCACTTTTCTTTTCTTCTTTCAAAAACCCACGATCGCGCATCCATTCGTCGTTGTACATTTTACCGAGGTAACGTGTTCCATGGTCGTGGAAAATAACAACCACCACATCGCCTTCTTTGAAACGATCCTTCATCTGCATAAGACCGGCCATGGCACTGCCCGCACTGTTGCCTGCGAAGATTGCTTCCTCGCGAGCAATGCGACGCGTCATGATTGCAGCGTCCTTGTCAGTTACCTTCTCAAAATAGTCGATGAGGTTTAAATCGACATTTTCAGGCACGAAGTCTTCGCCGATTCCTTCGGTGATATAGGGATAGATTTCGTTCTTATCGAAAATGCCGGTTTCCTTGAGCTTCTTGAACACCGAGCCATACGTATCGATGCCAAGAATCTGAATGTTCGGATTTTTTTCCTTGAGATATTTCGCAACACCGCTAATCGTGCCTCCCGTGCCAACACCTACCACGAGGTGAGTGATTCTACCCTCGGTCTGCTCCCAAATTTCAGGACCCGTAGTTTCATAATGTGCTTGAGCATTGCTTGGATTATCGTACTGATTGGCCTTCCATGAATTTGGCACTTCATTCACCAAGCGACTTGAAACGCTGTAGTAAGAGCGAGCATCTTCCGGATCGACGTTGGTAGGGCACACAATAACCTCTGCACCAAAAGCCCTCAAAGCATCAAACTTTTCCTTCGACTGTTTATCGGTAGAGGTGAAAATGCACTTATAACCTTTAATCACGGAAGCAATCGCCAGACCCATACCCGTGTTACCGCTCGTTCCTTCTATGATTGTGCTGCCGGGCTTCAGTTTACCCGCACGTTCAGCGTCTTCAATCATCTTGAGAGCCATGCGGTCCTTGATACTGTTTCCGGGATTGGTAGATTCGATTTTCGCAAGCACCAATGCAGGAATCTCCGCAGTTATGCGATTGATTTTCACAAGCGGTGTATTACCGATTGTGCTCAATATATTTTCGTGATAGTTCATTTTCGAGGTTCGGGAATTGTAATTCGTAATTTTATTTTCAACTGAAACGTATTGCTCGTATGGGTGAAATCTTCAACACATACAGCGCCGGAATAATCATAGCTAAAACGCACACACACAAAGTTCCTGCATCGAGCATCACCACATCCATGATGTCAAATTTAACAGGTACGGTATCGATGTAGTAATTTTTCGGATCGAGCGATACCAAGTGCCACTTCCATTGCACATAGGCTATTCCAATTCCAATGGCATTTCCAATAAGCAAACCCTTGCCAATGATCCAGGCAGCGTTCTGCACAAAAATGCGCATTACAGACCCGTCCGAAATACCCATAGCCTTCAATACTCCGATCATCGCTTGTCGCTCAAGAATGATGATTAATAATGCCGAAGTCATATTTATAATCGAAACGACTATCATCAGTAAAATGATGACGGCTACATTTATATCCAGCATCTCCAACCAAGCGAAAATATCATGATTGCGGTCGGTGATTTTTTGTGCCTGCAAAAAATGAGAGGTCACAATTCCCTGAAGTGCCTCCTGGCTTTCCCATAAATCCTCGTATTTATCGATATTCACTTCATAGCCTCCAATGTAATCAACGTCAGAATTACGAATGGTAGTTTGCAAATGATACTCGCCTACTGCAGGCGACTTCGATTGCCAGTTCATTTCTGCGGAAGCTTGTTTGGTTTCCGATAAATCAGTTACAACCAATCGCAACGTAGTATCGCCGTGAATAGACATACGATGAGGTCCCGGGCCAATCCACGATTCGTTGCCCCAATCGAAATTGATTTCACCATCACCACCTGAAGCAAGCGCATAGACAGAAACGGAATCATTCACAGCAACACTATCTGCTGTAACCCCTACGCGGAGCCCCCAACCATATAGCTTTTGAACGTCCTTTAAATCAGCAAAAACCAATTGCTTATCAAAGTCCTCCAGGCCAGTATCAAAAATTCCACAAACACGAAAGCTTCGTTGCCTGTGGTTATCGCCCTGCGTATCAAAAAACATCATGCGCGCCTTGTCGCCCAGGCGTAGCTTCATGCGGTCAGAAATGTACCGTGAAATGACAATACGCGAAATGGAATCGCCGGGTTCGAGCACCCTTCCTTCCTTCAGCGCATCGCTGATGAAGGTCCAGTCATAGTCAGCGGAAACGCCCTTCACAATTACCCCTTGCATGGATTCGTCTGACTCAATGATGCCCGGCTTCGTGGCGTATACCTGCACTTGCTTTACACCGGGTGTTGCCTTCAGTCGCTGATAGACATCGTCGTTGTATAATAGGCGTTGTGAGTCACGGGAGTAGTTGCGTTCAATGCCGGTAATTTGAAAGTGCGCGCCGAAACCGATTACCTTATTCCGAATTTGCTCTTGGAAACCGCTCACAATAGCAAGGCTCAGCAGCATCAATGCCATGCCCACAGCGATACCCGCGGTGGCAATTCGCACAATAGGTCGCGAAATACGCGTTTTATCTTCGGCACGGCGAATTCGTTGGGCTATAAAAGAGGCAATGCGCACTTAAAATGGATTTCCACGTTGTTTGGCGTAAAAGTAATTGTATGCTGCTCAACTTACAGGGCGATTCCTGTCGATTTTCACACACCAACACATGAAGCACCTACTACTCTCCCTTCTCTTCTCTGCATTTCTTGCATGTCAGTGTCAAACCACTGCAACGGAAACGCAAGTAATCAAGGCTCTGCAAACAGGGGCCGATCAAACAGAACGTTACCTTGAGCTGCTGAAAGGCAAACGAGTTGGTGTTGTTGCCAACCAAACAACACGCATAGGCCAAACCCATTTGGTAGATACCCTGTTGAGCATGGGAGTTAACATCACTACTGTTTTCGCACCGGAACATGGTTTTCGTGGCGAAGCAGGCGCAGGCGAGCATGTGCATGACGGCAAGGACCCGAAGACCGGTATTCCCGTGCTCTCGCTGTATGGGAAAACCAAAAAACCAACACAAGAAATGCTGGCCACAACCGATGTTCTCCTGTTCGATATACAGGATGTTGGCGCGCGTTTCTACACCTATATATCAACGCTTCATTACATACTGGAAGCCGCGGGTGAGTGGAAAAAAGAAGTAATCGTACTAGACCGACCGAACCCAAATGGTCACTATATAGATGGCCCGGTTCGAGAAGAAAAATACGCCTCGTTTGTTGGTATGCACCCCATCCCCATTGTGCATGGGCTTACTGTGGGTGAATTATCTAACATGATTCTAGGTGAAAGTTGGATTGACCCGAAACCTCATCTCACCGTAATACCGTGCAAAGGCTACTCGCACTCGATGTTCTATTCGCTGCCCGTGCGACCTTCACCCAATTTACCCAACGACCGAGCGATAGCCCTTTACCCATCGCTCTGTTGGTTTGAAGGAACCGAGGTAAGTGTTGGACGCGGAACCCCACACCCATTTCAGATAATCGGTTTTCCGGGATGCACTGCGGGCAGTTATGCATTCACACCCATCGACATTCCGGGCGTGGCCATGGACCCACCTTTCGAAAATAAACGCTGCACCGGAATAGACCTTCGTGACAATTCAACAGCAGAAACGGGTCGCTACACTCAGCTCGAACTAAGCTGGCTATTGAAGATGTACAATGCAAGCCCCGATAAATCCACTTTTTTTCATTCCAACGGGTTTTTCGATAAACTTTGCGGAACACAGAGCCTTCGCGAGATGGTTGTAGCCGGTAAAAATGAAATCGAAATCCGGGAATCGTGGCAGGAAAAGCTTAATCAATACAAGGAAAAGCGCAGTAAATACTTGCTTTACCCTGATTTTGAATGATTCAAACGCGCAGGCCGGCAAGAACGTAAAAAAAATTTGCGCTTTTAGAATGTAGGTGTATATTTGCGCCCCGTTTGAACGGAATGGGAGCATAGCTCAGCTGGTTCAGAGCATCTGCCTTACAAGCAGAGGGTCACAGGTTCGAACCCTGTTGCTCCCACAAAGAAATCGCCTCAAGGCGATTTTTTTTTGCGCATGACAACCACCCCTGTTCAAATTCGCGAGCACCACTTCGAGCTGCATCCGCTTCGTGCGTTGTGGTGGGCAAAACACGGTATTCTTATTTGCGCCGATGTGCATATTGGAAAAGGTGAACATTTCAGAAACGCAGGTATTCCAATACCCAAGGCGGTGAATAGCTCTAACCTTTGGAACCTCGTCATTCTGATTGAGCGATTCAATCCCCGAAAACTAATTTTCCTGGGAGACCTTTTTCACAGTCGAATGAACAAGGAGTGGGAAGAGTTGACCGATTGCCTGGCTCATTTTCCCCATGTCAAATACCTGCTCATCAAGGGCAATCATGAAATTGAATTGCAGTCGGCCTATGAGCAGCTTGGCTTTTCCGTTCACGATGAGATGACCATCGACGGAGTCCGATTCACACACGAACCTCCCGAGAATAGCTTGCATGATGGCTATACCATAAGCGGGCACATACACCCTGCGGTAAGGATGCGTGGCATTGCACATCAACACTTGCGATTGCCCTGTTTTTGGTTTGGGCCGGCACTCGGCATTCTTCCGGCATTCGGAGAATTTACAGGAGCACATACAGTGCAACCTCGAAAAGGCGATTTCGTTTTCGTAATTGCCGAAAACCGAGTAGTGAAAGTAGAATGATTAGAACTTGATCTCCTTGACCAACTTACCGCTGCGCCACTGCTCTTCTTTAACCTTCTTGCCGGTTTCAGAATAGTGCGTAGAAACACCGTTTTCCTTCCCATTGCTATAGGATTCGGAGGTCTTTAACTTCCCATTAGGGTGGTAGAATTGCCACAGGCCGTGCTCAACGTTGCGTTTATAATTGCCTACCCAGTTGAGTTTTCCATCCGAGTAAAAAACCTCTTCCTTCATGAGGTAGCCGGTCTCCTTGTCAAAATAAAGGACTACATGCTCCTTGCCATTGGAATGCTTGCGCATAACACGACGTTCGGTAGGCACATCTTGAAAGCCAAGCATTGCAGCCAGTCCAACAATAGAGAGGAAAATTCTTAAAAATCTCATACTAGGTGGCTGTTAAACGGGAGCCAAACCAAATAGGTTACTCAGCCGCAATAGTTACTGTGAAACTTCCGGAACAATTGATATCTCCGGGAATCGGCGCACCCTCTTCGAGTTGGTTTAAGGTGAACTGAAAATTGACAGTTTCGATTCCGCCTGTAACAGGAGCTGCACCAACCTGAACAACGGCATTTACCGGAACATACTGACGAAGCGTGTCGGTCGGATCGTTGGGGTTAAACTCATCGACCCATGCTTGGAAATCGCTTTCACCAGTTTGTGCGTCAATCGTAAAATTCCCGCCATTACCGATATTCGGAATTTCTATCCACGCACTCAAGCCATGTGTATTTGTTTCACCTTCGAGAGACACTTCGCTTGTGATATAATAACGACGTGAGCGAATGTTGGTTGAATCAGTAAGGATGTAGGTAGTTCCAAGCAATGGGTACTCTTCACCCTGCCACGACAAGCTTCCGCAGGCACAATCGTACGGCACAGCAACATAGTCAGGTGTTTTCTTGCATGAAAAAAGTAATGAGGAGCCAAAGGCAATTCCGAAGGCAATGAGGAGGTTTCGCATGGTTGAAATATGAGTTCCGAAAGTACGGAAAAAGGTGGTCTACCGATTCCATCAATCAGACATTAATTCACCGCCGAGTTTAGATAAGTAACCAATTCCCGCAAATAGACAATCAACTTACCCACTGCCTCTTCTGCCTTGGCTGTTCCACCCTCAACAGCAGCGCGCTCAGCTGCATGTGCAAGTTGATACCCCTGTTTGAAATGCAAACTCGACATGGATCCCGACTGGTAATGCGCTCGTTCTTCCATGAGTTTAAAGTCACGCTCTTCGATTGCTTGCTCTAACAATAGGATTTCCGTGGGCAGTCGTTCCTTGAAGATTCCAACAATCTTCTCGGCATATGTCTTGCTAATTTTTTGCTCCAACGCTTTGAAGACAGCTGCAAAGTCATCCTCCAAGGTTTTACTCTTCTTGATTGAATTGTTCTTGAATTTTGCCAGCACGCTGATTAGGATCTCTTCGGTATATGGTTTTGAAATGTATTCATTCATGCCGGCCTCCTTGCATTTCAGGCGCTCACTCGCCATAGCATGTGCCGAACAAGCAATAATAGGAGTATCGATTTTCAGATCGTTTCGCAGCACTTGAGTTGTTGAAATACCATCCATAATAGGCATCTGAATGTCCATCAAAATAGCATCATACGACTTCTTCTTCAACATTTCAAGGGCTATATTACCATTTCCGGCTATATCAACATAAGCCTGATGCTTCATTAAATAAGTCTCAGCCAAAATCTGGTTATGCTCGTTATCCTCTACGAGTAAGATGGACATATCAGCCAGGCGATTTTGCCCACTCTGCTTGGCAGGCCCATCCAACAACCTCTTCTCTTGGCCAGTGGCAATTGCATAGTCAATCGTAAAACTAAATTTAGAACCAACACCGGCTTCACTTTCCACATGCAGAGTTCCATGATGCAGATCGACCAACGATCGAACAATATTCAACCCCAATCCGGTTCCACCATAAACGCGGGTTGTATAGCTCTCTGCTTGTGTGAACCGCTCAAAAATGAGCTGTTGCTTTTCCTTGTTAATACCAATCCCCGTATCCTTCACTTCAAAAAAGATAGCAGCTTTATCGTTGGTTCGTTGCATCTCTAGAATGCGCAGTTCGACACTCCCCTTTTCGGTAAACTTGATTGCATTCGAAATCAAGTTTAATAAAATCTGAGATAAGCGGGTCTCATCGCCGATGAGCACCTCAGGAATTTCCTGATCAAAACTGAACAGTAACTTAATACCCTTCGATTTTGCCATGGCTGAATACATCTGTACAACTTGCCTGGCGAGCTCCTCCAAGCGGAATGGAGCATGCTCCAAGTCAAGTTTGCCGCTTTCCAATTTCGAGATATCCAAAATATCGTTTATGAGCACACTCAACTTCGTGGATGCGTTGCCGATAAAATCAACGTTTCTGCGTTGCTCGTCTGTCAGCGTGGTCTGACTTAGTATATCATTGAAGCCAATAATGGCGTTGAGAGGTGTGCGAATTTCATGGCTCATGTTGGCCAAGAAAATATCCTTGGCCTTCGACTTCTCAGCCTCAATTTGACCTTCCAATAAATTCCGTTCCAACAGCAACTTGTCTGTGACATCCTTTGCTGCAGCATAAATTAATTGTGACTCTTGGTCAAATGTAGCAGTCCAGCTAAGAGTGACATACTCACCCGTTTTCATGCGATAGCGATTTTCAAAATTGCGAGAAGTTCCGCCACGTAGGATAAATTCAATTTCTTCTAGCGTTCGCAGTCTGTCATCAGGATGAACAAGTTCTATGAAAGGCATTGACTTCAGCTCGGAATCAGTATAACCAAGCGTGCTTGTAAACGACCTGCTCTGTCGCAAGAAAAAGCCTTCCTTCGAAGCAATGCAAAACATATCGACCGCCAAATTGAAAAACCGCTGAACCTCTTCTTCCTGGCGTTTCCGTGCTGTAACATCTTGCGTAGTGCCCTGAATACCGATCAATTTATCCTCGTCACCAAAGATTGGGTAGCCGTTGACCAATACAATTTTGGTTCGGCCATCGGGAAATAACAAACGCTCTTCGAATGAAAACTCTTGCTTGCTTTTTATTGCTGCATCGGCAATGGCGTCGTTGCGTTGAATATCATCGGGGTGAAGTCTATCGTGATATGCTTTGTAATTAAGAACAGGACCTTCATTAGGCAACTCATAAATGCCGTAAAGTTCATCGGACCATTTCACCTCATTGGTCGTCGTGTCATACTCCCAACTTCCAAGTTTAGCTGCCGCTTGCGCCCTTTGCAGTTTTTCATAGATAATCTTATTCTCTTCCTCCACCTTAGCTCGATCCTGCAAGGTTCTCAAAGCGATAATCATAGTACCGCAAGTTGAAAGGAATGGTTGCAGAAACGCCTCATCGGCATCTTGGTATCCGATTTTTTTGTTCGCCAAACCCATCATACCTATCAAATTGTCCTTGCTATCTCGAATTGCTAAGCCCAAATAGCACTTGAGTGGCGGATGGCCATGCGGTGTCCCTCCCTTGCGCGGATCAGTTGCCGGATTGTTGCTAATGACCGATTCGCCTGTCTTCAACGTATGACCAAACAAGGTGTTGTGGTTCGTAAATAACATCCCCTTGTCTTCGTATTTCTTATATAATTCGCGCGTTTCTTCATTCCATGATATATCCGTTATTGCATAGGTTCTGAGCGCGGTTGCACCTTCATTCATGAATACTTCTCCGATAAACCCATATTCACTGTCCGTAAACTTCAACACATAATCAAGCATCTTCTTGAATAGCTCACGCTTGCTTTCAGGGGAACGAATAAAATCTTCATTGACCTCTTGCAACACCTTCAACAAATGCTGCGATGATTTCAAATCGTGAAAACTCCTTCGCAGTTGCATCAAATGCACAACAGTCTTTGCAAGAAAAGTCAACGTTTCGGCTTGTAGCTTCGTCATCTTAAATGGCTTGGTATCCAGCAAACACAAGGTTCCTAGATTTACACCCTCAACGATTTGCAGCGGCACACCTGCGTAATAGCGCCAATGTGGTTTACCTACCACAAAAGGATTATCCTTGAATTGTTCGCTTTCCAATGTATCTTCAATTTCAAGCAATCCATTTCCGGCAATGGTGTACTGACAAAAGGAATCACAACGCTGCACTTCATTTCGAGTAGCCCCCTCCTGCGACTTAAACCACACACGATCTTCGTCAATGAACGTTATCAATGCAGTTTTAGCGTCGATTAGAGAAGCAGCCATTCGGGTAATCTCATCATACATTTCATCAGAAGGGGAATCCATCAATTCCATCGATTGAAGAATCTGAAGTCGGCGGCGCTCTAGTTCAGGGCTGATAGTTGCGTCGAGCAAAGAAGAAACAGTATGATTCATCATAGAGTGATTCGCAATTGGAGTTAACAATTACAAATCACAAGGTATGATAATACAAGGGGTGTGATGTAAATCAATACCGTTATTGATTTACATCACAGCTGAAAGCAGGTGCTAGCGGTCCGTCAAAGCAAGGCCATTGCGGCGTTTCAATCGAATTTCCGTTCGACGATTAATTGCATGTTCGGGTTCAGAACATTGCACGCCGTCAGCGCATTCGTTGATAAGTTCCGATTCACCCACTCCCTCAGACTGGAATCGAGCGGCCTCCAATCCTTTGGCCACTATAAATTGAATGGCGGATTTTGCTCGTTGATGTGAGAGTTTCAAATTATAAGCAGCTTCGCCGCGTGCGTCTGTGTGCGAGCGCAATTCAAGATTTATCTCTCCATTTCGCTCCATGATGACTGCCAACTGCTCCAATTGCCTTCGTGACTCGTTGGTCAATTGAGCACTGTTGTATTCGTAATAAATACGATTAATAACGAACAAATCCTTCGGCGAAACGTGGATGGTATCGTTGAACTCATTGATGAGTGTAATCGCGTCTTCCGCAGCCAAGCGAGTATAATTCACTTCAGCGTTTAATACGGGAATATCAATCTTGCTGCCCTTCTCCGTAATGATGGCGTGCTTCGCTTCCGTTTGCTCTGATAAGCGCATCACATAACGCAACTGAGGATCAAGCCTGGTAAATCGAAACTTACCGGCATCATTGGTATATGCAAGCGCTACAGCATCACCCTTCGAGTTCAGAATGGTTATGGGTTCACCACGGCCAATATCGCCGGGTTGTTCTTCATACAATTGGCCTTCAAATGTTAGATTGAGCACACTTTCATCGGCCATAGTGAGTGCGTGAATGTCACTAAACTGAAATGGCAGCAACTCGAGCATTGCGTATCCCTTCAAATTAAATCGCACCTCTGTGAGTCGATTGCCCTTCGAGTCCTTCACAACCAATAAGCATTCAGAAAAAGAATGCTTCGTTGAAGGCCCCATTTGAAAAGTATACGACTGATTCAAGCGTAGCGCCCGTATATCCACGTTACCATGTTCGTCTGCAGCAGCAGTTTGAACTATTTCACCGGCATCATTGCGAACGGTAAGCTCAGCACCGGCAATGGACTGCCCGGCACACTCAACATAAGCGGTCATATCATGCAACTCTTCCGGACGTGCTTCACGCGTGAGAAGAAACAAATCATCGCCTCCCATTCCACCTGCCCGATTGGAGGTCAAAATTGCCTTGTCACTGCTCAGGAAAAGAACACATACGTCGTCAGCTGCACTGTTCATTGGCGCTCCTTCCGCAATAGCCGTTTTCCACTGTGTATTTCCTGCAGCCCTTCGAATATCATATCCGCCCCAGGTGTCGGGTGCATTGGTAGCGAAATAAATGTCGCCATTGTGGAAGGTCGGGAAAATTTCATGACTCGAAGAATTTACACCCAACCCTAGATTCAAGGGCTCTGACCAAGCTTGTGCGGTTTGCTTGCAGTACCAAATATCCATGCCACCCTGGCCTCCAGATCGATTGCTTGAAAAAACGAGCATTCTCTGAGAAGGCACGTAATGAGGATGCGTAAAATCCGCAGTAAAATCGACCATTGGCAATACTTCGGGCGTTTCCCATCGCTTGCCATTCCACTGGCTGGAGTATAGTTTTAGATGATTGCCCTTCGCCTGTCCAAAATTTTGAACCGATGAAAAGAACAACAATGAATCATCAGCAGAATAGGAGGCGGGCCCCACATCCTGCAGCGCACTTCGAAAAAAATGTTTTTGTCCGGCCCATTTTGAATAATCCACTCCACGCTCCCAACTCTGCAAAAAATACTTCGGGCGTTCAGTCCATTGATAATCGCTCACAACGTCGGGTGCTTGGGCCTTCATCACAATCAATTGATCGTTTACGACGGCACAAGCCAACTCGTCATATTGCGAGTTCAAATCGAAAAGTGGCTTTATGGAATAGCTTTCCTGCCCAACCACCCGTTGGGTGATGAAAAGCATCAACACTATGGATATGAAATTTTTCATGATCAGAAATAACGTATTGCACCGGGTGCTCTTTTATGCAGCGTATATCCTAAAAACAGCTCCGCCGAACTCTGATTGCAGTTCATTAGTTTGCCAATTGAATTATCATAGCTCAATCCAATTCTCAAATGATCATTCACCATCCAAGCGGCCAGCATTTGCCATGCAGACTCGAAGCGATATCCTGCACCCAACCAACATTTATTTCGGTATAAATACTGTGCATTTAACTCTGCTTGCCATTGCATACCCTCACTCCACTTCACTTGCGACGAAACCTCTAACAGGTCAGACTCTCCTATCGGCAGCATATATCCCGCAACAACATTCAAATTGCGATACAACCTTGCCAATGAGCCTGAAGAAGCGCTTATGGATGTTTTATTGAGTGCACCCGATTCAAGACCGAAGAACATGCGTTTCGAGGTAAATAACACGGCAGCACCCACAACAGGTGTTGCTCGCGCGGCTCCCATTTGCAGCAACTGAGCGTCGTTCGAATCAAAGGCGATGAGTTCAGACCGTTCAATGGAACCACGCAGCATGCCGCCTGTAATACCAAAAGCTAGTTGCCCATTCAGAAGTGGCAGTTTGTAGGCTATCGAAGCCTTAGCCACTTGTTGACGACGAGCCCCCAAACGGTCCGATACAAGGCGCAATCCAATACCCAATCGATTTCCGGCAAGCGGCGCATGAAGCGAAACATGATCGGTTGTAGGCGCACCCTCCAGGCCAATCCATTGCGAACGGTGTCTCACCGCCATGCTGAGCGTCCGGTGGTTGCCGGCATATGCACTGTTGGCGTCATATAGATTGAATTGGTACTGCGTATGCGACCACTCCTGCTGCGCTGATGCCGTGCCGGCAAAGAGGCAAACAGCAAGCACCGTGAGGAGCAGGCCTATTCGGTAGCAGAGAGAATTACAGTTCATCATCGCAACAATTCTATGTACCCGGTAAACTCACCGGATTGTGTTTTCAACTGATAGAAATAAGTGCCATCGGGAAGCAACTTTCCGTTGTTTCCGGTGCCCTTAAAGCAAACATCATCGTTATTATAATTTGTGCAACTCCATACTTCTCCCCCCCAGCGATTGAAAACAACCACCTCGTTTTCCAAGAACTCAGGAGTATCAATCTTACCAATGACCCATGCATCATTACTGCCGTCGCCGTTCGGAGAAATATAGTTGTAGAAATCGAGTGCACAGGGTGTTACAGGAATACTGAGTTCCTGAAAATCATAGAGCTTTTCAAATGAACACCCCGTATTTGACTCCAAGCGCAGCATGTGCAATGAACCCATGAGTTGCGTTGAAAAATCTGAAGCGGCATTATCCCAAAATATCCAAATCGAATCGGCCGCTTCGCATCCGAAAGTTTGAAGAATATTCGCATGAATAGCGCCTGAGCATTCATCCTTTCGAAAATCGATTGTCAAATAGAGATTGGCAGCACCTTCGGTTTGTTCAAAGCCGGAGGTAAAAATGGTATTGCTGTTGGTCATTGTTCCAAAATCGATTTGACCCGCAGTTGAATTGATGCACAATTCATCGCATGCCCGCATGGAGAAACAAGACATGGTTTGTCGGCCCAACACGAACTGAGCGCTCAAAGGCAATGATGCCAGTAAACTGATGAAAAGTATGATTGCCTTATTCATGGTAATGATCAATGACGTACCAAGCCTCACCATCACTTATGATGGTTAGATACTCAGCAGCAGTGCTATTCATATAGAAGCTTACCAAACCATCGATTGTCTCTCCTGCGAAAGCCGAAATAGACAAATCATTCGCCGTTACAGCCCCTTGAAAGTACTTCCTGAACTTATACGTTCGGCCTGGACATGAAGCCGCGGGCATCAATTGCAATTGAATATCACCGGCGCTTACATCGCCAATGAAAACAGTGCGTTGGGCCAACATAAGATCACTGTTCAAATTGTATGTACCTGTATTAATTTTCGATACCGCAACTGCCAGGGAGCCATTCACCTGCAAGGTGCTTTGCGCATTGGACGTATTAACTCCCACCGATTGGTCGGTAGTAAAAACCGACTCACTGTTTTCATTCCAAGTAGCATAAGCAACCGATGAAAGGTTCACCATGCTTGCGTGATCATCCTCCTGAATGGTGAGCAAATAATCGGCGCTCAAATACGACTGACTGATAAGCTCATCATCTGTATCTTCGGTCAAAATGCCGGAAAGATCAACCGAATAAGTAATCCCTTGTTCAACGATATTCAGCGATGTACCCTCAATGGCAAACTCTTCGATTAGCTCATTCTGAATGTCGCCATCCGCTTCGTTGACAACCGACCCAGCTTTACTCGAATAATAAGAATAGGGAACGGCCAATATCTGCGACACGCCTACGACCTGGGGTAAGCTACCGGGCTCGCCCGCGCTCACTTCCAAAAAATAATTATCCGATTCCCATGCAATTTCGCCCAGTGAATTAAATGCACCTTGACCTGTTGGCACGCCCTCGCCAATGAGGGTGCTGAAAAGTCCAAATTGGTCTGTTTGAACCAAATTATGATTTTCCGAATAAACGACATCACCGTCGGCGCTCGATTTGTGTATGGCAAAATTGACCGTTACACTTTGGTCAACCAATTCATTGCCTTGCGCATCGCGCACTACGGCTTGATAGGAGATTTTCCCAGGAGCTGTCTGCGCCTGAGCGAAAGCTGCAAAGCATAGCAGCAAGGCGGCTAAAACGGATTTCATCATTGTGGTCTCTCAGCTAAGTTACAGAACGCAAAATAGCTTCCCCGTTCAACAGATTCTGGGAGCAGGGCATCAACTATTAACGAACGATAGTGAACATCTGAGCGAGAAAAAAGAGGATGACAAGCACTAACGTGCGAGCCACTGGGCGGCCACCTCTTCAAGCTCAGTATACCATGCTTCACCAAAACGGCGAATAAGAGGCTCCTTCAAGAAACGGTATACGGGCACTTTCAATGCACTTCCGCATGCGCAAGCCGGCTCACAGACCTGCCATCGATGATAATTTACTGCAACATATTCTGTAAGGTTCGCCAATCGAACCGGATAGAGATGACACGATATCGGCTTCTTCCAATTCGTTGCGCCCGCATTGTAGGCCTGTTCCAATCCACATTTTGCAATACCCCTTTCGTCGAAGATGACGAAGACACACTCTCCATGTTTTCCAACGAGTGAGGTAACAAATTCACCGTCGTCATCGACCACATAAGGGCCATTGGCTTCCAATGCCGTCAAACCCTCACTGCGCATGAACGGCTTGACCGCCTCCAAGTTTTCATCAATTCGAAGCAACTCGTCCGGTTCGAGTGGCGCACCGCTTTCTCCCTCAATACAACAAGCCCCTTTGCATGCGTTTAGATCGCACACGAAATGTTGATCAAACAAATCCTCACTAACCAAGGTTTGACCTACAATAATCATATTTCACTTGAGTAAGCTTGAATGGTTTTCTCGATTATCTGGACGCACTCCATAAGCTGTTCCTCTGTTATAACGAGAGGAGGAGCAAAACGAATGATGTTGCCATGTGTAGGCTTAGCAAGCAAACCATTCTGGGCGAAGGCCAAACAAAGGTTCCAGGCTGTTTTGCTTTCCGGCGTATCATTCACCACGATTGCGTTGAGTAACCCCTTACCACGCACCAGTTTTACCAGTGGATTAGAAGCGATAACTCTATTCAATTCGCTGCGAAAAAGCTCACCCATGCGTTGAGCATTTTCAGCCAATTTCTCATCGCGCACTACGCTTAGCGCAGCGACGGCTACTTTAGCGGCAAGCGGGTTGCCGCCATAGGTACTTCCATGCTGACCGGGCTTAATGCAAAGCATTATTTCGTCCGAAGCAAGCACTGCACTGACCGGATATATTCCACCGCTCAACGCTTTTCCGAGGATGAGCATATCGGGCTTAAAGTCCTCATGATCGCAAGCCAACATGCGACCGGTGCGGGCAATACCTGTTTGGATCTCATCATCAATAAATAAAACATTGGCCTTCTTGCAGCGCTCGAATGCGCCCTTCAGATATCCTTCATCGGGCACGACTACCCCGGCTTCACCCTGCATGGGCTCTATCAAAAATCCGGCAACATCAGGGTCGGCCAGTGCAGCATCCAATGCAGCCAAATCATTGTATGGAATGGTGACAAAGCCACCACCATACGGACCGAAATTGCCTTTGGAATCCGGATCAGTAGAAAACGAAACGATGGTAGTAGTTCGTCCGTGGAAATTATGTTCACAGACAATTATTTTCGCTCGATTCTCTGCCACGCCCTTCTTTTCATACGCCCACTTGCGGCAGATTTTAATGGCAGTCTCAACACCTTCAGCGCCGGTGTTCATTGGCAGAATTCGGTCGTAACCGAAAAACTCACAGATGAATTTCTCATAAGGACCCAGCGAACTGTTGTAAAAAGCCCGGCTCGTGAGCGCCAATTGGGACGCCTGTTCTATCAAGGCTTTTGTTATTACAGGGTGGCAATGCCCTTGGTTTACGGCCGAATAGGCCGACAAGAAATCGTAGTATCTCTTTCCATCGACATCCCACACATAGACGCCCTCTCCCCTTTCGAGCACAACGGGAAGCGGGTGGTAATTGTGCGCGCCGTATTTTTCTTCCAACTCCATTATGGCATGGGCGCGAGATGCAGATTGAGACAAAGAGACCATTGGGATATTTTTCACGAAGATACAATGCTATGGGCTGTACAAGCTGACTGAAAATGAATAGCGGTTGGCACGTTCAACCCTTAAATGCTTTATTTTCGCGGCACACAACAAATTCTTAATACCAATGGCAGGACAAGTAACTTTTACCATGATCAAGCCCGATGCTACCGCGGCGGGTCACACAGGAAAAATCATCGACAAAATTCTCGAAGCAGGCTTCTCAATCAAAGCAATGAAGTTGACTCAATTGAGCAAGGAAGAAGCAGGCAAATTCTATGAAGTTCACAAAGAGCGCCCATTTTACGGTGAGTTGGTTGACTACATGACGAGTGGACCAATCGTAGCGGCCATTTTGGTTAAAGACAACGCAGTTGAGGATTTCCGCACCTTGATTGGAGCAACCGACCCTCAGAAGGCGGCCGAAGGAACTATTCGTCGCATGTTTGCAACGAGCATAGCTGCCAACGCTGTTCACGGTAGCGACAGCGACGAAAACGCCCTCAACGAAGGAGCGTTTTATTTCAGCACACGCGAACACGTATAATAACATTTTCGAATAACTCCTTTTTTCAATGAACAAGATAAAGGTAGCCCAACCCATCGTTGAGATGGATGGCGACGAAATGACCCGTATTATTTGGAAATTCATCAAAGACAAGTTGATTTTCCCATACCTCGAATTGGATATCAAATACTTCGATTTGGGTATGGAAAATCGCGATGCGACCGATGACCGTGTTACCGTAGAAAGTGCCGAAGCAACGTTGAAATACAACGTTGCAGTGAAGTGCGCTACCATCACGCCCGACGAAGCACGCGTGAAGGAGTTTAACTTGAAAAAGATGTGGAAAAGCCCAAACGGTACCATTCGAAATATCGTAGGTGGAACTGTTTTCCGCGAGCCCATTATTTGCAAGAACATCCCTAAACTGGTGCCCGGTTGGACGAAGCCAATCAACATAGGACGTCATGCATTCGGTGATCAATACCGCGCAACTGATGCCGTGATTAAGGGCAAAGGCAAACTCACCATGACCTTCACTCCGGAAAACGGCGAGGACGCTAAATCATGGGAAATTTATAATTTCGAAGGCGATGGTGTTGCTCTGAGCATGTACAATACCGATGAGAGCATTTACGGATTCGCTCGCAGTTGCTTTAACCAAGCAATTATGCGCAATTGGAATCTCTATTTCTCATCCAAGAACACCATTCTCAAGGCTTACGATGGCCGATTCAAAGACATTTTCGAAGAGGTTTACCAAAACGAGTTCAAAACCAAATTCGCAGAACTCGGAATTAGCTACGAGCATCGTCTAATCGACGACATGGTGGCTTTCTGCATGAAGAGTGATGGAGGCTTTGTATGGGCTTGCAAAAACTACGACGGTGATGTGCAAAGTGATATTGTTGCTCAAGGTTTCGGTTCATTAGGACTCATGACTTCTGCGCTGATTACTCCCGATGGTAAAACAATGGAGGCTGAGGCTGCACACGGCACAGTTACTCGTCACTACCGCCAACATCAGCAGGGCAAGAAAACATCGACCAATCCTATTGCTTCCATCTTTGCGTGGACACAGGGATTGGCTCACCGCGCCAAGCTTGACAGCAACGCAGAACTTGCTAACTTCTCGCAAACGCTTGAGCAAGTATGCATTGATCTGGTTGAAGCCGGAAAAATGACCAAAGACCTTGCGGTTTGCATTCATGGCGACAAAACCAAAGAAGAGCATTATCTCTCAACAGAAGATTTCTTAGATGCAATCGATGCTGAGCTGCGAGTTAGAATGACAAAATAAAGCTTTGTTATATCCTATAAAAAAACCCTCGCAATGCGAGGGTTTTTTATTTTTTGGGGATTGGTTATTACTTACCGTTCGCCATTTTCTCCATTTCCTTTTCGAAAGTATCCTTGAACTTTTCGTAGTTGTAGTCTGCCTTCAATTTCTCATTCTGAGAAAGACCTGAGTTGTATGCATCAGCAATCTTGGAGCCGCTCAATTCGATGGCCACGTAGCTTACAAATGTTCCATTCTCACGCTGTGTTAGCTTCTCACAGATTTCAATTGCACCACGCAATTCCTGATCAACCACTGTGCGAGCCATTTCCTGAAAAGTTTCGGTCACCTCTTCTTTGTTGTTGAACTCAGTTGAGTTTACGTAGTTATCACCGACAATTTTCATAGTGCTGCTAATGGTTTTGGCCAACTCTGACTGAGCATTTGAACGAGCCTTCTTCTTTGCAGTCTCACGATCCATGCTCTCGCCTGTTGCAGTAGCACGGAAAGCATCCTTGTTGCTCTGGTACTGCTCACCGGTGCAATATTCATTGATAAGTACTTCTCCGGTAGGCTTTGGAGTTTCAACGGCCTTCTTGTTTTTCTTGCAAGAGGTAGCCATCAAAGCCACAACGGCAACAAGCATAACGAGTGTAAAATGACGAGTTTTCATAGGAACTAAATTTATTGATTATTCGTGTTTGGTTTTGCTAAAGTAATTTCTACAACCGTGCCAAAGGCAATTTCGGATCATAAAATTGATTGGAGCAACTTGGGGGTTAATTGTTGCTCCACCTTTTCCTTCCCCTTTTTATAGGCTTCGATACCTGCTGCATCCTTGTTTAATTGGAGCCCCTTCACTGAAGCAAGTGTTTCGCTGAAAGCAACGTCTCCGCTCCTTCTGTTCTTCACTACCAGATTAACTTCAAGAAAGGCGACCACAAACCCATTGGCCTGACCACCTTCCTTCGTGTTCGATTCTATTGTTGCCACAAAATCTGCTTCTGATGCAGAGCCGGCAATGCGAAGTCCCTTTGCTACAAGCGCTCCAGACAGTGCTGTTTGCAATATCCTGCCACTGGTGGGTAAGCCATAATTCAACTCCGAAGAAGTAATGTAAAACGATGGAAGTACAGCTTCTATAGGCAACACCTTCTTCTCGGTTTTAAAGGATTGTATAAATCCGTCTTGTACCTTCTGATCAAGGTCCTGCACCTTCAGCTTACTCAAGTCAAGCTCAATCGTAACTGCATTGCCTTGCAACGCAAAGTTCACCTCGTTTACCGGCACAGCAGCATGACCGACTTCTGTCGTTAGAACCTCACCACGATGAAGCCCTTGGCTTTTCTCATAGCTATATTTCACCATAAGGCCCTTCACCGACTGGTTTCCGAGCATGAGCGTGGCCATAACCTCCTGCGAAAATTGATTATCCGAAGTAAGCAACACTTTACTCTTGTCGACTTTCAGCTGCAGGCTTCCACACATTCGCTGCATGGAACTGAAAATTTCATTGTCCAGATATACCTTTCCACTTGCGGTCGTGAATTCATTGCTCTCATTCCAATAATCCTTCAGGGCAAAAATGCCACGCATATATAAATCGAAAGCCACCGCTACGTTTGCGTTTTGCTCTGCGGTAATTCCCTTTTGGTAAAAGTCATTTGCCAGGTTTAATGCCGCTGATTTTTTCGCCATTTGCTGCGCCTGATATTGCGCTTTGTCTAGCCGATAGAAAACCCAGAACTCGTTTTTGTTTTCCCAGGTTCCAGCAATTTCATACTCTTCGATTTTCGCATCCGTGGAAGTGGATACATTCGAAATAAATTCCTCGCTGAAACTTTTATTCACTTCCAACGAATTCAGAAATGTTTGCCCTTGCACACGCACGCTAATTTCCGAAGCCAGGTCATTAAGCGCATTTTTCTTAGCAATGGTTTGATAGTCGTAGGGTCGATTTAATTTACTGCACGATCCGACACCAATGTAATGCACGGCAGAATGCGGACGATTGCCAACCCATTCGGGTGGCGGCATTTCAATGGTGGCTTGTTGGCCCGCTGCTGCAGTATCCTTTTTGCCTTTACAGGCCGCCATCAACGCGAGGATGAGAATTATTAAAAGCCTATTCAATTTCATTTTACTATTTCCTTTACTGCCGTGTCAATTGCAGTTGTCATTTGAGTTGAAAGCTGACCGAACAGCGCATTTGATAATTCACCTGATGATTTCACTTCTTGACGAGCATTCATCATCGCTAATAATGCTCGACGATCATTTTGATTCATGTTTGGAGCTCCTTGCCCGGCCGGCCATAGTGTGTTGACGTCTCCATCAAAACGACCATAAATAACTTCGTCATTAAGCGTCTTCTCAATAATTTCCGTAGCGATAATCTCGCCTGTTTTAATATTCGTCAATTTGTACTGGAAGGAAACAGTGCAGGAATTCGAATTGTAGTATTCCGTATAGTTGCAAGGCCGATACAACGTTTGCATATAGTACTTACCGTCGGTTCGATTCAGCACTCGCTCTTGGTAGGTCGTATATCCTTCCCGTTGTTTGCTTCGTAAGGTACCCTTCTTTTCCGAGTAACTCAGCACAGTGCCAGTCAGAATTGCTTTGGCTCCTACCAACTCACCAACAGTGACAGCGGTATTTTCATCAATAATACCGGTCATTTGCAAATGCTGCTCGTTGATGATGTTTTGCAAATTCTCTCTGTCCACAACGTGAATGAAAGGATCTTCGCTAGACGTCAAAGCATCGAGTGTATAAGCCGCCATTTTTGCCTCCATGCCAGGAGAATTACTGGCGTTCTTAAAATCAACAAGGGCAATGGTGAACCTTCCCTTTTCAATGCATTCCCGACTCATCGCTACAGCGTCCTTGTATGAACTTCTTCGAGCAATTACCTTCTGAAAGCAACCTTGCGCCTCACGATAATGCTCGAGTGACATTGCGACCTTTCCCTGCTGATAAAGCGGCTCCAAAAAAGCAATGTCGCTCAAATCGCCGGCATCCTTGTAGGTAGGATCAAGCTGATTAATTTCATTAAATCGTTTCTCCGCTTCCGCAAACTTCTTCTCCAATAAGAGCGCATTACCTTCATCGTACAGGTTTTTCAGGTAGACGTTCTTGCAATCCTGGTAGTCCTTCTCATAGATATCAGAAAGCAAAAGAGAAACACCCACACTTTGAATTCGGTCGCGATAGTTACGAGCCTGTTGAAATGCGTACACTGCAGCTTTCTGATCACCAAAATTCTTTTGCTTGGCGAAATCATTGAGCAAACCGTTCAACACCAATTGCCCACTTCTCTTCATTGCAATTTGTGCATTCACGTTGCTTCGATTGCGCTGAAGTGCTATGTAATAACTCTCAGCGGCCTCATTTACCAATCCACCGTTTTCCTGCTTTGATCCAACTTTGAAATAGTGCTTGCTGCTATGGCATGAAGCCGCAGCAACCATAATCGAAATAAGCGCTATTACAAGAAAGCGATTCATAATTCAAAAGGAGTGTTTACGAATTACTTCGATTCCAAGAATTGATTCAAGTCTTCAATACTCGATTCAAATGTAAAAGCAGCATTCACCTCGTAGTAATCGCCTTGGTTGTAGCAGAAATCGTATGCATACTTGGCGTATTGCAACTTGCTATCCTCAAAACTGAATAGTCCCATTACCTCAGCTATTTGAGCAGCAGTGAGGCAATTGGCCTTAGTAACTTGCTTTGCCACGGTCATCTTGGAATCCTCAAAGCTGCCGGCCGAGATATTATCCTTTGCCTTGGTAAAGGAAGCCGGAGCCATAGAACTTGCGCAGCGGCCTGTAGGTTTTGCCGGAGCGGAAACAGGAGCAGGAGCTGGGGCAGGCTTAGTTACCGGTTTTGCAGCAGGCTTAGGCGCTGGTTCAGGCTGTGCAGTGGTGGTAGTTGTTGTAGTAGTAATTGTAGTGTGCTGGGTTTCTTCAACATCCATATTCATATTCATACCCATATCTCCGCCCATTTCAGAGGCATTGATGCTGATACCCATGTTAACACCATCGACATTAATGCCCATCGACACATTTCCTCCGGTTGCGGGTGCAGCCTTAACAGGCTGTGATTTGGTAGTTGTAGTTGTCGTTTGGGTAACTGTAGTTTTGGCAACCGGCTGTTCCTGAATTGAAATAGTTTGGTTTATCTGCACATCCTCCGAATGATGCTCTGTGTCGTCAACTTCAGCAAAAGACTTAACTTCTGTATGTGACTCAAGAGCCTCAGCTGCCTCAGCGCCATCTGTTTGTCCATAATAACGAAGAACAAATTCGCCTTTTTTGTTTCTCTTCACGATGTACGTTACCTCAGAGCCCTTCTGCACTGCAAAATTGCCCTCAGAAAAATCCGGTAGCATTGCATCTTCAAAGTCAATGCGTGCCTGATAAAAATCGGATGTTAGCGCTTGAATTTTGACATTTGCCTGAGGAGCATTGTTTTTCTTTTCACCATTTAAATAGACCGTGAACTTCTCACCTGACTCTGAAAAAACAACCGCAGAAGCTTGAGCTGATAATTGAACACAAGCCATGGTGAATAAAAGAATCGTAAAAACGTGTTTCATAATTTTATTTGATGAATTGTTAAATGATTTTCGCTCTTGGCGAAGGCCGTGCCAAAAATACTCAATTCGATTCGAGCCAATCTATAAAAGACTCCTAATTTTGACCTCTAACAAGTTTATGAAAAACATACTCATTATTGGTGCAGGACGCAGCAGTGCTAACCTGATAAAATACCTGTTAGAACATTCACCATTGTTTGATTGGCAGCTTCGCGTGGGTGACATGGATATTTCATTTGCCACGTCAAAAATCGGAGGCTCAAAACATGGAGTAGCATTCAAGTTGGATGCCTCGAATGTTCTACAACGTCGAAGTGAAATAGAGCGTGCCGATTTGGTTATCTCCATGCTTCCCGCTTCTATGCACATGGAAGTAGCTAAAGATTGCATCGAATTTGGCAAAAACGTTATCACCCCCAGTTACATACCCGATGAAATGTGGCAACTCGATGGAGTGGCCAAGGAAAAGGGAATTGTTATTCTGAATGAAATGGGGGTTGATCCCGGCATCGACCACATGTCGGCGATGAAGATCATTGATCGTTTGAAAGCTGAAGGTGCCCAACTGGAATCCTTTGAATCATTTACAGGTGGCCTTATTGCGCCCGTCAGCGACAACAATCCATGGCATTACAAAATAACCTGGAACCCTCGCAATGTAATACTGGCCGGATATGGCGGTACGGCGCGATATAAAGAGAATGGCGGAGTAAAATGTATTCCGTACCAGCGACTATTCGAGCGCGTAACTATGGTTGATCTTGGGACGGATGGCCAATTCGAAGGCTATGGCAATCGTGACTCTCTAAAATACCTGAGTCTCTATAAACTTGAGGACATTCCCACACTGTATCGCGGAACCTTGCGAAAGTCCGGTTATTGCGCCGCGTGGAATGCACTCGTACAATTGGGGTTAACCGACGACTCCTTCGTTATGAACTTTGGCAAAGAGGCCAGTTGGGAGTCACTCACTAATTCCTTTTTACCAGAAGGCGAAGGCGACATTCAAAGTCGTTTGCAATCCTATTTGAATGTTAGCAGCGCAATTATTGATAAGCTAAAGTGGCTGGGAATTTTCGAGAACAATCCGGTAGGAATAGAGTCTGGCAGTCCTGCGCAAGCGTTACAGCGTCTGATTGAAAACCGCTGGATACTGGAAGCTAACGACAAAGACATGATTGTTATGTGGCATCGCTTCCGATATAACCTCAACGGTCTGACCAAGGAAATACAATCCAAGCTCGTTAGCTATGGAGATGACCCCGTTCACACCGCCATGTCTAAGACCGTTGGTTTACCAATAGCCATAGCCGCTAAGCACATTTTGCAGGGTAATTGGCAATTGAGTGGAGTGCAATTGCCTACGAATTCATCTATATACGAGCCTGTCTTGCGAGAATTGGAAGAAATGGGAATCAGTTTTTCAGAAACTGAACATACTCTTTAAGCATGGAAATACGCTTCGGTCTTGTTTGCCTCATCTGTTTCGCTCCCCTCCTAATAGCGGCACAAGCAGGCAAATGTCCGAAACTGCCTGAAAAGCATGAATGGAAAACCACGCGCGATTATAAGCGCGATGAAGAATTAGTTCTGCGCACGCTGCAATGGCTCACCTCAACACCGCTGAACGATGACGTCGCGATGCGTGGCAAAGCAAATCTATTTGTAATGGAATGGATTTGCGGTAGCCCGAGAATAAAGATTCACATCGATTCAGACGCACTTCCTTTTTATGTGGACTATCCCGATTTACTGTTTCCTTACATACACGGAGTAGCCCAATGCAAACTTTCAAAAAACACAGATTGCAATGAACTACAGGCGGCGATAAGTGGTTTTGATTGCGTTGCATTTATGATTCGCGCAGACGATGACCTTCGAAAAATCAAAGCATTGCAACCAATCACGAAGGCTTACAAAAAAGACAAGATGGAATCCTACGTTCAGTCGTTGATGAAAAATAAAACAGCAAGGTGAAAAAATTCGACATTCCGGAACACTATCGTTCAGCCATTATTGGCGAAATAAAAAACCGTCGAAAGGATTTGGATCCGCGGAAGCAGGATTTCACTCCGGGCGAACTCTCACTAGGCAACATCACCTTCATTTTTCCCAGACACTTCGGATTTTGCTATGGTGTAGAAAACGCCATTGAGCGCTCCTATAAAGCCATACGAGAAAATCCGGGCAAACGCCTGTTCCTGCTCAGTCAGATGATACACAACCCTGCCGTGAATGAAGACCTAGAGGGCCGCGGATTGAAGTTCATTTTGGACACCGAAGGAAGACAGCTTCATCCATGGGATGATATTCATTCAGACGATGTAGTAATTATACCAGCCTTTGGAACGACCATAGAAACTGAGCAGTTACTTGCGTCGAAAGGTGTGGAATTGGCACGTTATAACACTACTTGTCCGTTTGTAGAAAAAGTATGGAAGCGATCAGCAGAAATTGGCAAAAGTGGTTTCACGATCATCATACACGGCAAGCACAAGCACGAAGAGACACGTGCAACATTTTCGCATAGCTATCAGAACGCTCCCTCAATTATTGTGCGCGACATACAAGAAGCCGCAATTCTTGGACAGTTCATGTTGGGCAAGCTGAATGCCGCTGAGTTAATGGAACGCTTTCATTCGAGAGTTTCCAGCGGGTTTAATCCCGAAACCGATTTAGAGCGCGTCGGTGTGGTAAATCAAACAACCATGCTTGCGAGTGAGACCCAAGAAATCGCTGATTTTTTCAAGGGCATCATGACAGATAAACACGGTGAAGGCTCAAAAGATTATTTCGCCGACACGCGCGACACGCTATGCTATGCGACCAACGACAACCAACAATCGACGCTTGCGGCCTTGGAGAGCAATGCCGATTTAGCACTCGTGATTGGCGGTTATAACAGCTCCAACACATCGCAAATCGTGACCATCCTAGAGTCTAAATTTCCGACCTACTTCATACAGGATTCAACCGAAATTGTCAATGAAAACCTGATCAAACACTTTCATTACAACACTCACAGCCATGTTGAAACCTCCGACTGGATCCCTGTCAAAGAACCTCTTCGAATCTTGATAACAAGCGGTGCATCCTGCCCGGACACTGTGATGGAAGAGGTTATCAAGCGCATTCTCGAGCTGAAACCTTCCCTAATTTCTCCCGAAGAAGGCTTAGATCACTTCATGAATCGAGAGGCATAACATGTCCTTTCAGATACGTTCCATTCGGGTTAGTTTTGTGCAGACCTATTGAATCACTGCATGTCCGACATCATTAAACTCCTTCCCGAAAATGTTGCAAACCAAATCGCCGCAGGTGAAGTGGTTCAGCGGCCTGCCTCGGTTGTAAAGGAGCTGTTGGAAAACGCGATTGATGCCGGTGCTACATCGATTAAACTATTTGCGAAAGACGCAGGAAAGACGCTTATTCAAGTAACAGACAACGGCAAGGGAATGAGTGTTAGCGATGCCAGGTTGTGTTTTGAGCGTCATGCAACATCGAAGATTACACGCTCAGAAGATCTATTTCAAATTCAAACGAAAGGTTTTCGCGGAGAAGCTTTATCCAGTATCGCTTCGGTCGCTCAAGTAGAGCTTCGCACCCGCAGGGAGGAAGATGAATTTGGGAGCCAAGTCACCGTTGAAGCCTCGAAAGTTCAACATCAGGAGCCAATACAGTGTCAGAAAGGCACCCTGTTTTTCGTTAAAAATCTTTTTTACAATGTTCCCGCACGACGGTACTTTCTAAAAAGCGATGGCATTGAACTGAGGCATATTATTGACGAGTTTCAACGCATTGCGTTGGCACATCCAGACGTAGAATTCCAATTCACGCACAACGGTGCCGAAGTATTCATGCTCCCTGCAAGCACATTGCGGCAGCGCATAGTGCACGTATTCGGCACGAAATACAATGAGAAACTTGTACCGGTCGAAGAGCACACCGATATAGTATCGGTGGCCGGATTTGTGAGCAAGCCTGAGATGGCCAAAAAAACACGTGGGGAGCAGTTCTTTTTCATCAATCAGCGTTTTATTAAGAGTACGTACCTCAATCATGCGGTAACCAATGCCTTTCAGGATTTGTTGCCTCAGGGCTATTTCCCGATGTACTTAGTTTATCTGGAGATTGACCCAGCGCAAATCGACATCAATATTCATCCTACCAAAACAGAGGTAAAGTTTCAAGATGAGCGCGCTGTTTATGCCATTATTCACGCCGCCATTCGAAGAGCACTTGGCAAATTCAGTATTGCACCTAGTATCGATTTCGAGCAGGAGACATCTATTTCGATTTCACCACCGCGGTTCAGTTCAGGCATTCAACCGCCGAAAATCGACATCAATCCGAACTTCAATCCATTTGGAAATGCGCCCGCTCCTTCGAATCGTTCCTTGAATTTGCGCGGATGGTTTGACCGTAAAGAGGCGGACGTTTCAGGTTGGCAAGATTTAATGGCTGTTGCAACGCAAATAGAACGCGCTGAAACCCACAACCCAAAGCTGGAGTTAGAACTTCACGACGAGATTTCGTTTGTGCAGCATAACCGCAAATACATGCTGTGCTCTTCAGGTGAACGCATGATGATTATTGACCAGCAGCGAGCCCATCAGCGCATTCGTTTCGAAAAGTTCATGCAACAATTAACTTCGGGCAAAGGAGTTACACAGCAAAGCATGTTTCCCGAAACCATTGAGCTCACTGCCATTCATGCCGCACTCCTAAGTGCATTTTCCAGCGAACTGGAGGCAATAGGTTTTCGCTACACGCAAAACGGATCTAATCAGATCGCCTTGGAAGGCGTACCTTCCGAATGCAGTCAGAGCGGCGGCGAAACCACATTCATAGAAGCGCTCACAGCCTTGGAAGAAGATGTGGACACGACATCTGTTGCTCTTGAAAATTTGTGCTGGAAATTAGCTTCGACCGGCAGCCTTCGACATGGGCAAATGCTTACTGTGCCGGAAATGGAATCGCTTTTTCAGCAACTTATGCAGTGCAATCAACCCTATTATTGGCGCAATCAAAATCGTATAATCATTCAATTCGACGCACAACAACTGAACGAATATTTTAACTGACCATGTTCAATCAACTTCCTGTTGTAACCAAAAACATCCTGCTCATCAACATCATCCTTTTTTTAGGATGCGAAGCAATACCCGCATTGAAAGAGCCACTAACCGGGTACTATTTCGAAAGTGAATCCTTTCGTATTTGGCAAATTATTACACACATGTTTATGCATGGCGGTGTAGGGCATTTGTTTATGAATATGTTCGGCGTTTACATGTTTGGCGCCTTGCTCGAGAGCTACTGGGGTGCAAAAAAATTCCTCAACTATTACCTCATTTGTGGCTTAGGAGCGTTCGGCCTGCATCAGCTCATTAGTTATTTCGAGATTCATCACCTCATATCCCAAATGCCCTCTGAATTGGTCAATGAGGTGCTAAGCAATGGCAGGTCAGCGCTAATGGAGAGCAAGAACTTCGTGGATCAACATGCAGCTCAACTCAATCTTGCCTTGAATGTTGGCCTCGTCGGAGCATCAGGATGTTTGTTTGGACTTCTTATAGCCTACGGCATGTTGTTTCCCAACAGTGAGTTGATGTTGCTGTTTTTGCCTTTTCCGATTAAAGCGCGCTATTTCGTGATTGGGTATGGTGCGATTGAACTTTTACTGGCGCTGGCAGATAGGCAGGGTGACAACGTTGCTCACTATGCCCACATAGGCGGTATGCTCATTGGTTTTGTGATTCTGAAATTCTGGCAACGCCAAGGCAAGCTTTATTCGTAAGTATGGCTGAAAGACATTCCGTATTCGAGCGCATTCGCAAAGGCGACCCATTGATGATCTTAATTATCATCAACCTTCTCGTATTTATTCTCATACAATTTCATCTTCTTCGACTTTACGTTTCCGGAACGAAAGCTTCCTTGCCATGGGGAGAAGATTTGATGCTGGCAGCGAACTCCTCCGTCGAAATCATGCAACAGCGTCCATGGAGTGTTATCACCCATCTCTTTGCACACCTTCAACCGGGTCATTTTTTGTTCAATATGATTGCGTTGTACAGCATGGGAAAGTTGTTCATGACGATGGTGTTGCCCAAAAAAATATGGCTCGTCTATTTGCTCGGTGGCATCAGTGGCTACCTCCTTTTCATGCTAAGCTTTGCCGGTTCGAATGTGCTCAATGCCGGTCGCGATCATTCCATATTAGGTGCATCCTCAGCCGTTATGGCCATTGTAACAGCCACTGCCATTATACAACCTCGAAGAATCGTTTACCTCTTTAATGCCGTTCGTATGGAGCTGGCCTGGCTCGCGATCATTTTAGCTGTGTTGGATTTGGCCAGTATTCGCAACGGCATTAACAGCGGAGGGCACATCGGACATTTAGGAGGGGCGCTATTCGGACTGGTTTATGGACTTCTAGTTCGGGCCGGCATCTTCAGCTTGCGCGATTTTTGGAAACTCATCACCTCTATAAAAAAACGTAAACCCATGGGTGTGGTTCGCGGTCATGCAAGACCCAAAACAGATGACCAATTCAACGACGAGCGAATAGAAAGACAGAAGAAAATTGACGTCATTCTGGACAAGATTGGCCGTTCGGGGTATGAAAGTCTAAGCCAAGCTGAAAAAGATTTTCTGTTTAAACATTCACAGAAATAATGTTGGGTGTTTTATTAATTCGTTCGTCACCCACATACATTTGACTCATGCCAAATGCCACAGCAGAAAAAAATAAGCGCTCGAGAACCAATTGGTTCATGCTTCTTCTGAATGCTGCGGCGGCACTATCACTTTTACTTGCTTATGCTGCGGCTGCATTGGGTCCGAATTCAATGGGTTATTTCGCGCTGTTTGGATTGGCCTATCCGTTTTCACTTTTACTAAACATCCTCTTCATAGTCTATTGGTACTTTAAAAAGCGTATTTATTCGCTCTGCTCGCTTGCCGTTATCTTGATTGGCTTAAATCATCTGACAGCCTTTTTCCAAATGAGTTGGAAAGGTCACGCTGACGCTGACAGTAAGCAGCTCAAAGTACTTACCTACAACGTACACGTTTTTGATGTTTTCGACAAGAAAGAAGGCGCCGAAACACGAGATGCCATCTATGATGTATTGCAGCGTGAGCAGGCCGATGTAATTAGCTTCCAAGAATTTTATCAATCGGAAAAATCAAAAACATTTCCCACGCGTGATACGTTGCTTAGGTTTCTGCCGAACAAGTATTATCACGAACGTTATACCCACGCCATTAGCGGCCAACAGTATTTTGGAGTAGTCACCCTTTCTAAATATCCAATTGCACGTAAAGGATTTGTGCCCTTTGCAACGGACGTCAACAACTTTTGTATCTACGTTGACATCGTGAAAGAAGGCGACACTATTCGGGTTTACAATGCGCATTTGCAGTCGATACGCTTTAAGAAAGAAGATTACGATCTGGCCAAAGGTCAAACAGAGCAAAGTGAAATCGATGAGGCCAGCATGCGTATTGCGCGAAGGCTAAAGAATGCCTTTGTAAAAAGGCAAGAGCAGGTAGATCGCATAGCGGCCAGTATTCGTGCATGCCCACATCCCGTTGTACTGTGCGGAGATTTTAATGACCCACCGGTTTCATACACCTACTGCACGCTTACAGATCAACTGGAGGACTCCTTTAGAGCTTGTGGGAATGGAATTGGCAACACCTACATCGGAGCCTTTCCATCATTCCGAATAGACTACATTTTGCACAGTCCGGACCTTGAAACCATCGACTATGAGACGCTGCCGGAAAAACTCAGTGACCACCACGCAGTGACAGCCACATTGCAATGGAATAAGAAGAAGAAGAATTAGTTTACCTTCTCAAATTTTTTCGATAGGCTGCTGCCTCGACGAAGTATTTTTTAGGAACATAGAGCATACCGAAGCACTCTCCGTCCTCTTTGTTCAAGTGCTTATGGTGCACTTTATGCGCCTTTCGTATTGCTCGGAAGTAGACATTGTCGGTGCGCGAAAACCAGTCGAAACGTTGATGAATCAGTACATCGTGAATGAGAAAATAAGACAGCCCATACAGGAGAATTCCAATTCCGATGAAGAAGCGGAAATCAAATGCTGCCGTTGAGCCAAACACAATAAGCAAACAGCTCGGCACAGCAAAAATCAAGAAGAAAGCATCGTTCTTCTCGAAGAATCCGGCTCTTGGCTGGTGATGGTCTTCGTGGAAATACCACATTAAACCGTGCATTACAAATTTGTGCGTGCACCAGGTTATGCCTTCCATAACCACATAAGTTGCCAATGTTATTAGAACACCCATCATGACAATTTCAATTTTACATGAGACATTACTTCGGGCAAAGCTATTTTAAACCATTCGGAGTATCGCACAGGGTTAAACTGTACATCAATGTAGACATCGTATATAGGCACCCACTTCCACTCCGCAACCTCATCAAGATTGATAACCGGCGCTTGGTCGGTGGTTCCGAAAAATACATGATCGAATTCATGTTCAATCAAGTCGCTATCGAGCTCAGCCTTGTAAATAAAATCGAAGGCCTTGTGCATCGTGCAAGTCATTCCCATTTCCTCCAGCAATCTTCTGTTTGCCGCCATTTCAATTGACTCCCCTTGCGCAGGATGAGAGCAGCAAGTGTTAGTCCATAAACCGGGACTATGGTATTTCGTGAGAGATCTGCGTTGAAGTAGCACTTCACCCTTACTATTAAACAGAAATATTGAAAATGCTCTATGCAGAAGCCCCCTTCGATGCGCTTCCATCTTTTCCATTACACCAATAGCAATGTCACCTTCATCAACCAATATCACCTCATTGATATTCATACAACGAACAACTTTAAATCAGGTTTAGATTGTTCTTGATGTAACAAGACATTAGCAACGCATACTTGCTGGAATTTGGAATTCGAATACGCTCCTCCATAATTCTGTGGCTTGGAATGGAGCGGATTTTCGTGAAAAGTCTGCGGTAGTATACATAGGCAATTAAGACGCCCAATCGAGCATCTTTGGGCAACATGAGAATTCCCTTGTAAGCGACATTGAAGTCTTCCTCAATTTCCTCTTCAATACGTGCCTTCATAACATCGTCAAATCGATCGAAGTCCAATCCCGGAAAGTAAGCGCGGCCGAGACCATTGAAATCATCCTTCATATCACGCAAGAAATTGATTTTCTGAAAAGCGGCACCTAAACGCATAGCGAATGGTTTCAGATGTTCGTATTGCGTGCTATTTCCTTCTATAAAAACCTTGAGGCACATCAACCCTACTACTTCCGCTGATCCAAGAATATAGGCCTCATATCCTGCCCTGTCGTATTCCTTTTGCTGCAGATCCATCTCCATGCTGATGAGGAAACGATCTACCAATTCAAAATCAAAATTGTATTGATGATAGACTAGTTGGAAAGCATGCAAAATGGGATTGAGTGACACCCTGTTTTCAAGGGCATGCATGGTATCGCGGCGGAAATTCTGCATGAGTTCTTCCTTATTGAATTCATGCAGGGTGTCAACAATTTCATCTGCATATCGCACGAATCCATAAACCCCATAGATAGCATTTTGAAACCGCTGATGCAACAAACGGATTCCGGCACTGAAACTGGTGCTATACGCTTGGGTAGCAGATTTACTCGCCCTGAAAGCAACCATATCAAATATTTCGCGTTGGTTATGCGCCATAGTAGTGTTTATCGTTTTTGGAAATATTTTTCGACTTGATCGGCCACAATCTGACCGCTGATAAGGCTTGGAGGGACGCCAGGACCAGGTACAGTGAGCTGGCCTGTAAAGAAAAGGTTGTTCACCTTCTTGCTTTTCATTCTTGGCTTCATAACCGCCGTTTGCATAAGTGTATTGGCAAGTCCGTAAGCATTGCCTTTGAAGGCATTGTAATCGCTTATAAACTCTTCATGGGCGTAGGACCTTACATACTCAATGTCAGGTTCTATGTCTTCGCCGCAATGTTTTTTGATTCGTTCAAGACACAACTTCAGGTAGCTCATACGATCTTCCTCGGTGCTGGTTAGACCGGTTGCCACAGGAATTAGAATAAACAAATTTTCTTTGCCCTCCGGAGCCACGGAAGCATCTGTTACTGATGGGCAACACAAATAGAAGAGGGGATTCTCAGGCCAAGCAGGTGTATCATAGATTTCAACAGCATGCTTATCGAATGGCGCATCAAAAAACAAGTTGTGATGCAGCACACCTTTAACCCTTCTATTTACACCAATATAAAAAAGCAGAGAAGAAGGCGACATGACGCGGCGCTCCCAATAATCTTCCGAATACGTGCGATGTTCCTTTTTAAGAAGCTTTGATTCAACGTGCTGATAGTCGGCTGCAGCCACAACAGCGTCAAAATGCTCCGTTTTCCCATCAAACGAAATAGCATTCGCCTCGTTTTGGCTTACATCAATTGCGCTGACCTGGCAAGAAGTGATTATGCGCACACCGAGTTCTTTGGCCAACGAAGTCATGCCCTCTGCAATTTTGCACATACCACCTTTCGGATACCAAGTACCCAGCATGATGTCGGCGTAATTCATCATGCTGTACATCGCCGGTGTTTTCTCCGGTTTCGCGCCAAGAAATAGTATTGGGAATTCCAACAACTGAATAATCTTGGGGTGCTTAAAAAACTTCTTGGCATGACCGGAGAAACCTGAGAACAGGTGCAGCCTAAATGATTCTATGAGTAATCGAGGCTGAGCGAATTCCAAGATGCTAAGCGATGGCTTCCAAACGAAGTCGGCCATACTCACATCGTACTTGATTTTGGCTTCGGCCATGAATTGATCCAATTTGCCTGAGGCTCCCGGCTCAATTGCTTCAACCATTTTCTTGAACTCGACGTATGCAGCAGGAACGTCCAATGGCTTGCCATCCTGAAAGAAAACTCTGTAAGAAGGATCGAGCCTCTGGAGGGTATAGTAGTCGCTTACTTTTTTTCCGAAGCGATTGAAAAACTGTTCAAACACTTCAGGCATCCAATACCAAGAGGGTCCCATGTCGAAGCTGTAGCCATCCATCTTGAATGAACGGCCTCTACCGCCGGTTTCAGCATTTTTTTCAAGCAGCGTTACTTCGAACCCTTTTTGAGCAA
Source organism: Chryseobacterium gleum (assembly GCA_945862415.1). Lineage (GTDB taxonomy): Bacteria > Bacteroidota > Bacteroidia > Flavobacteriales_D > Sanyastnellaceae > JAIBBG01. Next base: position 10,891 of record CAMAYP010000004.1, on the reverse strand, counting down.
GTGAAGAAGCAGAAGCCAGGCCGGCAAAACCGGCTCCAATTACAACTATTTTCTTTTTTGACGCAGACTGCATACTTCATTCATGATTAAACCACAAGATAACAAACATAACCAACAATGGTTCAATGAATTGATTCGCACATCAGATTGATTGAAGTCAAGCGGTTATTTGACCTTAATTCGCTGTCCCAAACGCAGCGTGCTTGACTCCCTTATGCGGTTGATTTTGCACAAGGAGTTAATAGAAGTCCCGTTTTTTCGAGCAATGGAATAGAGTGTGTCACCCTTCTTTACCACGTGATACTTCGCTTTGGTCGATTTAGCAGCAGTTGTGGAGGCATTGCGGGCTGCAATGGTTTGTGGTGAAACACCTGCGGGTTCATAATGCACCGGAAGCAATGTAAAAGAGGAAGTTAACAGAGCTTGTGCGGAAGGGTTCAGTATCAAAAGCGGATCGAACGCTTGACCCAAGTAACGAAACTCAAAGTGAAGGTGGGCGCCATACGAACGACCGGTATTACCTCCAAGACCAATTATATCGCCGGCCTCAACGTGATCACCCGGAAGCACTTTGCGCTGCGACATGTGAGCATAAAGTGTTTCCAAACCATTGTTGTGACGTATGACGACTACGTTGCCATATGAAGAGTGGTATTGGGAAATGCGCACCATTCCTTCGAAAGCAGCGAATACGTTGTCGCCAACCTCCAGGTCGATATCCAATCCATAGTGCATTCGGCCCCAGCGTGGTCCAAATGGTGAGGTCATCATGCCGATTGCCGGGTAATGAAAATCGCAGTCACTGTGTGCGAGATGGAAGCTAATACCAGTGCCAACGGCACCCTGACCTGCGCGATGTGCAAACAGGTTCTTGGTATCCCAATGACAATATGCTTCGTATGCAGGAATGTGACGGATGGAGTCGCGAACGGTCAATAACTTCAGTTCAACCGCGCGTTCGTTGAAAATTGCGAGGGAATTTACTTCCTCATCAGAAGCACCACCGGCATGGGGCAGCGCATTCGTATCTTCTTGAATCTCAAACTCTGAAAACAACATCGGTTCTTCCTCCTGCGACCATGAAGGAAGGGCAAGTGCCGAGAAGAATATCGACCAGACGAGTATGTGAAGTTGTTTTTTCAAGTGCGGCAAAAATAGAAAAAACAGGGCAAATCAATGGTTTTCAAGTACCGATAAGTTCTAAACGAAACGTTAAATTCGCTATCGACGGGCACTTGTAAAGAGCTAACTTACTGACTTACATCAATTTCATGGAGTACCGACTTGCCCCTACTTTTGCGCTCAATTCCATACCGATGACAAAAATTACCTTAGACATCCTGGCATTCGGTGCACACCCCGACGATGTAGAGATTAGCTGCGGTGCGACACTCATTAGGGCCGTTGAAGACGGAAAAACGGTTGGCCTCATAGACTTAACCGCTGGAGAGATGGGCAGCCGTGGAAGCGGGGAGCTCAGGTTAAAGGAGGCAGAACACGCAGGTCGAGTGATGGGATTGACGGTACGAGAAAATCTTGAATTTCGGGACTGTTTCATTGAGAACGACGAGTTGCATAGGCTAAAGGTTATCGAAAAAATCAGGCAGTACAGGCCCTCCATTGTTCTAGCCAATTCGCCAAGTGATCGCCATCCAGACCATGCCCGCGCATCGGAGTTGGTCCGAGAGGCCTGTTTTTATTCAGGCTTGGCAAAAATAGAAACCACTGCAAATGGCATGCTTCAAGAGCCTTGGCGGCCGCGGTCGGTATTTATGTACATCCAAGACTACTATCTCACTCCTTCATTTGTTGTAGACATATCCGGGCACTGGGATAAAAAGGTTGCGGCGTTAAAATGCTATGGCAGTCAATTCCACAACCCTGCATCAACTCAACCACAAACCCCGATTTCCGGTGAAGAATTTTTCGACTTTCTGTATGGCAAGGCACTTGGTTATGGGAGGCCTTGCGGTTTTACACTGGGCGAAGGCTTTATAACAGATCGCGCGCCGGGAGTTGACAGCCTCAGTCAAGTGTTTTAACGATCTTTCCATGTTTTGACACCCTGACGATTGGGTACAGAGGCAGCGGCGATTCTATTCAGGAACGCTTCGAAAAGAGGGTCGGAAGGAGCCGGACAAACATCGGCCACGACAAGACCCTTCGCATCAAGAAGAACCTGGTGCGGAATGGCTTTCAAATTGAATTTTTCCTGCACGAAAGGTTCTGCATTCCCATAGACTAGCTTAATGGGCAGCTTCAAATTCTCCTCAAGGTATTTGCGATAGTTTCTGTAATCATCGTCCATGCATACAGCCACAAATTGAATTCGCCCTCGAAACTTTTCCTGCCAACGTTCAAGAACAAGCATCTCCTTCAGAGATGATGGACTCCAAGAAGCAAAGAAGAGGAGATACAAAGGCAGTCCATCCGCGTTTGATAACGACCACTTTTCTTGAGTTTCATCGGTAAACACAAAATTTTGCAATGGCCATCCGGCTCTGCAACGAGTTACTTGAAAGAGAATGGCCTGAGCCACTGAGTCAACCAACGAATCGCCTGAATGTGTTTTAGCCAACAAAATATCAATGGAAGCATGATCAAAGGACTTGTTGTTGTACTGCTCCTTCAAGCCATTTAATGCAGCGAGCTGTTTCAGTCTATCCGACAGCAGTCCCGATTCATTGCTCAGCGCCTCCCCCAAACGAATCAAACTGCGTTCTACATTGACTGCTTTGATAATGGCAGACTGCACAGGCGCCTTCTGTCCGACTAAAATGTTTCGAGTGTATAACTTGAAACAACTCACAAATGCAGTGTTGTGCTCCCGCGGAACGACAGACATAAAGTAACGTTCATAAAACACTTTACGATTCATACCGGAAAGCAAATGCAATTCGGCCAATGCAAAGCGCTTGTAGGTATTGGTGAATTCCAGATCACTTGAATTTTCATCTATACGTGAAACAGAATCTTCGAAATGAGCAACCCATCGACTGAATCCCTTTTCCAGATTTTTACTCAACGAATCTGCTTCGGCCGTTTTCGAATACATGTCAACTCCTTCCTTCTTGCTTCCAAGATACTTCATGTATTCAGGAGCGCCGCGGTATTCATCGGCAGCGAAATCATAAAAGTGATTACTGATAAAGGATGCGTAATCGGAGTTGAATCTCCGAATTACCCAATTGACGTCCGACTGGGGGAGGTCAGTGAATTGGAGGCTGACTTCTGTATTATCAAAACGCTTGTATTCGGCTTGGGATGCAGAAGGGAAAACAACCGAATAGGACTGACCCGGCTGCGCATACAGTGGAGCTTCCACCCGTTGGATGTGAATGTAGACGCGTCGGGTAAATTGAGGATCAAATTGCACTTCAAAAGACCCATTGTCATTCACATCACATTGTCCTAGCAACATTCTCTTTCCTGAGAATTCATCCTGAAGAGCAATCACAGCAAGCTTTCGCCCTTCGTACCCCTTTGCCTCTCCACGCACACTGCATAGCTGCGCGCACACCTCCAAAGGAACCCAAAACAAAAAGAAAAGAATCAATCGATTACTCATAGACATTAACCCCCACTGGTAAGAACTGAGAAACCTGACCTTTATTTTTGATTATCTCACGAACAATGGTGCTACTCAGAGAAACCCATTGCGTATCCGCTGCCAAGAAAACTGTTTCCAATTGAATCGACATCGCCTTGTTCATGTGCGCAATGGACATTTCGTACTCAAAATCCACTGAATTTCTGATGCCACGTAGAATATAATGTGCGTCATTCTTGCTGCAATAATCGACAGTCAGACCTTGGAAGAACTCAACGCGCACATTTGGAATATCGGCAAAAGTGGTTGCTACCCATTGGTGTCGTTGACTCTCAGAAAAAAGGTACGATTTACTGGTATTGCTGCCAACTGCAACAATAATTTCATCGAACATCGCAGCTGCACGACGCACGATTTCTTCATGTCCCTTTGTAATCGGATCGAATGAGCCCGGAAAGACAGCAACTCTTTTCATGCTTACAAACGTACAGGAAAAACGGACTCAGTTTTCGAAGAAGCTGAAGGTGACATTGCTGTACACCTTTTCCATTTTGAATCCCGGTTGATCGGTGAACTTTGTTCGTTTGCCATGTTCGACAACCAATACACCTCCTGGCGTTAGTATGCCACTCTCCAAAACAAGACAGGGCAATTTGACGAGCCCGGGAATATCATATGGAGGGTCGGCAAAAATGAGGTTGAACTTTTCGTTCACCGTTGGAATCCATTTGAACACGTCCTGTTTTATCGCATGAGCGTTGTGGGCTTCAAATTTTTTAAAATTCTCATTCATGAAGCGTACGTGCAGCGCTTGCAAATCAACTGCGAGAATTTTATCGGATCCGCGCGAGAAGCATTCAAGCGAAAAAGCACCTGTACCGGCAAATAAATCGAGTACTTCCGCATCTTGCCATTGGACTCTGTTGTTGAGCACATTGAAAAGACCTTCCCGAGCAAAATCAGTGGTTGGGCGACCCTTGAAATTGCGGGGCACATCGATTGTTCGTCCCTTCAGTGAGCCGGCAATTATGCGCATAAATAATGGATTTGGGTAATTACAGGCCCGTCGATGGAAGGATTGGCCGACAGGGATTTTACCTCCCGAACATATCGCGATAGCAACTCAGAAAGTTCATTTCCTGCGGTAATTTCAAGCAACTCCAGCAGGCAATTTTCCAAATCAATTTGCAAACGCATCGCTGCGTTAGAAAGATGGTAGAGCGCATCTTCAGGAGTTCGTGCTTCATTCGTAGCCAGCAGCACGAGGCTCTTACCCTTTAGTGCAGCGATTGTAACGTAATCGGAAGAGAAAGCCAGGAAAAGCCCTGCTTGCGATTGTTGAACTTTTGCAACTGCAAGTCGGGTTAACAAAGCGCTTAGAGGCAATACACGCGCATTGGGAAAACTACGCATCAGATCCTGCTGCCACTCCGGTATTTCATATACAACCACAGCCTCAGCCTCGGGTAATTCAAAAAACGCCGTAGGTAAATCGGCCACTCCATGCTGCATTTGCAAATAATCGGCGCACGATTCCGAATCAAACAAAGACAATGGCACGAGCGCATAACAATCAGATTCGAAGGTTACAGTGCATCTTCTAAACACACCCTCGATCCAGTTTCTTTGGTAGATGAATTTGTAAACCGAAAGGCCGGCAGGCACTTCCGATTGAACGTGCCAGAAGCAGGTTGAAGCGGAGAAATCGTATAAAGCAGCATGCACATGTTGGCGGCCGATATGTATGGCCAAATGCAACTCAGGAGCTCGATCGAGCAACTCCTTTGGCATTTTCATGCGTGCGGCTAATTCCGGATCAAATACTACCATGGCATACGATATTCCGCAGCTAAGCTAAGCACAGAAAAATGGATGTCTTTTCTTTGCACTACTAATTCAAGACAACTTGAGCACGTCCGTTGACAAATACATCGACCCATTGCAGCTTGAGCGTGCATTGTTGAATGCGTTTCAGTTTGAGCCTACCGCCGGACAAAAGCGCCTATTCCATGCATTCTCTCGTTTTGCACTTAGCGACAAAGCCAGGTGCGCTTTGTTGTTGAGAGGTTATGCCGGAACGGGTAAGACGACCTGTGTGAGTGTATTGGTGAATGTTATCGAACAACTCGGCATTCGCTATGTGCTATTGGCACCAACGGGAAGAGCTGCGCGTGTGCTTGCTAATTATTCAAGCAGAAGTGCAGGCACTATACACAGGCACATTTATTACTCGAAGCAAATGCGCACGGGTGAAGGCGTTTTTGAACTGAAGGAAAATGAACTCAACGACACGCTGTTTATCGTAGATGAAGCGTCCATGATTGGACATGCTCAGAATGAACCATTCAACGACTTGTTGGATGATTTGATTAGCCATGTTTACAGTGGCGACGGATGCAAGCTGATGATGATAGGTGATACAGCGCAGCTCCCTCCTGTGGGCAGCCCGGAGAGTCCGGCCTTGCAGATGGACCATTTAAAAAGTCAGTATTACTTAAATATCGCCGAAGTTGAATTGAGCGAAGTAATTCGTCAGCAAGAAGGATCGGGTATATTGGCCAATGCCACCGCCTTGCGGGAATTAATCAATGCGAAAGAAGCCAAACTTCCCACGTTGCAGACCGCGCATTACAAGGATGTAACGCGCATCGAAAGTGATCTGCAAGATTTTCTTGAGAATGCCTATTCGATGTATGGCAAGGACGACATGATCGTAATAACCCGCAGCAACAAGAGAGCGAATCTTTTCAATCAGCAAATCAGACAGCGCATTTTATGGCTTGAGGAAGAGATCAATGCGGGCGATCGCATGATGGTTTTGCAGAACAATTATTACTGGCTGAAGGCGGCAGAGTTTACGGCAGGCTTTATTGCCAATGGCGATACGATCGAAATAAAAAGGGTACTGCGTTTTGAGGACCGTGAGCCGTTTCGCTTTTGCAAGGCCATCGTCAAAATGCCCGATTACCCCGACATGCCCGAGTTTGAGACTATCCTGTTGTGCAATACCATTTGGGACAATCACGCCTCGCTTCCGCTTGAGCAGCGTCAGGCTCTTGCACGCTTAATTGCGGAAGACTATCCCGAGATAACCGATGGACGCCTTTTAAAGAAGGCAGTTAAGAATGACCCGTATTACAATGCGCTTCAGGTAAAATTTTCCTACGCCATAACATGCCATAAAGCACAAGGTGGTCAATGGCCTTGCGTATTCGTTGATCAAGGATATGTGACAGATGAAATGGCCGGCATAGAACTCAACAGATGGTTTTACACAGCATTTACGAGAGCCCAAGAGAAATTATTTCTCGTAGGGTTTGAAGATCAATTTTTCGAATCATGAGTGAAAACAGCGAAATAGAGGAAATAGAAGGACTCGAAAAACTAATGTGGAGGCGGTATTTTCTTCACATTTCCTACGATGGCACCAATTACCATGGATGGCAGAGGCAACTAAATGGCAATACCATTCAAGAGGAAATTGAAGGAGCCTTGCGCAAACTACTTCGGCAGGAGAAGGTTATTACAGTGGGATGTGGCCGCACCGATGCAGGTGTTCACGCGCGCGATTTCTATTTGCACTTCAATGCGGAAAATCCGATTTTGAACAAAGAAGAGATCATGTTCAAACTGAACCTTATGCTACCGAAAGACATTGGGCTTTTCGGTATGTGGCAGGTCGACTATCTCGCACATGCGCGGTTCAATGCATATGAGCGCAGCTACGAATACCACCTCCACCAAAAACGCGACCCGTTCATAGAGCGGTTTTCCACCTTTTACCCGTGGCCTTTGGATGTAGACAAAATGAATGATGCAGCGGCCCTGCTGCTTAATTACAAAGACTTTGCAGCCTTCTGCAAGTCAGGCGGTGGGCAGAACACGACCCTTTGTGATTTGCGAAAAGCATATTGGGTGCAGAACGACTACAAATTGGTATTCCACATCACGGCCGATCGCTTCTTGCGCAACATGGTGAGGGCTGTTGTTGGCACCTTGCTCGAGGTTGGACGCGGTAAGTTGACGCTGGAGCAATTCATCACGATTGTTGAGGGCGGCAAACGAATGCAGGCCGGTCAGAGTGCTCCTCCTCAAGGACTTCACCTAACTCAAATAAGCTATCCGGAGGAGAAAATTCGTGAAGTGAGCAATTGAGGCAAAGAAGGATGCATAACATTCTTTTCAAATTATGTTGGTCAATTTCTCGCATATTTGCGCTAAATCGTAAAAATTACCTATCATGTTAACCAGTTTTCTTATAGCTCTCAGCACTCTATTCATTGCACCCACTGAAGCCGACACAACCAGAGCTTCGGAATGGAAACTTCTCGACCGCGGTCAATTTAGCATCAGCCACCCCGCAGATTGGACAGTGGACGTGAGTGGCAATTCCGGTATGGAATTCATCATTTCTTCACCCATTACGGATGAGGAAGACATCTACAATGACTTCGTGAATTTGACAATTCTGCCTATGACAGGACTGAATAAAACGCTCGACAGTTATGCTCAAGAATCTATTAAAGACATTCCATTTTTCTATCAGAAATCCATTATTACCAAAAATCAAAAGGAAAAGAAAGGCAACAAAGACTGCTACGTGTTGACCTATGCCGGTCTTTTCAGCGAGTTCCCTTTGGCGTTTCACCAATACATTTGGTTTGACAATGAAATGTCTTACACACTGACTTTCACCGCAGAACAAAAGTCAATGGAGCAATGGAGTGAAACGGCTTTGAAAATCATGGACAGCTTTACTTTTAAGAAATAACACTTGAGTAAAAGCAGCGGTAAGGCATTTGATTTTGCCATTTTTTTCAGACTCTACAAAAGAGGCAAGCCATACAGGATGCCTTTTTTTATGACCATCGTACTTGTGCTTGTTTTAGCCGGCGTAGTTTGGGTACGGCCGGAACAGATGCGTACTATTTTGGACGTTGCCGTTCCGAACGGTGACAATGCGTTGGTAGTGAAAGTCGGCATGGCATTCATAGCAATGCTCGTATTTGAAGCCATCATTCAATACATCCAAACACAACTTGCCAATCGCGTTGCACAATCGATCACCTTCGATTTACGGTCGGAAATCTATTCGCATGTTGTCAAGTTCAAATTGAGTTACTTCGACAAGACGCCGGTGGGCCAAGTCGTTACGCGGGTTATATCGGATGTTGATGGCATTGCAGATGTTTTCTCTGTAGGTATTCTCGACATTTTCAGAGATTTATTGAAACTGTTTTTCATTATCGGTTTCATGTTTTGGCTCGACTGGAAGATGACGTTAATCGTTCTGATTCCTATCCCTCTGTTGTTTTATGGGACACGCCTCTTTCAGCAAGCGGTTAAAAGCTCATTCAACGATGTGCGCGACCAAGTGGCGCGCATTAACGTGTTCATTCAAGAGCATGTCAGCGGAATGCAAATCGTACAGATTTTCAATCGCGAAACGCAAGAGAAGCAACGATTTGAAACGATTAATCAGGAGCATCGCGATGCGCACATACGTGGCATTTGGGCCTACTCCATTTTCTTTCCTGTCGTGGAGTTGCTCAGTGCGGGCAGTGTTTCACTCATGATTTGGTGGGGTTTGCGCGGATCGCTCAGCGGCGAAATGACACCTGGTTTGTTGCTTGAATTTTCTACGTTCATCACCATGATGTACCGCCCGATTCGTCAGATGGCCGACAACTTCAACGTATTGCAAATGGGTGTTGTGAATGCCGAGCGTGTGTTCAAATTGCTCGACACACTCGCGGAGCAAGAAGATGCCGGCACCCTAGAAGCAGCTCAGATAAATGGCAAAATTTCATTCGAACATGTAAGTTTCGAGTATGTTGAAGGTCAGCCTGTGTTGAAAGACATCAGCCTAGAGATTCCCCCCGGGACCATGGTAGCATTCGTAGGAGCCACAGGGGCCGGCAAGAGCAGTATAGCCGGACTTATCAATCGTTACTATGACTTTCAGAAAGGCAACATTCGCATCGATTCTACTGACATCCGTTCCTATCGCTTGTCGTCGCTCAGGAAGCATGTCGCTTTGGTATCGCAAGATGTTTTCCTCTTTAACGACACCATACTAAACAACATAACGCTTCGTGATGAGAGCATAAGCCTTGAGTCGGTTGTTGAGGCAAGTAAAGAAATTGGAGCGCATACATTCATTGAGCGCTTGCCCGGCGGTTACAATTACAACGTGCGCGAGCGTGGGGGTATGCTCAGTGTAGGCCAACGCCAATTGATTTCGTTTGTTCGAGCGTATGTAAGAAACCCGTCTATACTTGTGCTCGATGAAGCTACTTCAAGCGTTGACACCGAGTCAGAACTTCTCATTCAACATGCTACAGAACGTATAACAAGTAATCGGACGAGCATTGTAATCGCACATCGCCTGTCGACGGTTCAGCGAGCAGACACCATCTATGTAGTCGACAATGGAATTATTGCAGAATCGGGCTCCCACCAAGAGTTGCTCAAACAAAACGGAATGTATCGTCGCTTATTCGAATTGCAGTTTCAGTAAGCAATTACATCTTCACGAAGGGAATAGTGAGGTCGCCATTTTCCGTGCGAATTCTCCACACGTAATTTCCGTTTGAAAGAGGTACGTCACCAATCACGACACGCTGAAGCGCCTGTGAAAATTGCTCTTCCATAAGGATATAAACACTTTTGCCCTGCATATCGACAGCGTCGATTCGAACTTTACCCGGCTTGCTGTTATAAAATGTAATTACTGACTCCGACTGCAATGGATTGGGATAGCAGCTTGGCTTTTGAGCCGCAGCATCCATTTCAACCGCAAAATTCACCGGCTGAAAGCCCACAAAACGGACTGTGTTGTTACCCGAATTCGGAATGATGAGCGTGTCTATTTCCTCTGCGTATGCGATATCGGCAGCACTGTTGAGACCACCTGCCACTGTGATTACCTCGCTCACAGAAAAATCTGAATTGTATTTGGTAATGCGCTGTGGAGACCACGAAGCAAGGAAATAATTACCGTAGCTGTCGTTGTCGATTCCATCAATACTATTCAACGAAGCATTAGCAACGAGGGTGGTTAAACTGTAATCCGAAAGCGAAACAGCTGTTATGTCGGACGTGTTTCCACTCCAGGCAACAAATACCAATCGGTTGTTATCCGCATCGTAGCAAATGCCATTGGGTGTAACCGAGGTATTACTGACAACCGTTGTATAGGAAGGGTTTTGAAGATCCGTATAATCTATTTCCATGATTTCATTCGTACCGAAATCGGTTACCCAAACTCTGTTCACGCCGTCGGACGCCATACCGTTCAAGAAGTTTGCTCCGCTGATGGTAACAGACGACAATTGACTT
>CAMAYP010000003.1 GCA_945862415.1 Chryseobacterium gleum | reverse complement strand
GCGATGCAGGTTCGATGAGGGCAATGCCTGTTGGGTAAACCGGCGAATTGTAGGTGTCGCGCCATCCTTTCTCGATGCGCACAACGCCGCTCATGGTTCCGAGTTGTTTGCGCAAATGATTTTCAGGCAGCGCTGTTTTGATTGCGATTGCATGCACCGGTGAGTGAATGGACAGTTGTGTTATACCCTCCGGCCATTCTGCATCCTGACGATACTCTTCAGCCGTAAAACGCACTAGCCACTCCGTTTGCACAGGTGGTTGCTTACAAAATGAAACGATACTTTTATCCGTCATTGCCGACATCCATGCAATAAACATGGAAATCAGCAGCGGTTGGAGCCACTTCATCATGGTGATTAGGTTTCTTAGTTAGGTTAACACTTAATCAAGTCATAAACTCAATTAAGTCGAATTCGCAGTGCTCAATTATAGAGCAAACGGAATTCAACAGAACTAAACAAAATCGAAGGCGGAAAACTTGGGTTTCAGCCTAAATGAATACGATTAGTGAATGATCACACAGGCTATCATGCCATTGCCTCTGCGATGCTTCGTTCGTAGAGGGTTCTGTAGTCTTCAATAAATCCGAAGTTTTCCTCATCGATGGTAACACGACCTTTGGTAACGTGTCCGAGCAGCATTACTTGCACGCCGCTTTCGCCAACGAAGTCAAGAAACTCGTCCTCATAATCTTCAACGACGGTTACCGCTATGCGGCTTTGTGATTCACCAAAAAGAAATGCATCTCGGCGAATTTCGCTGTCGGTCACGATGTCGAAGCCAAGTGAGTTGGGCAAGGCCATTTCGCAAAGTGTAACAAACAAACCGCCGTCGCTTACGTCGTGCGCAGAGCTGATGTAGTTGTTGCGAATGAGATCTTTGATACACTGTTGCACGTTGAATTCCTCTTCCAAATCAAAGAATGGTGCGGGCGAATTTTTCACGCCGTGAAAGGAGTAGAGATATTCAGAAGAGTTGATGTCGCTTCGTGGCACACCCAGCAAATAGATGAGGTCGCCTTTGTATTTGAAGTCGAGCGTGGTTTGCAGGCTCTTGTCTTTCATCACACCCAGCATACCGATGGTAGGGGTAGGGAATACGGGAGCGGCAGAACCGTCGGCGTTCACTGTTTGGTTGTAGAAGCTCACATTACCGCCTGTTACCGGGGTTTCGAATCGCTTACAGGCTGCGCCCATGCCTTTGATGGCACCTACGAATTGCCAGTACACTTCAGGGTTGTAAGGGTTGCCGAAGTTGAGGCAGTTGGTTATAGCGCTTGGTTCGCCGCCCGAGCACACGATGTTGCGCGCTGCTTCGCACACGGCAATCATAGTTCCTATTTCCGGGTCGGCTTGCACATAGCGTCCGTTGCAATCCACCGAAAGCACGAGTGCCTTGTTGGTGTTTTTGATGTTTACAATTGCGGCATCGGATGGCTTGTTGGTGCTCATGTTCGCAGTGCCCACCATGCTGTCGTATTGCTCATAGATCCACTTCTTGCTGGCAATGTTGTGGTTGGCCATGAGCTGACGAGCAACGACCACGAGGTCTTTCGGTTCGGCAATGCTATCGATTGAAAATTTCTTTGCTTCCGCATAGTAGGCCGGCTCGGTGTATTCGCGCTCGTAAATTGGAGCGCCGCCGCCAAGCACGAGGCTTTTCGCCGGAAGCTCACTCACCAATTCACCATTCATAAAATAGCGGAGTGTGTTGCCCTCGGTTACATCGCCGATATGCTCGGCGTGCAAATCCCACTTTTCGAAAATGCGGTTCACCACTTCTTCTTGTCCTTTTCTCACCACAATGAGCATGCGCTCTTGTGATTCGCTCAAGAGAATTTCGAAAGGCTGCATTCCCGCCTGACGCGTCGGAACTTTGTCGAGGTGAATGTCCATGCCAACGCCGCCACCTGCACTCATTTCGGAGGTGCTGCAGGTGATGCCCGCTGCACCCATGTCTTGCATGCCTACGATGGCATCTGTTTCGGCGAGTTCCATTGTTGCTTCGAGCAGAAGCTTTTCCTGAAACGGATCGCCCACTTGCACGCTTGGGAGATCTTTCGCGCTCTCCGCTGTAATATCTTTAGAGGCGAACGATGCGCCCTTGATACCGTCTTTACCCGTTGCTGAACCCACTATGAACACTGGGTTGCCGGGACCTTTGGCTTTTGCCGAAATGATTTTTTTTGAGTCGATCAATCCTACCGACATCGCATTGACGAGGCAGTTGCTTTGGTACGATTCATCGAAATACACTTCACCGCCCACAGTAGGAATACCGAATGCATTGCCATAGTCTCCAATTCCTTTTACTACACCTGCCATGAGCCACTTCGTGCGTGGGTTGTCGAGTTTGCCGAAGCGCAACGAGTTGAGCTGAGCTACCGGACGAGCACCCATTGTGAAGATGTCGCGGTTGATGCCACCCACGCCCGTGGCAGCGCCTTGGTAGGGTTCGATGGCGCTTGGGTGGTTGTGTGATTCGATTTTGAAGGCGCATCCCATGCCGTCACCGATGTCTACCAATCCTGCGTTTTCCTCACCCGCTTTTACGAGCATGTGCGGACCTTCTTTTGGTAGGGTCTTCAACCACTTGATGCTGTTTTTGTATGAGCAGTGCTCGCTCCACATCACAGAGTAGACGCACATTTCCGTGAAGTTCGGCGTGCGGCCTAGTATCTCGGTGATCTTGTCGAATTCATCGGGGCGCAGGCCCATTTCACGTGCTTGGTCGAGGGTAGAGATTTGCGTTGAGGCAGACATAGGGGAGATTTTGTGGCGCGAAGGTAGCAACAGGGCGCTCCTTTTCAAAAAGGAGCGGTCAGGGACGCGCAGCAGCGCGTCCTTGCACAGGTAGGCGCTAGGATCCCACAGTGATGCCGATGCCAAGAGGCTGTCAGGGACGCGCAGCAGCGCGTCCTCACGCCTGCGAGAAGCAAGCGGTCTATGCGAGTCATGATGGTCTGCATGCTATCTTGCGCGCATGTCATCCCGCCCTAGCAAGCTGCCCCACGTGGGCACCACCATCTTCACCGTCATGTCGAAGCTCGCCACAGAGCACGGCGCCCTCAACCTGGGACAAGGTTTTCCGGGTTTTGCGATGGACCATCGGTTGTCGGACCTCGTGCACGCACAGATGCTCGCCAACCGCAATCAGTATGCGCCCATGCCGGGTGTGCCCGAGTTGCGGTCGCTGCTAACGAAGAAAATGAATGCTGCCTATGGCTTTGGCTATGATGCCGACACGGAGATTACCATAACCGCCGGAGGTACGCAGGCTATTTTCACCATCATCACGGCGCTTGTGCATGCAGGCGATGAGGTGCTGGCGTTTGCTCCGGCCTACGATTGCTATGCGCCTGCGGTGGAGCTGCAGGGTGCAACCATGAATTGGGTGAATTTGCAATCGCCCGACTATGGCATCGATTGGCAAGAAGTTCGCACCAAGATTACGTCGCGCACGCGGATGATTCTGATTAATACTCCGCACAATCCCACAGGCAGTATCATGAACTCGGCCGACATGCTCGAGTTGCAGGCCATTGCCGAACAGCACGACTTGTTGGTGTTGAGCGATGAAGTATATGAGCATATCGTATTTGATGGTGCGCGTCATGAAAGCGTGGCGCGTTATCCGCAGTTGGCCGCGCGCAGTTTGGTGGTGTATTCGTTTGGGAAAACGTTTCACAACACCGGCTGGAAGATGGGCTATGTGTGCGCCCCCGCCGAGCTTACTGCCGAAGTGCGCAAGGTGCATCAGTACAATGTGTTTTCGGTGAATACGCCTGTACAGTATGCACTGGCCGAATACATGGGTGACGCATCAACGTACAGCGGTATTTCTGAAATGTATGAGGCGAAGCGCGATGTGTTTACTCGTGCATTGGAAGGGTCACGCTTTGGCTTGAAACCTGCGGCGGGTGCGTATTTTCAGTTGCTCGATTACAGCTCGATTACCGACGAGGGCGACGTTGAATTTGCCAAACGTCTGACACGCGAACATAAAATTACCGGCATTCCGTGTTCGGTATTTTTCCCCGATTTACAAGATGATAAAGTGCTGCGCTTTTGTTTTGCGAAGAATGATGACGAATTGCTGCGCGCGGCAGAAATACTTCAATCGATATGATTAGAAAGAATGATTTGAGGATAACGCTAGTTCAGTCCGATTTGCACTGGGAGGACCGAGAGGCAAACTTGAAGCATCTCGATGCACACTTGAGCACTATTGCTGATCCAACCGATTTGGTGGTGCTGTGCGAAATGTTTACCACCGGTTTTAGCATGCAGGCCGATCGTATTGCTGAGAAGCACGATGCGGTAGACATGCGCACACTCAATTGGATGCGCGCTTGGGCGAAGAAGTTGGATGCCGTGATCACAGGCAGTGTTTCGGTGAATGAAGAAGGGACGCATTACAACCGCCTATACTGGGTCTTGCCGGATGGCCGTATCAACACTTACGACAAGCGTCACACGTTTACGTTTGCCGGCGAGGACAAGCACTATGCGAAGGGATATTCACGCATTGTGGAAGAGTGGCGCGGCTGGCGCATTTGTCCGCTGATCTGCTACGACCTTCGATTCCCTGTGTGGAGCAGAAACACACTGGTAGGAGGCGAGCCCGCGTATGATGTTCTGCTCTATGTGGCCAACTGGCCCGAGGTGCGCAGAGCGCCGTGGCAGAAGCTTTTGCTGGCGCGCGCCATCGAGAACCAGTGTTATGTAGCAGCGGTGAATCGCGTAGGAACCGATGCGAATGGCAATGCCTACAGCGGCGACTCAGCGACTATCGATCCTCGCGGTGAGTATATGGCACACTTGAATGATGGCCAAGAGCATGTGCATACGGTGGTGTGTTCGGCGGAAGCGTTGGTTGGTTTCCGGGAGATGTTTCCTGTGTTAAGAGACAGTGATTTTTTTACTGTAAATTTGGATTTAGGCAGATTTTAAATATTATTGTATTCAATAATCATAACCACCAATGAAATCATTTGCATTAATCTTAACGTCAGCTACAATACTTATAGGCTGTTCACAACAGAGATTTGTTGTAATGCCTGCTTTCACTGATATTCAGCATATCGAACGACTGAAACAGGGAATGTCCAAGACAGAGGTTGCTTCAACCTTGGAACTAAGTCCAATCGATTTTTATTATCTTCAAGAAGGTGTGGACGTATACGTCTACAACTATCGACTTACAGAGAAGAGGGTTCAAATCACAAATAATACAACAAGAGTGAACGAGGGAAGCGCTGTTCAAAACGATCACATTGACGGTTTAGCTGCGCGAACATCAGGCATTCCTCATTACACGGAATGGAGAAAACTCTATGTTTCATTTAAGGGAGACAAAATGTCTGCGATGATAACAGATGCCGGGAAAGATGATGCGAATGCTGTTCTTCTGCAGTTGGCATCAGTGCAGGCATTGTCGAATGATCCTCAAATTAAATTGGTTCCACGAGTTACCACTGACCACAATTACGTAATTCCTTTGGATGACAAGGGAGGTTACATTACCAACAACTCGGTAGTTACCGGCACAGGAACGGGCCAGACTATTATCGGGGGATCAGCTGAAATAGCAGTTCTTCCAAAACAGGAGACAACTCGCTCTGCCACTGTATCCGATGAGGTAAATATTTTCAAGCGAGGCAAAAAGAAAAAAGGCTACTCACGTTCAATTTCTTATCAGAGAGACTAAAAAAGAAACATACCATGAAAAAATATATACTAGGAATTTTATTGGGTTGTGCGAGTGTGTCTGCATCAGCCCAGTACACGAAGGTAAATGAAGTTAAGTCTGGAAGTAATTATGATTTGACTTTTATTAATGTAGAACCAATTGAGGACTTGCGCAAGCACAAATCGGGTACTAAGGCGATAGCAATTATGGGCTTGCTGCCGATTGATTTGCCGAAAATTCTTGATGCCGGTGACAGCACAGATAATGATTTGGATAACCGTCTGCCGGAATACATTTTCCCAAATTGGCGTTTTTATCGCTCAGAGAAAGATGTAACTACCATTGGTATTGTTTACGCTCAAACATCCAGCAATTATAAAGGTGATGTTGTAGCCGATACAACGACTGGCGCGCCTGAGTCATACGCGTTCAAGACGAAAAAGCGTAAAATCGCACTTCGAGTTGCAAACGATAAGCACTTTAATACCATCCGATTCCGTCGTTTTGATTTGGATCCTTATTGGGGTGTTTCTGGCTCATTAGGTTTTGCGCCACAGGTGCTTGAGGAGAATGCGACATACGTTGGTGGCGACTACGTCAATTCAAAGCTTACAAAGCGATATGTTACACTTGGTTTGGACGCC
This sequence comes from Chryseobacterium gleum, assembly GCA_945862415.1. Classification (GTDB taxonomy): domain Bacteria; phylum Bacteroidota; class Bacteroidia; order Flavobacteriales_D; family Sanyastnellaceae; genus JAIBBG01. Next base: position 53,628 of record CAMAYP010000003.1, on the reverse strand, counting down.
TATTTTGGATGCAATGTACTGTTTGAACGCTTCTCTTTAGGCCTTGAGATGATTGCATTTGGCGGTGACTTCCAAAAGGGAGCCGGTGTGAGTAAGATTCAGGAAAGTCAAAGCTTCGGAGGTACCGTTGTTGATCGCGAATATTATACAAGTGATGATTGGTATCCGGGCACACAGTTCAGTGATTTGAAAATGTCAGATAACCAAGTATCCATGTACAGAGGAATTCGAGGCATATTCTGCTTCTACCTAGATTAATGAATATAATGAAAGTTCGCTTTGGTGGTTTAGTATTCATCCTCGTCCTGTTTTTTGCTTGCAAGAAAAAGGAGGTTGAACAGTCCTACATCATATTCTCTCCATATGATGACGTTATTGTTGTGGATTTGGAGAGCCTTGATATGAATCTCAAACTCTATGCATCAGAAGGTTTGTCTTCGTTGGATGTGTACTTGAGTTCTGATCAGCGACCTGAGCAAATGGTGTTGTCAAAAACGTATAGCGGCTCTGTCATGGAGAACACCACAGTAACACTCGACTTCGCGTCTGATTTCAGTCGAGGAACTACAGTGTATGGTAAATTCGTATTGACAGACACTCGAGGGAAGCAATTAGAGTATTTAAAGCGTTTTGATTTAACTCAGGAAATAGCTTTAAGTCTTGTTGAGGATGTGTCGTTTTTCTCACGTGACAGTGAGCTATTCAATGCGTTCTCCCTGGTGCAGGCATCGTCACTGAACTTTGATGGATTCAATTCCCAAGGTTTAGCAGATTTGGTTGAATTAACCAACGATACGACAAGTAATCCTTACCAATTGTCTCACAAATGGTATTCTCCCACCCAATGTGGAATTGCGCGCATACCAAATTTGAATTTCAATGATGTTCGCAAGGATCAATTAGGTGTTGTTTTCGAGGCTAATGTCTGTATGGACTATACAGACTCACTCGTTGTAGGAGATATCTATGTATTCAAGAAGATGATTAACGGTAATCCGCGGTATTTCGTTATTAAGCTAACTGCAATGGAGAGCGGTTCGGTTCCGGGTCGCTACATTTTTGACATGAGAAAATAAGTTCGTTTCTCGTAAGTTATTACGCTTGTCACTTAGTTCATTTGAAATAAAAAAGGGATGCATGATTTGCATCCCTTTTTTGATATTGCTCTGAACTTTAATCTAAAATCTCCACCTTCGTCATCTTATCACCCTGACGAATTTGGTCTATCACACCCAACCCTTCTACCACGCGGCCGAAGCAGGTGTGGTTGCGGTCGAGGTGTGCAGTGTTGTTGCGCGAGTGGCAAATGAAGAATTGTGATCCACCAGTGTTACGTCCTGCATGAGCCATGCTGAGAACACCGCGGTCGTGGTATTGATTACCTCCGTCCAATTCGCACGGAATTTTGTAGCCTGGGCCACCTGTGCCTGTTCCGCTGGGGCATCCGCCCTGTATCACGAAGTCGGGTAATACGCGGTGAAACGAAAGCCCGTCGTAAAAGCCGCTTTCAGCAAGCTTGATGAAGTTGGCTACTGTGCCAGGTGCATCTGCGTGATAAAACTCCACGGTCATGTCACCTTTTTCGGTATGGATGATTGCTTTTTTCATGGGGCGAATTTAACCACGAAGATTTTATTTACCGTAGAGGCGCAGAGATAGCAGAGAGTTTCTTCTTGCGATTCTTTGCGTCTCTGCGGTTAAAAAAAATACAGCCGCGGTAAAAACATCACAGTTTGCGAACAGATGCCTTAAACTGTCGTCCTCGATCTTCGTAGTTTTCGAAAAGGTCGAACGATGCACATGCAGGCGAAAGCAATACGGTGTCGCCTTCGCGAGAAAGGTCGTATGATACGCGTACGGCTTGGTCGGCAGTCTGCACATCCACAATCTGCGATACAACGCCTGCGAACGCCTTGCGGATCTTTGCGCTGTCTTTGGTGAGACATACGATGGCTTTCACTTTACCCTGAACCAAATCCAACAGGTCGGCATAGTTGTTTCCCTTGTCTTGGCCGCCAGCAATCCAAACGGTGGGTGTCTTCATGCTCTCGAGGGCATACCATGTAGAGTTCACGTTGGTCGCTTTGCTGTCGTTGATGAAGGTTACTCCGTTGACCTTCGAAACAAACTCAAGGCGGTGCTCTACATTCTCGAAGTTCTCGAGGCTTTCACGCACCGACTCCTTACGAAGTTCAAAGATCATTGAAGCCACACCGGCAGCCATGCTGTTGGCGAGGTTGTGCTTTCCTTGCAATGCAAGTTCAGTCATTTTCATAGTTAACGTATTGTATTGGTTGATATGGATGATAAGTTGATCGTTGTTGACATAAGCGCCGCGCTCGCCGAAGGGAAGCTTGTCGCTAATGGTGTAGGGGAAGAGCTGGGCGGCCATGGTGCGCTCGCTGAGCTCTTTCATAATTACAGGATCGTCGGCGTAGAAAATGAATATGTCATTCTCTGTTTGGTTGTTGACGATTCGGAATTTCGAATTGACGTAATTCTGAAAGTTGTATTCGTAGCGGTCGAGGTGGTCGGGCGTGATGTTGGTGAGCACCGCCACATCGGCCTTGAATTCGTACATCGTATCAAGCATGAAGCTGCTTATTTCGAGCACGTAGTAATCGAAGTTTTGCTCGGCTACTTGCAATGCAAAGCTGTTGCCCACATTGCCTGCCAGCCCCACATTCAAACCTGCATTTTTTAGGATGTGGTAGGTGAGAAGCGTGGTGGTTGTTTTTCCGTTGCTGCCTGTAATGCAAATGAGTTTTGCTTTTGTATAGCGTGCGGCGAATTCAATTTCGGAAATCACATTAATGCCTTTTGCCCGGGCTTGCACAACCAATGGGGCACTATCGGGTATGCCCGGCGATTTGATGATTTCACTAGCCGATAAAACACGCGCTTCATCGTGACCGCCTTCTTCAAATGGAATGTTTCGTGCCTGCAGTTGCTCGCGGTACTTCTCTTTCAGGGAACCTTTGTCGGAAAGAAATACCTCGAAGCCTTGCTTCATAGCAAGCACCGCAGCGCCCATGCCGCTTTCGCCTCCGCCTAATATGACTATCGTTTTCTTCAAGGCTTAACGAGTCTTCAGTGTGATGATGGTTAGTACGGCGAGCATGATACCGATGATCCAGAATCGCGAAACGATCTTCGATTCGTGCATGCCTTTTTTCTGGTAGTGATGGTGCAAGGGCGACATCAAAAAGATGCGTTGGCCTTCACCGTATTTTTTCTTGGTGTATTTGAAGTACGACACCTGTATCATCACCGATAGATTTTCGATGAGGAAGATTCCGCAGAGCACGGGTATGAGCAACTCTTTGCGAATGGCAATGGCAAACGTGGCAATGATGCCACCCAGCGCAAGACTGCCGGTATCGCCCATGAATACCTGCGCGGGATACGTGTTGTACCATAGAAATCCGATGCATGCTCCTACAAATGCACTGATGAAAATTACCAGCTCGCCTGCGTGAGGCACGTACATGATGTTGAGGTAGTCGGCAAATATGTAATTACCCGAGAGGTAGGCGAGTAGCGCGAGTGTGACACCGATGATGGCGCTCGTTCCCGCGGCGAGTCCGTCGATACCGTCGGTAATATTGGCGCCGTTACTCACGGCTGTCACGATTACCACAACGATGAGGGCGAAGAGGATGAACAGCGTTGTGGGTGTTTCCCAACTATCGGGCATTAGCCAGGTGTAATCGAACTCATTGTCTTTCACAAACGGTATGGTGGTCTTCAATGATTTCTCCGATTGCCATTGCGTTGGGTCGGTCTCGGTCATGAGTGAAGAATTGCCCAGCGGAACGTCGTTGATTTTCGTTTTGATGAATACGTTTTCATTGAAGTAAAGCATGCTTGCCACGATGAGTCCAACGCCAATCTGACCAATGATTTTACTCGTTCCTGCAAGTCCTTTTTTGTCTTTCTTGAACACCTTGATGTAGTCGTCCATGAAACCTACAGCGCCCAACCAAACAGTGCTGATAAGCATGATGATGATGTACACATTGGTGAGGCGCGCAAAGAGTAAAGTCGGAATCAGAATAGCTGCCAGGATAATGAGTCCGCCCATGGTGGGTGTTCCCGATTTTTCCAGTTGGCCTTGCAGTCCGAGGTCGCGAACGGTTTCACCTACTTGTTTGCGCTTAAGCGTTGCAATAAGGCGCTTGCCGAATACCATGGAAATGGTGAGCGACAGGATGATACTCAACGCCGCACGGAACGAGATGTACTGAAACAGTCCGGCTCCTGGGAAGTCGAATTGTTGTTCGAGGTATTGGAAGAGATAATAGAGCATTATTTCTCGAGCATGGTTAGGGTTTCACTTACGAGTTGGAAGTCATCGAACGGATGCTTTACACCGGCTATTTCCTGATAGCGTTCGTGGCCTTTGCCTGCGATCAGCACGATATCACCTGCGTTTGCAAGCGTGCAGGCGAGCTTGATGGCCTCTCTACGGTCGGTCACGGCCAGTGTTTTTTTAATCATCACCGAGTCGAGTCCTTCTTTCATTTCGCTGATAATCGCATCAGGATCTTCGCTGCGCGGATTGTCGCTGGTGAGAATTATGCGGTTGCTCCATTCGGCAGCTATGCGCGCCATTTCCGGGCGTTTGGTTTTATCGCGATCGCCTCCGCAACCCACAAGGCTGATTACTTGCTCGTTGCCTGTGCGTATGTCGGCGATGGTCTTGAGTACATTCTTCAACGCATCGGGTGTGTGCGCATAGTCTACTACGGCGGTTATTCCGTTGGGTGTTTTGATGTATTGAAAACGGCCGTCGGGTGCTTGCAGTCCGGAAATGGCAGTGAGCACTTCCATTTTATCGAGGCCCAATTCCATGGCCGCCGCATACACTGCGAGAATATTGTAGGCGTTGAAACCACCGATGAGTTGCGTGTACAAATCCTGATTTTCGATGAGCAAATGCAAACCGGTGAAACCGTTTTCCAACACTTTTGCGCGGTAATCGGCCATGCTATGCAACGCCATCGTTTTCACTTTTCCTTTGCAGTTTTGCACCATCACTTCACCATGTCGATCGTCGGTATTGGTAATGGCGAAGGCGGAAGAAGGAAGCATGTCAAACAAAATCTTCTTCGCTTTGATGTATTCGTTGAACGTTTTGTGGTAGTCGAGATGGTCGTGTGTGATGTTCATAAACAGAGCGCCGCGCAGTTGTACGCCCATGAGTCGGTGTTGATGCAACGCATGCGATGAAGCTTCCATAAAACAGAATGTGCACTTTGCTTCAACCATGTTGTTCAATAGCGCATTGAGTGCAATCGCGTTGGGAGTGGTATGTGTTGCAGGCACATCGTTGTCATTGATCTTGTTGACTACCGTAGAGAGCAGGCCCGCTTTGAACCCCATCTTCCTAGCCAATCGATGCATGAGGGTGGCGGTTGTTGTTTTTCCATTGGTGCCGGTTACGGCCACTACCTGGATTTTTTCGCTGGGGTTGTCGTAAAAATTGGAAGCGATGTAACCGAGCGATTCAGCGGAGTTCTGAACCTGAATGAATGTGATGCCGCCTGTAGGGTAGTCAGGAATTTTTTCGCATAGAATGGCAACAGCACCGGAAGTTATGGCGTTGTCGATGTAGTTGTGGCCATCGACTGTAGTGCCCGTAACCGCCACAAACAGGCTGAACGGCTTCACATCGCGTGAGTCCATGGCTACATGCTCTATAGCTACGTTTGTGGAGCCGAACACCTGCTGAATGCGCGTTTTGAAAAGTATGTCCTTGAGTAATTTCACAGAAGTTCGATTGTGATTTGCGGGTTGGAATGAATGTGACTGCCGGCCGGTATGCTTTGTTTTCGGACCGTTCCGAAGCCGCTTACTTTTACGCGCATGCCTTGGCTTTCCAGCAGGTAGAGCGCATCTTGAAGCCCCATACCGAGTACGTTGGGTACCACGCCTGCTTCCACCAATCGTGGTGTAACGAACAGCGAATCGTTTTGTGCCACTGTAGTGTACCACTGTCCTTCTCCGTCGGTGAATACAGGTAGATTCAAGCTGCTGAATACGGTATTCAGCTCGTTGGCTGATCCGCTCTTTATTTGAGGCAGTTTGTGCTGCACCATCATCGTGCTGTCTGAACCTGCCGGGGCTCTGAATTCAATTTCGGTACTGTAAATTTTATCGGCGAGCTCCATGAAAACAGGAGCGGCAATCACACTTCCGTAGTATGCGCCTCGAGGATCGTTTACAACAACAATACAGGTGTATCGTGGTTTGTCGGCGGGGAAATAACCCACAAACGAAGCGCGGTAGTGATGGGCTTGATAGCCTCCGTCTTCGTGCAGCCATGCGGTGCCTGTTTTGCCGGCAACCTTGTATGGACACTTTTTGAACAGCCCACCGGCAGTTCCTCCTTCCTCCGTAACACCTTCCATCATTTTGCGGCATTGTGCCAGCGTTTCGTCTTTGCAGATTTTTGCGCGGTGAATGATGGGTTGTGCTTGCTGAATAACGAGTCCGTTGCGGCGTATTTCCTGCACAAATTGCGGCCGCACCATCACGCCGTTGTTGGCAACTGCATTGTAGAAGGCCAATGTTTGAAGGGGTGTGCAGGTTGTTTCATAACCAATTGCCATTTGCGTTATGCTTAGGCCGCTCCATCCGTTTTCTTTGGTGGTTTTGTACATGCGCGGTGAGGCTTCGCCGGAGAGTGAAATACCCAACGGCTCGGCTATGCCAAACGAATGCAATTTGTCGAGGTAGCTTTGAGGGTTCTCACCGAATGATTTTTTGACGAGTAATGCCGTGCCGACATTCGATGATTTCTCGAATACTTGTTCGGCGGTTATAGTTCCACTGCCTCCTTTGTCCCAGTTCGAGTCTTTCATGGTGCGGCCGTGGAATGTGACGGTCCCGTTGCCCGTCTCCACCTTGTCGTCGAGTTTCACTCCGCCCTCATCCATGCAAGCCATCAGTGAGGCAAGTTTCATGGTCGATCCGGGTTCAATGCTTTGGCTGATGGCGTAGTTGAGTCTTTCACTGAATTCACCTTCTCGGTTGTTGCGCGAGAGGTTGGCTACTGCGCGCACAAAACCTGTTTGCACTTCCATGAGGATGGCACATCCCCATTCGGCATTCGTTTCTTCCAGCTTGCGTTTTAGAGCGGCATGCGCAACGTCTTGTAGATGCACGTCGATGGTGGTAATGATATCGGCGCCCGGTTCGGGTTCTTCGACAAACTCATTGTTCATGGGCTTCCAAACGCCACCGGCAATTTTCTCCATCATTTGCGCGCCTTTTTTTCCGCGCAGCAGCTCGTCGTAGTCGCGTTCAATGCCTACTTTGTTTTCGGCGCGTTCCATCCCGATTGTGCGAGAGGCCAATGATCCGAAGGGTTGATCGCGAATGAATTTTTCTTCAAATACAAAACCACCTCGTATGGTCCCTTTGTTGATGAATGGGAATTTCTTCAGGAGTTGCAGTTGGTTGTAGTCGACATGATCGATGATTTCAATGTATCGATTGCCTTCGCTTTTAGCTTTCTTGAAAATTGCCTTGTATTCGTTGGCAGTGCGGTCACCAAACAGGTTGGCAAAGCTCTGGCACATGGAGTCGAGCTTCGATTGATAGGCCTCTTCGTCGAAGGGAGCCTTTGCATCCCACCGAATTTCGTATTCGGGAATGCTTGTAGCCATGAGGCTTCCGTCGCTGGAATAGATTTGACCGCGCACCGGTTGTATTTCCCGCACTTTGTAGGTGAAACCTTCTGCGAGTTGTTGCGCTTTTTCGTCGGGGAAAAGTTGGATCACAAAAACCTTAATGACAATCGCTATCGCCAGCAGGCAAAGTCCCGCAAATACCATCCAAGCTTTGTTGTGGATGAGTACAATGTGTTGCTTTTTACCTTTCACCTCATGTCCGGGAGCAGACTCAATAGGTGTCTGCTCCGGAGCATGCGGAGGGTTGATAGGATTGTTTTTTATATTTTCCGATGGGTTCATTCTTGCGAAGGTTTTTCTTCGAAAAAGCCATTTTCGACATCAATCACTTGAGGAGGAGTGCGCAATTCTTTTAAGCCCATTTGTTCGATTGCCTGGGCAACATTGCTTTGTTGCTTACTCTTTTCCAGGTCGCTCATGGTGGTGTTGTATTGCGAACGCAACTCGTTGAGTTGGTTTTGTAGCTTTATTTTTTCACGTGCTGTGTTTTCGAAGTAGTAGACCAATCCAATGTTTGCGATGAAAAGCGCAACGAGAAAAAGAACAAACGACAAGTGCTTAATGAGTCCATCGCGCACTAGGAAATCGCCACTGAGAATTTTTTGGAGGAAGTTTCCCCTGCCCGCTTTTTTCTTCGGGGTAGGTTGGTTGACGTTTTCTACCGGATTAGGCGCGGCAGACGACGTCTGTGAATTGACTTCGTTGGTCGGTTTCATTAATTCAGGTTAACCAAGCAACAGTTGTTACGCTGTTGGTTGTTTAGCTTATTTGTTTTCTTTGGTCGCTGCACGCATTTTAGCGCTGCGTGCACGTGTATTTTCTTCAATCTCTTCTGCAGTTGGCAGAATGGGTTTGGAGGTAAGGGGCTTTAGCGGTCGTTGCAAATTGCCGTAGAAGTCTTTCACCGGTGTTCCTTCGAAGTTTCCGGTTTTCATGAAGTCTTTCACGAGGCGATCTTCGAGCGAGTGATAGCTAATGACAACGAGTCTTCCATCGGGCGCCAACACGTCTGCACTCTGTTCCAAGAACTCTTTGAGCACTTCGAGTTCTCGGTTCACTTCAATGCGCAGTGCTTGAAATAGCTGAGCAAGCACTTTGTGTTCGCGCATGCGCGGCAAGTGTTTTTGAACGGCGTGTTTTAGGTCTTCACTGGTAAACAATGGTCTCGCCTGCATGATGCTTCTTGCCATGGAGCGAGCGTTTTCTAATTCGCCATAGTTGCGCAGCACTTGCGTCAACTGCTGCTCTTCGTAGTTGTTTACTACATCGGCTGCGGTGAGCGGGCTTTTCATATCCATGCGCATGTCGAGGTTTGCCTCGAATCGGATGGAAAAGCCGCGTTCTTCGCTATCGAACTGATGGCTGCTAACGCCTAGGTCGGCAAGTATGCCGTCTACCTGACGAATGCCCATGAGTCGGAGCCAGTTTTTCATGAATCGAAAGTTCTGGTCAACAAGTTCAAAGCGTGGGTCGTCGATGCGGTTGGCAAGTGCTTCCGGATCCTGGTCGAAGGCTATCAGTCGTCCCTTATCCAAGTATTTCAAAATCTCTTTCGAATGTCCTCCGCCACCGAAGGTTACATCCACATACACCCCATTGGGTTTTATGCTGAGGTTGTCGATGGAAGCTTGCAGGAGCACCGGTCGGTGGTATCCGTCTTCTTTTTTGTGGTTCGACATATCCGTAGTTGCAAGGCGGCCTTATGACAGCTGATTGCTTAATTATCTTTTCTCAAATCGTTTTGCACCTCTTCGGCCAGTTGCATAAAGTCGAAGTCGGGCATTGTGAACTTCTTGTCGCGTGTTTCTTTATTCCACAGCTCCATCTTCTGCCCCAAACCGCACAACACGAGGTCATTGTTCTTTTTCAAATCCACCTCGGCATATTCCAACAAGTGTGATGGGATATTCATGCGACCCACCGTGTCGAGCTCCAATTCGGTTGCTCCGTTTAGGAAGAATCGAATGAACTCAGCGTGTTTCCGATTGTGCGGATTCATGCGCTCCAAGTCAGCGGAAATCTTATCCCATGTAGGCTGCGGGTAAATGACCAAACAGCGGGTGTATATGTCGCGGTTGATCACTAATCCCAGATGAATAACTTCCTCCAGAGACTTGCGCATGCGAGCAGGAAAGAGGAATCTTCCCTTGTTATCGAGCTTGCATGGATATTCTCCGAGGAGTTTGAGCATCTGTTGAATTGTTGCCTTAGTGGGCACGAAAATAAGATGCTTTTACCACATTTTACCACAAATAGCCAAAATTGACTGTTTTGTTGAAAACTGAGCGTTTTGCAGTGGGTGGTAGTTGGAGTAAAAATCGGGTTAAATTGCAGCAGATGTGTGTTTTAATGTTTTTTAGACTAGTGTGGTAGATTGTGGGAGAGTTTTGATCGTTTTGCTCGTTTTTAAGTCTTTTTTGACCTTTTTGCCGGTTTTGAGAACGAGAATTTGATATCCGAAGGGATGCTGTGGGAAGGATTTCAGCAGTGGTGTGTTGATGGAAACTGGAGGAGTTGTTTTGCGCTTCAATCGAAATCCACGACACTTGCAGCTCATAGGTGAAGGAATGCCCAACACGTTATGTTTACATGCGCATAACGCAGCAGTGATTAGGTGAATTATGGATTATCAGCTTAAAGAAGAAAACGGATTTCGTTACATCGAAGAGGGTTCAGGCGAGCCTCTTATCTTGTTGCATGGTTTGTTTGGCGCGCTCAGTAACTTCAGAGATGTTGTCACGCATTTTTCTGCCACGCACAAAGTTGTAATTCCTATGCTGCCGCTCTATACGATGCCGGTGCTAACAACGGGTGTAAAAAGCCTGGCGCATTTCATTCGCGATTTCATCAATTACAAAGGATACGGTAGGGTAAATCTGCTCGGCAATTCGCTCGGCGGCCACGTGGCCTTGGTATACTGCAAGGAACACCCGGAGCGGGTTAATTCGCTAACCTTAACAGCCAGTTCAGGGTTGTATGAGAATGCTTTCGGTTCGAGCTTTCCACGCAGGGAAGACAAGGAGTTCATTCGTAAAAAGGTTGGGCTTACATTCTTTGACCCAACTCACGCCACCGATGAATTGGTAAACGAGTGTTTCGAGATTGTCAACGATCGCAGCCGCGTGTTGCGCATTCTGGCCCTCGCGAAATCTGCTATACGACACAACATGGCGAAGGAGTTGCCAGCCATGAAATTCCCTGTTTGTTTGATTTGGGGGAAGAACGATACCATCACACCACCGGAAGTAGCTGAAGAGTTTCATGAGTTGCTCACGAATTCTTCGCTCTATTGGATTGATGAGTGCGGGCATGCGCCCATGATGGAGCATCCGCAGCGTTTCAATGAGTTGCTAGACGCTTGGATGAAAGAGAAAGGAATTTAAAAGACAATCATCTTGATTTTACTCAGGGGATAACACGCACAGTAGTGCGCGTCTTCATCGCCACCGAACTATGCCATGCTCTTGCTAATGAATGCGAGCAATCTTTCGCGACCGGTGCGTTCCGCAGCGGATGTCACGAATACATTGGGCAGTTCAGCAAATTGTTCGAGCAATTTGTCGCAAAACGCATTTACGTTGCGTTCTACTGCGCCGGGTTTTTCCTTGTCGGCTTTGGTAAATACGAGTGCGAAAGGAATTCCGTCCTGGCCTAGCTTTAGGCAAAACTCCAAGTCGTTTTTCTGAGGTTCGTGTCGCACGTCGATGAGCACAAACGTGCAAAGCAGATTTTCTCGCTCACTCAAGTACTTTTCAATCATGATCTCCCACTTTTCTCGCTCGCTGCGAGAAATTTTCGCGTAGCCATATCCAGGCAAATCGACGAGGTACCAATGCGCTTGGACGCTTGTTATTTCAAAGTGATTAATGAGTCGGGTTTTACCCGGTGTTCCCGATGTCTTTGCCAGATTTTTTTTGTTGACCAGCATGTTTATGAGGCTGCTCTTGCCTACGTTGCTGCGGCCGATGAAAGCAAACTCAGGATGCTCGGGCGCAGGGCACTGGTCAAGGAAAGCGGAGGATTTGAGGAAGGTGGCGTTGGTGGGGAGCATTTTTTTGGGGACTGAGGACTGAAGACTGGGGACTGAGGACTGGGTACTGAAGATTGGTGATTCGTACTCTGTACCCAGTACCCAGTGCCTAGAACTTATTCATGATGTTCATTTTCTCCGCATAGTACGCGCAAAAATCACGCATGGTGTCGGCCATGGCTTTTTCGTTGGTGGCGCGTTCGAAACTATCGGCAAGGGTAAGTATCGTTTGATGAACAAATTGCTTCATCTCATCTACTTGCATTTCTTTATTCCAAAGATCAATGCGCAGTGCGTTCTGCTCTTCTTTGTCCCAAACCGAAAGAATCATTGCTTTCGCTTCTGCAGAGCGGCCGTTTTCGGTGGCTGTCCAATTAATTTTTTCGGGAACGTTGTTGTCGTCGAGGGTTATTTCGAATCGGATTTGCTCGAGTTTCATGGCGCAAATGTAGTGCTGCTTTACCGTTTACCGGGCACATAGGCCGATAGCAAGCGCTGGTTGTCGGTTTCGTTCAGCAATGCATCAAGGGAAGTGTCCGGGAATTTCTTCATATAGCTGCGAATGATGTTCCAACCCATCCACACACCCAATTGTGGAGCGCTTTGCTGCGGTATTCCTGTTACCGAAGTAAAGGGGCCATCCGCAAACCACTTGTTGATTTCAAAAGGCTTCGATTGGTACATCGTCTTCTCGTTGGCCAGTGTTTTCCATACATTTTCTTCACCGGCTTCGGCCCAAGCGCATTGCTCGGAACTCCAGCTCATCAGGGTGGAGTCGGGCAGCTGCGGTGCAAGAGCCTCTGCTACGTACATGATTTTTCCGTAGAACACCAATTCTGAAAGCAGGTCTTTGGGTTGATAGATGTAGCGGGCATTCCACGCCGCATATCCTTTTACCGCGTCTGCAAGGAGGTAGCGTTCATCCATGTTTTCCTTCATGTAAGCAGGAAAGAAATCGGGCGAAAGTTTCTGAGTGATTTCGTGGTCGCGCCCCAGATAGCAATCGAGTGCGATGCCTATTATACTGTCGGTTGTGGCAATGCTTCGGTTCCAAGCCGAGCAGTAGTAAACGATTTCGGGAACAGGTTTCGAGGGAAAAAAATGATTCCACCGCTGTACAATAGCATCGAACTCTTGCGTGATTGCTTCTCTTTTTTCAAGCGTAAAAACGTCCATCACGGCGCGATGAGTTTCTGCGATTTGTGGATCGGAAGTAAACATAGCCAGCAGTTGTCCCACGCTATCGCTTGCGCAAGCGGCCAGGCGTAGGTCGTCTTCCACAAATCCGCAAAAGAAATTTCCATAGTTTGCACGCAGCGTGTCGGAACATTGAGCGGGTTGCTTGAAATCACATGAAAACAAATCGATGTCGAACGAACGTGCTTTGGCGCTTAGCTCTGCCGCCTGCGGTGCAATTTCAATCTTGCTGAGCGGCTTGTCGTCATTGCATCCACATACCCCTATGAATAACATGGCGAAAATGAATGCAGGACTGAGTAATAATTTGGATAAATTTGAACACCTCATAGAGGCAATTTTAAAACAGTTAAACGAATCGTATGAAAAAAATTATCCTTTTCATGCTCACCGTAATGCTCACAACTGCGGTAGAGGCACAAACCAAGCAATGGAAAATAGCTTTACACGTGGATCCGAATATCTCTTGGTTAAAGCCGGACAACAAGAATTTGACTGCCGGCGATAATAAGCTGAACTTCGGTTTCGGTATCAGCATCGATAAGATGTTTACGGCTAATTATGCAATAGGAACCGGAATCAATATCTTCAATACAGGCGGCCAATTGTCGTATTTCGACGAGCGTATCACAGATGCGGGTGTGCGCACAATTGCTAGAATGGATCGAACCTACAATTTAAAGTACGCCGAGGTGCCCTTAACCCTGAAGCTCCGCACCAACGAAATTGGGTACATTACCTATTGGGCACAAGTGGGTGTCGGTTTGGGAGTCAACATCAAATCAAAGGGTGATGATGTGATTGATTACAAGAAATTGGAGAATGGAACCACCCCGGATGTTCTAAACTGGGTAGATGTCGGCGATATTATAGATGATGAATCCATTGAGGATGAAGACATCGGTAGTGACATCAGTATTTTCCGGTCGAGTCTCATCATTGCAGGTGGTATCGAATACAACCTCAGCGGCGATGCAAGCATCGTGGCAGGTGTATGTCTGAACAACGCGTTCAGCAACGTACTGAAGGGAAAGGGAGTTTCAGCAAGTAACAATGAGCCTGATTTTAATGTTCAGGATAATACGCCGAAGGTATTTGACATGAAGGGAATAAGCAACCTTGTTTCCCTCCAGATTGGTATATTGTTTTAAAGAAACCTATCGCATTCAATGGAAAGTCCTGCCATCTTTGGCGGGACTTTTTATTTTATCCTTATGAAGCATCAGGCAGTTATTGATTATATCGTGCAATGGCTTGCGAGCTATTCGGTCAGCAGCCGCACACAGGGTTTTGTTGTTGGAGTTAGCGGAGGCATTGATTCGGCGCTTACTTCGACGTTGTGCGCTCTTACAGGTAGGAAAACGCTGTTGATTGAAATGCCCATTCATCAGGCCGCGAGCCAGGTGACGCGCGCTCAAGAGCATATTGCATGGTTAAAGGAAAGGCATTCCAATGTGGTCGATGCAAGAGTTGACCTTACGCCTGCCTATGACTTGTTTATGCAATCGATGGCAGGTGAGGCAAGTAATCAACATACGCAGCACTTGGCAATGGCGAATACACGTTCCCGCTTGCGCATGACGACCTTGTATTATCATGCGGGAATACATCATCTTCTCGTTGCCGGTACAGGCAACAAGGTGGAAGATTTTGGTGTTGGTTTCTACACGAAGTATGGTGATGGCGGTGTCGACATTTCACCCATCGCCGATTTGATGAAAACAGAAGTTTATGAGCTTGCGGCGCATATGGGTGTCTCGCAATCCATTCAGCTTGCAGCACCTACCGATGGTTTGTGGGGGGATGATCGTTCGGATGAAGATCAGATAGGAGCTAGTTATCCGGAGCTTGAGTGGGCGATGCGTTTTGAAGCATCAACCAACGAATCGACCGTTGTTCTGAGCGATCGTCAACAAGAAGTGTTGTCTATTTACCGGAGAATGAATGCAGCGAATCAGCATAAGATGCGGCCTATTCCGGTGTGTGAGATACCACGTGAGTTGAATTAATGGCGAGTAGCGAATGGCGAGTGGGTCCAAAACATTCACCTTTCGCCACTAGTCATTCGTCACTTTCTTAAAGATATCCTCCAGTCTCTCATTTCCTTTTGCCAGCTCTTTAATGTTGAGATTGTCGGCTACGATATTACCGCGATCAATAATGAATGCATTGTCGCACATGGCTTCTACTTCTTGCATGATGTGCGTAGATAGCATGACGGTTTTCGTTTTACCGACAGCAACAATCAGGTTGCGAATTTCGACTAGCTGATTGGGGTCCAATCCGCTCGTAGGTTCATCGAGAATTAGTACTTGCGGGTCATGAATTAATGCCTGAGCAAGTCCGATTCGTTGGCGGTATCCTTTGGAGAGGGTTTCAATTTTTTTATGTGCTTCCTGCTGCAGCCCAACTGTTTCGATCATTTCTTCCACGCGCGATTTCACGTTAGGAATCTCGTACATGCCTCCCACGAATGAAAGGTATTCACGCACATACATATCCGTGTAAAGCGGATTGTGTTCCGGGAGGTAACCAATGCAGCGCTTTGCCTCTGTACTTTGGCTCATTACGTCGAAGCCGCACACCGCAACCTTGCCCGATGTAGGAGGAATATAGCACGTGATAATCTTCATCATGGTGCTTTTGCCTGCGCCATTGGGCCCGAGAAAACCGACGATTTGTCCGCGTCCTATTTCGAATGAAACATCATTCAATGCGCGCTGACTTCCGTACGTTTTTGTGACTTTTTCTACTGCTATAGACATGTGCTGATATTCAGGCTGCAAACCTAATCAATATTGATATTGCTGCTTCGATTTGACCGATGCAATGCGACGAGTGAAAGGAAATCCTTACATTGAGCCTCCTAAGGCAAGGGCCTTGACCACTAAACCACTAATCTGAAATCACATGAAAGTTCAACAGCACCTCTGGCGAGAAGGCAAGGGATGGGCGGTAACACCGTCTATTTCATTTCAACCCAATTTGGTTTATGCATTTGGTGGCGTAGACACTTTGGCAAACGACTCCGTTTATGGAGAGATTCGTAAAATCTACCCTGAAGCAGATATTGTGCTTGCGAGCACTGCAGGTGAAATTCATGGCGATGAAGTGAACGACAGCACGGTCAGTGTTACAGCTTGTAAGTTTGA
Source organism: Chryseobacterium gleum (assembly GCA_945862415.1). Lineage (GTDB taxonomy): Bacteria > Bacteroidota > Bacteroidia > Flavobacteriales_D > Sanyastnellaceae > JAIBBG01. Next base: position 37,552 of record CAMAYP010000003.1, on the reverse strand, counting down.
AAAGACTGCGTTGAAGGTGGTGGAGAGTAATGTCGAAGACTCAGCAAATAGTTTTGAATGCGGACGTTCAATTACACAAAAATTGAAAGGAGAAGGCTTGTGTCACATACTCGTTTTTTCAGATGGTATTTCTGTAAATGGCGATGATTTGGTTCGAGGTATAAACGAAGGTTTATCTGCTGATGTTATTGTAACCGGTGGCTTGGCGGCCGATGCCGGACGTTTCACCAAAACGCTTGTAGGCGCCAACCACGATCCGGAACCCAATCGAATCGTGGCCATTGGTTTTTATGGGAGTCAATTGAGAATAACCCATGGATCGCACGGTGGATGGGATTTGTTTGGTCCTGTGCGCGTGGTTACCAAGGCTATTGAAAACGTATTGTATGAGTTGGATGGAGAGAACGCACTCGATTTGTACAAGCGATATTTAGGCCCTCGTGCCAGCGAGCTTCCGGGTTCTGCACTTTTGTTTCCGCTCTGTATCTTAAGTAGTGATCGACAAAGTCATTTGGTGCGAACTATCTTAAGTGTTGATGAGGCAGCGGGAACGCTGCGTTTTGCGGGTAACATTCCAATGGGTGCCCAAGTCCAGTTCATGATGGCCAATTTCGATCGGCTGGTTGATGGGGCAGCGAAGGCAGCTGAGCAATCCACAGAAAAGTCACCCAACCTAGTACTTATGGTGAGTTGCGTAGGAAGAAAGCTTGTGCTCGATCAGCGCATTGAGGAGGAGGTGGAATCTGTTTGTCAGTATTTCGGCAACCAGGCTGTATACACCGGTTTTTATTCCAACGGAGAGATATCGCCCCAGCCGGGAAGCACGAAGTGCTCTTTGCACAATCAAACCATGACAATCACGACCTATTACGAAGAGGCATGACGGGGAAGAACTATCATCGCTTGTTGGAGCGGCAGTTGAAGAAGTTTCTTCCGGGCTATCCTGAAGTTCCTGAGCAGTTTAGGGATGTACTGAGCGCGGTGAGTAATAGCTATGAGCACACCGATAATGATCGTGTTTTAATGGAGACGGCCATGCGGGAGAGCAGTGATGAATTGGAGGCTAAAAAGGAAGCCTTGAAAGCATTGTTGACGCGGCAATCTCACGTATTGGAGTCGTTGAAGGAGGCCGCTTCAGCCTTGTTTCCGGATCGTCCTTCGCTTGAGAATGAGGATTTGCTGCAGCTCGCCGATGTAGTTCAGGAGGAGATTCAGAAACGACACATCGCGGAATCGCGCAAGGCACAATCCGACCAGCGATTAATTGACATTATTGAAAGTTTGAATCTGGGAATGGCCCGATACGATTTGGCGGGACGTGTAACACGCGCAGAACACCGTTTTGCTGAAATTTTTGGAAGAAGTTCGGATGAGATGGTTGGTATGCGTGCAACCGATTTTCCCGCAGTTGATATGAAAACTGAGGAGTCGACGAATGCTCGGCCAATTCAATTCTATCTCGAAAACACCGTTTTCGAATCTCCATTCAAAGATGCCATGAACGAGGTTTCATGGTTGCTTTGCACCACGGCGCCGCTCTACGGCGATGCAGGCGAGGTTGAGGGTGGAGTTATCGTTGTTTTTGATATATCGGCCCGTAAAAAACTTGAACAGGAAATGCGTGAGGCCAAAAAAGCGGCGGAGGCCGGATTGGAATTGCGAAAAACTATTTTAGCCAATGTCAGCCATGAATTGCGCACTCCTGTAAATGGCATAGTAGGCATGTCGGCCTTGCTCTCTGCAACGAATCTCGACGATGAGCAGCGTGAATATCTAAAAACGATGCGCTTTTCGTCGGATGGCTTGTTGGTGCTCATCGACGATTTACTAAATGTTTCTCGAATTGAAGCAGGGAAGGTTGAGTTGGAAGCGTTTGAATTTTCGGTTCGTGATAATTTCTCTGAGCTCTCAAAATTATTGCAGGTGCGCGCCCATGAGAAGGGACTGTCGTTTGAATCGAAAATTGATGATAGCATTCAACCTTATTTAATCGGCGATGTGCATCGCTTGAATCAGGTGCTTACCAATCTCATTGGCAACGCGATTAAGTTTACTCCGCAGGGCAGTGTGCAGCTGGAGATAAACCATGTCGGGACTACAGATGATGCGCAGGATATAGAATTTAGTGTTACCGACACAGGCATTGGAATATCCGAGGAGCGCCAGTCGGCTGTGTTTCTGGCATTCGCTCAGGAAGATAACAGCACTACACGCAAGTACGGTGGCACCGGATTGGGACTGTCCATATCCAAGCGAATAGTTGAGCTCATGGGCAGTGAATTAGTGCTTCGAAGCGAGAAAAATGTAGGCACTACATTCTCGTTTACGCTGCGTTTGAAAAAGGGAGGTATACAGGCAACGGAGCTGAAGGCATTCAAGCCCGATTTAGAAGGCTCACGAATTTTATTGGTGGAGGACAACCAGGTGAATCAGTTTCTCGCTAATGCGTTGCTGAAGTCTTGGAATGCAATTGTCGACATCAGTGAAGATGGTCAGGATGCTGTGAATCGCATGCGAGGGAAATCTTACCATCTAGTATTGATGGATTTGCAGATGCCTGTCATGGACGGCTTCGAGGCTACCACGTGTATACGGGAGGAGCTTCAGTCGGAGGTGCCTATCATTGGTTTATCGGCCAATGCGCTCAACGGTGAACGCGAACGAAGTTTGGAGCGAGGTATGAACGATTATGTTTCGAAGCCATTTCAGCCCGAAATGTTGTACAAGAAGATTCACGCATTGATTTTCAAGCAATGATGTAATATTGCCGAAATTCTTTACGTGAAGCGTATCGCCATTTTGGCTTCCGGAGCAGGAAGCAATGCAGCTAATATTATTCAGTATTTTAAATCGAAATCGATTGCTGAAGTCGCGCTTGTGGCGTCCAACAAGGCCGATGCAGGTGTGTTGCAGATTGCCGAAAGCAATGGCATTCCGACTCAAATTCTCACCAAACAAAATTTCGTACTGACGGATGATTTCGTGATGCAGTTGCAGTCGATGCGGGTAGACTTCGTTGTGCTCGCAGGTTTTTTATGGAAGGTTCCTGCATCGATGGTCGCGCATTTCCCGCAACACATCATCAATATTCATCCGTCGTTGTTGCCCAAATATGGAGGGAAGGGCATGTACGGTCATTTTGTTCACGAAGCCGTGCATGCCGCACATGAAGCGGAGTCGGGCATTACCGTGCATTGGGTGAATGAGCACTATGATGAAGGAGCTATCATTGCTCAACACTGCGTTGAAATTTCAGGTAGCGATTCCGTTGCTGACATCGAGAGTAAGGTTCGTGCGCTTGAGATTAAGTGGTTCCCACTAGTTTTGGAGGAAGTGTTAACGACTTGTTAATCGAACTTCGTAGTCGTCTATCTTCGCACCGACTCAAACGTATTCCTGTGAACCGAATTCATCCCGGAGCGGATATACCCGCTTCCATTGTGGTTTTTCTTGTCGCATTGCCTTTGTGCATAGGCATTGCCATCGCATCTGACGCGACTCCATTTGCTGGCATCATTGCCGGGGTAATAGGTGGCGTGGTGGTCGGTCTTTTGAGTGGTTCTTCGCTCAGTGTTTCCGGGCCGGCGGCAGGACTTGCTGCCATAGTTGCATCAGCCATTCATGATTTGGGTAGTTATGAGGTTTTTTTATTGGCCGCTTTTATTGCTGGAATTTTACAGCTCGTTTTTGGTTATTTCAAGGGTGGCGGCATAGGTCGATATGTGCCCAATGCAGTCATAAAGGGAATGCTGGCAGCCATCGGTATTTTGATAATTCTAAAGCAGATTCCGCACTATGTTGGGTATGATGCAGACCCGGAGGGAGAGGAATCTTTTATACAGCCTGACGGACAAAATACCTTCAGTGAATTAGGGGTTGCATTGAGCCGAATTTCGCCGTTAGCCACGTTGATTGCTTCGGTAGCTGCTGCTATTTTGCTTTTCTATCAAACCGGATTCATGAAGAAGCAGGCATGGGTGAAGTATTTGCCGGGACCGCTTTTGGCTGTGGTGAGCGGTGTTCTGCTAAATGTGTTTTTGGTGCCCGATGGCCACGCGCTTGCACTGAGTGATGAGCACGTTGTTCAGATTCCGGTTTTTCAATCGGTCGGAGAGCTGTTCGGTTTTATAACTATGCCCGATTGGACTGCCATCGTCAACTACAAAGTATGGATTACAGCTTTCACCCTGGCCATTGTAGCATCGCTGGAAACGCTCTTAAGCCTTGAAGCGGCAGATAAGCTCGATCCGGAGAAGCGTATTAGTCCGGCCAATCGTGAGTTGTATGCACAGGGAACGGGCAATATGCTGTCGGCACTTGTTGGGGGATTGCCTGTTACTTCTGTAGTTGTACGTTCTTCAGCCAACATCAATGCGGGTGCAAGATCGAAGGCATCGGCAGTATTGCATGGTTTGTTGCTGATGGTTTGTGTGTTCACCATACCGGGTATTCTCAACATGATACCAAAGGCTGCATTGGCGAGCATACTTATCTTAACTGGATATAAGTTGGCGAATGTTTCTCTTTTCAAGGAGTATTACAAGAAGGGGAGGCAGCAGTTTATTCCATTCATAGTGACAATCCTGGCCATCATTTTCACCGATTTGCTCATTGGTATTCTTGTGGGGATTTTAGTCGGGTTGTATTTCGTGATGCGCAGCAATTTTCGATCGTCGATGATAATGGTGGAAGATGAAGGCAAGTTCCTCATTCGATTCGCTCGTGAAGTTTCGTTTTTGAATAAATCCAAGCTGGTCGATTATCTGCAAAAAATTCCGGACAACAGCGCCGTATTAATCGATCCGCTTCGCAACGAATTTATGGATCAGGACATTGTTGAAACGGTGAATGACTTTATTGCTTCGTCGCAGGCAAGAGGCATTCGTGTTTATGTAATGCGTGATAACCGGCACGCTGAAATTTTCAACGATCCTTTTCAATTAGAAATGAATTAGAATTACAACAGCATGAAATCATACGATAAACTACTACTTGAAAACAAGGCATGGGCTGCTGAAAAGGTTCAGAATGACCCAAATTATTTCACAAAACTTTCAGGCATTCAGACGCCCGATTTTCTATGGATAGGTTGCAGCGACAGTCGCGTGCCTGCCAATGAAATTACAGGTACTTCTCCCGGAGAAATATTTGTTCACCGCAACATTGCCAATATGGTAGTACATACCGACGTGAATTTGTTGAGTGTATTGGAGTATGCCGTGAAATTTCTAGAGGTAAAGCACGTGATTGTTTGTGGACACTATGGATGCGGAGGTGTGAAGGCCTCCATGTCACAGCATAACTTGGGTATCATCAACAAATGGGTCATGCACATCAAGGATGTTCAGCGCATACATGCCGAGGAGCTTCAGGCCATAGGCGATGAAGAAACGCGCACCAATCGTCTAGTTGAGTTGAATGTGATAGAGCAGGTAACCAATCTGGCTAAGACATCCGTTATTCAGAAAGCCTGGAAAGAACGTCAGGGGCCTCATTTGCACGGATGGGTGTACGGCCTTGACAACGGATTGATAAAGCCGATTTTTGAGTTGCCCGCCGGTTCGCGCATTGATCCGCTCTATGAGTACGACGATTTATAAATTGATGATTACCGAAGAGTAGGCCTATCTTACTTTCGCGCTATGTTCGACTGGAAAGAAATTGGTTCTTGCTTTATGGTGTTGTTTGCGGTGATCGATATCATCGGCAGCATACCTATAGTTGTCAAAATAAAAAACACATCCGGAAACATACAGCCTCTAACTACCACGTTGGTCTCGTTTCTGTTGATGGTGGTTTTTTTATTTCTCGGTGAACGGTTTTTATACCTGTTTGGAGTAGATGTGAATTCGTTTGCCGTAGCCGGTTCATTCATACTGTTCTTCATAGCCATGGAAATGGTGCTGGGTATCAAGATATTTAAGCAGAAAGAGGGAGCTGAGGGAGCAGCGTCAATTGTTCCCCTTGCATTTCCTATTATTGCCGGTGCAGGAACATTTTCCACTCTTATTTCACTGGGCGCTGAGTATCAACAGATCAATATTTTGGCAGCCATTGTCTTGAACATGCTGCCAATTTTCATTGTCTTAAAGTTGACCAATCGAATAGAACGAGCGCTGGGCGTTGCAGGCATCAACGTTATTGAGAAAATATTTGGGATCATTCTGCTCGCTATTGCAGTGAAACTATTTAGTAACAATATCCAACATTTGGTCGGATAGAATTGGGCATGACGAGCATTACCATTTATACCGATGGCGCTGCCAAAGGAAACCCGGGGCCGGGAGGTTACGGTGCCATACTTCAAAGTGGTCCGCACTACAAGGAAATTAGCCAGGGGTTTCGACTCACCACCAACAATCGGATGGAGTTGTTGAGTGTGATTGTTTGTCTTGAGATGCTCAAGCAGGACGGATGTGAGGTGGTGGTCTATTCCGATTCGAAGTATGTGGTAGATGCCGTGGAAAAGAATTGGATCGGCGGCTGGGTCAAGCGAGGTTGGAAAAGCGTCAAAAATCCTGACTTATGGAAGCGTTATCTTGTCGTTGCTCAGCGGCATAGCGTGCGTTTCAAGTGGATCAAAGGACACAATGGCCATCAGATGAATGAACGCTGCGATTTTCTGGCTGTTGAAGCCAGCGTGGGGAAGAATTTGTTGGTGGATTCGTGGTATGAAGCGAATAAAGAATAGCGCATAAGTAATAGGTGATAGGTTATAGGGAGTATGTTATTGAACGTCAGGTTGATACCTATCGCCTATCACCTATCACCTATTACCTATCACCTATTACCTAATTTAGTTTTCTGTTCATCGTTCGCGTTTGTACATTCGCGCCATCGTCGGAAAAACCGGCGATTATCTGATTAAACATTCAATACACAATGCGTACAGATTTATACCAAGGTCACGATTATTATTTGATGGATGAATTGCTCACGGAAGAGCAAAAACTGGTTCGCGATGCAGCCCGGGCATGGGTGAAGAAGGAAGTTTCTCCTATTATTGAAGAAGCGGCAGAAAACTGTAAGTTTCCTCAGCATTTGCTCGCTGGTCTTGGTGAAATCGGTGCTTTTGGTCCTTACATCCCGACCGAATACGGGGGTGCAGGTCTCGACCATATATCATACGGGTTGATTATGCAGGAGCTTGAGCGTTGCGACAGCGGCTTGCGTTCTACGGCTTCCGTGCAGAGTTCGTTGGTGATGTATCCGATTTACAAATACGGAAATGAAGAACAGCGTGCGAAGTATTTGCCCAAGTTGGCAACAGGCGAATGGATGGGATGTTTTGGTTTGACAGAACCTGACTATGGTAGCAATCCGGGTGGCATGACTACCAACTTCAAAGACATGGGCGATCACTATTTGCTCAACGGTGCCAAGATGTGGATCAGCAATGCGCCATTCGCTCAGATTGCAATTGTTTGGGCTAAAAACGAAGCTGGTCGTATTCACGGTCTCATCGTAGAACGTGGTATGGAAGGTTTTACTACGCCCACCATGCACGGCAAGTGGAGCTTGCGTGCCAGCGATACAGGCGAATTGATTTTCGATAACGTGAAGGTTCCGAAAGAAAACCTTCTTCCCAATAAGAGCGGTTTGGGAGCACCACTGGGTTGCCTCGACTCTGCTCGTTACGGTATTGCTTGGGGTGCAATCGGTGTAGCACTCGATTGCTACGATGTGGCACTTCGTTATTCAAAAGAGCGTATTCAATTCGGAAAGCCGATTGGCGCATTCCAGTTGCAGCAGAAGAAACTGGCTGAGATGATTACCGAAATCACCAAAGCACAATTGCTCACTTTCCGCTTGGGACAATTGCGCAATGAAGGTCGCGCAACAACAGGCCAAATCAGTATGGCAAAGCGCAACAACATTGCCATGGCCAAGGAAATCGTAAGTGAAGCGCGTCAAATGCTCGGAGGTATGGGTATCACCAACGAATATCCGGTGATGCGTCATATGATGAACCTGGAGTCGGTTATTACCTATGAAGGAACTCACGACATCCACCTACTCATCACGGGTATGGATGTAACGGGCTTCGATGCGTTTAAGTAATTTGTTATTCACAAGGGTATTGTGGCATCATTTTTCGATGCCTGAAAATACGTAAATTTGTAAATTGAATTTTGAAACCAAATTAGCACCATGAAAAAAATTATACTCTCACTGATCGTTTTGGTACTTGCAGTTTCCTTGCACATGCAGGCGACAGTTCATATTGTAAACCAACAAGGTTACACATTCAGTCCTGCTGATTTTTCGGTGATTGTTGGAGACACCGTTCGTTTCCAGTGGAACAACGGATCGCACAACACGGTTTCAATCGATATTCCGGCCGGTGCCGCATTGTGGAACTCACCGCTGAATTCAGGGAATCAGACGTATGATTATGAAGTGACCGTTGCAGGTAGTTATTTCTATCTGTGCACGTTTCACACAGGCCAGGAGGGGGTTTTTACGGCGGAAGCTGCTCCCAATTCAGTGCAGAACGTTCAACGCGCTGCCATTGAAATGAATGTGCGCACCACGGCAAACGGTAATTTGACAGTGCATGTCATGAACGCCTCAGGCGACAAAGCGACGGTAACCATGCTCGATATCACCGGCCGCGAAGTGGCAACCCTGCACCAGGGTGTAATTGCTTCTGACGACTTTGTGATTCGCCAGGATGTGTCTTCGTTCCAGCGTGGCATCTACTTCGTACGCTTCCAAGAGGGCGCCCGAGTATCGACACGAAAAGTATTGGTCCAGTAATTAGGCCTATCCTCATAAAATCCCGCCCTAGTGGCGGGATTTTTTTTGCCTTTCATGTTGCACAGCCCGTTGTGTAAAACGCGGCCACAGGAGCTACGAGTTCATGTGCTTCGTGTCGCATATTCGTACACGACCTGAAAAACATGAAGCATCTCCTCAATAAACTGCAAGGCGACCGTACCATTTGGATGGTGACCCTCTTTTTGTCGCTCATTTCCATCTTGGCTGTTTACAGCGCAATTTCGACGCTGGCCTACAAAGCGCACGGCAACAGTCTGAAGTTTTTGCTCAAGCATACGGGTATGATTGTGCTTGGATTTATCATCATGTATGTTGTTCACCGAATGGCGTTCCGTTATTTCTCGAGGCTCTCGAAGATTCTTCTTCTGGTTGCTGCCGGGTTGCTGGCATACGCGCTGTTGTTTGGTCATAACTTGAACGATGCGAACCGATGGATAGTAATACCCTTTACCGGCTTGACGTTTCAGCCCAGTGATTTTGCTAAGATTGTGCTCATCATTTATGTGGGGCGAACGCTTGCGGTAAAGCGCGATTTGTTGCATGATTTCAAGGAAGGCGTTTTACCCGTAATCTGGCCGATAGCGCTTATTTGCGGGCTCATACTCCCCGCCAACTTTTCAACGGCGGCAATGCTGGCAAGCATCTGTTTTTTGATGATGTTTTTGGCGGGTGTGCCTTTTCGCCACATGAGTAAACTGGTGGCAGCAGGTGTAGGATTTATTTTTCTGATCATCGTAGTAGGTGAAACCACGGGATTCCCTGCGCGTTATGGCACCTGGAAGAATCGTATAGTGAGCGCGATGGACGAAGACAGTGAGGGCAACTATCAAACGGATTTGGCGAAGTACGCCATTCACGAAGGAGGCATTATTCCGAAGGGTCCCGGAACCGGCAGCTCACGTAATTTTTTACCCCACCCGTATTCCGATATGATTTACCCGTTTATTATTGAGGAGTATGGTTCCATTTTCGGTGGAATAACACTCGTGTTGCTCTATCTGATTTTGCTGTTCAGGACCATCAAACTCTCTATCAACAATCCGAAAATGGGAGCGCAGCTAACAGCGTTGGGGTTAGCCTTTATGCTTGTGATACAGGCGTTCATCAATATGGCCGTTGCAGTGAGTTTATTCCCCACTACAGGTCAGCCGTTGCCCTTGGTGAGCATGGGAGGAACAAGCACGCTATTTACTTGCTTGGCATTGGGTATCATACTGAGTATTTGCAGGAGCAAAGATGAGATGGAGGAAGACCTCAGTTTGAGCCAAACGAAGTTCATTGAGCCGGTTCCAACAAACTAATAAAGCAGGAGCATGCGAGTAATCATTTCCGGGGGGGGCACAGGCGGGCATATTTTTCCAGCAATTGCAATTGCAAAAACGATTCAGGCGCAATTTCCCGATGCCGTCATTTTGTTTGTGGGCGCCCTGGGCAAGATGGAGATGGAAAAGGTGCCGGCAGCAGGTTTTGAAATTGTCGGATTGCCCATCGTAGGCATTCAGCGCAGAATTACATGGAGGAATTTACTGGTGCCGTTTAAGCTGGTGGCAAGCATGCTCAAGGCACGGCGCATCGTGCGGGAGTTTAAGCCCGATATTGCCATTGGCGTAGGTGGTTATGCCAGCGGCCCGCTCTTGCGAGCTGCTGCAGGAGCAGGTGTAAAGACAATTATACAAGAGCAAAATTCGTTTCCCGGAATAACCAATCGCATCCTATCCAACAAGGTGGATACCATTTGCGTTGCGTATGAAGGTTTGGAGAAGTATTTCCCGTCGCAGAAGATTGTTATGACCGGCAATCCGGTGCGTCCTGAGGTGGTGCAGCTGGAAGGCAAGCGTGAAATGGCATTGCGTCATTTTGGATTGGATAGCAATCGCAAGACGTTGCTGGTGATAGGAGGAAGTCTGGGAGCAAGGTCCATTAATCAGGCAGTCGATGCGCACGCAGAGCGCTGGGAGCAAGAAGGTTTTCAGGTCATCTGGCAAACAGGAAAGGGATATGTTGAAGCATCGCGCAAGCGAGCGGCTGCGTTGAAGCATGTGCAGGCACATGAGTTCATTAGGGAGATGGATTTGGCCTATGCTGCAGCCGATGTGGTCGTTTCCAGAGCAGGCGCCATGAGTATTTCAGAGCTGTGCTTGGTGGGTAAACCGTCCATTTTTGTTCCGTCGCCCAATGTATCGGAAGATCATCAAACGAAGAACGCAATGGCATTGGTAAGCAAACATGCAGCGATTCTTGTGAAGGACGGCGAAGCAACTTCAGCGCTGGGCGATGCAGTGAGCGCTCTTCTCAGCAGCGACAATCAGTGCCAAAGGTTGGCCCTAGCAATACATGGGCTGGCACAGAAAAATGCCGCAGAGCGCATTGTTGAAGAAGTAAAAAAACTGGTTCAATAGCCAATTCAATCCCTATGCAATGAATTTTGAAGAAACGGAGGTCTATTATTTTTTGGGAATTGGTGGCATTGGCATGTCGGCCATAGCGCGCTATTTTCATGCTCACGACAAGTTGGTGATGGGTTACGACCGCACATCGACACCGCTTACGACTGAGTTAGAAATGGAGGGCATTGCGGTGCATTTTGATGACACGGTGCTCGAGATACCGCCTGTGGTGCGTCACACACCCAAGGAGAAGGTGCTTGTAATTTATACACCTGCAATGCCCAATGACAGTCAGGAGTTGAACTGGTTGAATGACCAGGGTTATACGCTCATTAAGCGTTCGCAAGCGTTGGGTGTAATAACGGCTCAGAGCAAGAGCATAGCCGTTGCGGGCACGCATGGTAAGACCACAACGAGCTCAATGATTGCGCATTTGCTCAAGCACAGCGGTAAAGGCTGTAATGCGTTTTTGGGAGGTATAGCGACTAATTATGGAACAAATCTATTGCTCGACAAGAGTGCAGAATGGACCGTGGTAGAGGCCGATGAGTATGACCGTTCTTTTTTGACTTTATCGCCGCAGATTTCAGTTATTACCAGCACCGACGCCGATCATTTGGATATCTATGGTTCGCATGAATACATGAAGGAGTCGTTCAATTTGTTTGCATGCAAGTTGAAGGCCGGAGGCCTGTTGATTCATCGAAGCGAGTTGCCAATCGATGTGGAAGCATTGCCTGAGGGAGTGCATCACATCGATTATAGTGGAACGCAGGAAGCGGGGCATTTTGCTTCGAAGGTTGAGATACGTGAGGGACAGTATTTTTTCGACTACCAGGCGGCAGATGCGCATTGGCTTGGCGTTGAGCTTGGACTTCCCGGAATGCACAATGTGGAAAATGCGGTGGCTGCAATAGCCGTTTGCCGGGCGGTTGGACTTACAGAGCAGCAAATACGCGATGGATTGAGTTCTTTCATGGGAGTCAAAAGGCGTTTTGAGTATCGCATACGTAGGGATGATGTGGTGCTGATTGATGACTACGCGCACCATCCGGAGGAGTTGCGCGCCTGCATAAACTCTGTGCGTCAACTGTATCCGGAAAAGCATATTACCGGTGTGTTTCAGCCCCATTTGTTTACCCGAACGCGCGATTTTTTGACAGAATTCGCACGCAGCCTGGAGCTGCTCGATGATATCATACTCCTCCCAATTTATCCTGCCCGTGAATTGCCTTTGGCGGGAATTGATTCACAATTGCTATTGGATAACATTTCCAAACCCACCAAAAAACTCGTCGAGAAGCAGGTTTTATTAGCAGAGTTGACCGGTAGTCCGCGCCAAGTGATTGTGATGCTTGGGGCAGGCGACATAGATGCGCTTGTAGGCCCAGTAGCAGCGGCGTTTTCCGGGAAATAGTCGGGAGGTTTTCCTTCCGTTACCAGCCAAACCAAATGACGAAGGACAAAGGAAATAGCTTCATAAAAAACATCGAACGCCGCAAGCGTTTGCGTGCTGTTTTTATCTATTCGCTCGCTATTGTCGGAGCTGTCGGCCTATTTGTGGCCTTGGGTTTTGTGGGAAAGAAACAGAGCGATACCCTGTGCTGGAAGTTGGAGGTGCAAGTAGAGTTGTCTGATGGACGGAAGTTCATCGATGAGCAAATCGTAGCAGCGATCGCCGACAGTGCAACCGATGTTATCGTGGGGAAGCCTTTGAATGACGTTGACTTGGGAGCTATACACCGCGCAGTAACGGCCAACAGTTCCGTTCGTGATGCGCATGTTTACACAACGGTCGACGGACGATGTGTAATTCATGTGAAGCAGCGAACGCCTATAGCCCGCATTTTCAATCGCAACGGCGAAAGCTACTATCTCGATTCGGACGGCTACACCATGGAGCTTTCGGAGCTGACCACGGTAAAGCTGCCTGTGTTTACGGGTGAAATTCCGGATGGTATACGTGCTGAAAGTGTGGCGGTAAATTTTCCGGACAGCCTCGCATGGAAAACGCCTTTGGACGAGATCTATCAGTTTACGCAGATAGTAGCGCGCGATACGTTTTGGCGCGCACAGATAGAGCATGTGTATGTGAATACAGGAGGCGAGTTTGAGATTATACCGCGTGTGGGCAACCAGCGTGTGAATGTAGGCTACATCTACCACCTCGATGCCAAGCTGAAGAAGCTTCGTGCGTTTTACGAGCATGTTGTGCATGCCGATGATTTAGATCGTTTTGGCTCACTGCAGGCACAATACAATGGCCAGGTAGTAGGCATTAGACGATAAGAATAAGGATAACCGAAAAATTGAATAACAGAAAACGAAAAACCCTATGAATTCAGAGATCGTAGTTGGCTTAGACATCGGAACCACCAAGATTGCTTGTTTGGTAGGCCGCAAAATGGAGAACAATAAAATCGAGATTCTCGGTATCGGCAAAAGCGAGAGCATTGGTGTAACTCGCGGTGTAGTATCGAACATCGAGAAGACTGTGCAAAGTATTCGCTTGGCAGTAGAAGAGGCCGAACGCGAAAGCGGTGTCAACATACGATTGGTGAACGTGGGTATAGCCGGCCAGCACATTAAGAGCTTGCAGCACCGCGGCATGCGCACGCGTCGCAATGTGGAAGAGGAAATTTCGAAAGGCGATATTGATGCATTGATAGAAGATATGCACAAGCTTGTGATGCTTCCCGGTGAGGAGATAATCCATGCATTGCCACAAGAATATACGGTAGATAGCGAAACAGGTATCAAGGATCCGATTGGGATGTGCGGCACTCGACTTGAGGCTAACTTCCACATCATAACCGGACAGATTACAGCCATTCGCAATATCTACAAGTGTGTTACGAAGGCAGGTTTGAGTGTAGATGCTTTAACGCTTGAGCCTCTGGGCAGCGCGGCAGCAGTTCTCAGCCAAGAAGAGAAAGAAGCGGGTGTTGTGTTGGTTGATATTGGCGGTGGCACCACCGACGTAGCTATTTTTCAAGATGGCATTATTCGTCATACTGCAGTTATTCCTTTCGGCGGAAACATCATAACCGAAGACATCAAGCAAGGCTGCACTATCATGCGCAATCATGCAGAGCTGTTGAAGGTAAAGTTCGGAAGCGCCCTTGCTACCGAGAATAAGGACAACGAAATTGTTTGTATACCTGGCTTGAAGGGCCGTGACCCGAAGGAAATCTCGTTGAAGAATCTATCACAGATCATTCAAGCGCGCATGGACGAGATTATCGAACACGTATACTGGGAAATTCGCAACAGTGGATTCGAGAAGCAACTCATCGGCGGTATTGTGCTTACCGGTGGCGGATCGCAGTTGAAGCACATGAAGCAGCTTGTAGAGTATATCACCGGCATGGATTGCCGCATAGGATACCCCAATGAGCACGTTGTAAAAGCCAAGAATGAAAACATGCTGATACCGGCAATGAGCACAGGTGTAGGTCTTGTGATTCACGGTCTCGATAAGTTCAATCCGGTTGCAGGTGCATTGAATGTTGAGGTGCCTGTTTCAGCAGCTGCATCGATGGATAAGAAGAGCAAAGCTACGCTCAGCGACAAGGTTCGCGAGGCGAAGGATACACAAGGGTTTTTAAGTCGCATCAAAGAATTCTTCGATGCGGAGGAAGAATAATAACTAGTAAACTATCGCAATGGCGGTGCATTTCAATGATTCATTGTGGTGCATCGCTTTTGTTTTTTCAATCACTTTCGTAATAAATCATCATTATGTCGACTTTAATTGATTTTGTGCTTCACATCGACGAACACCTGATGGCTATGGTAGCCAATTATGGTTTGTACATTTATGCTATCCTGTTTTTGATTGTTTTCGTTGAAACGGGTTTGATTGTTATGCCCTTATTGCCAGGTGACTCATTGCTGTTCGCGGCAGGAGCTATTGCAGCCGCCAATAACAACGAGGGCTTGAATGTTTGGGTTATTATGCCGCTGCTCATACTTGCGGCGTTGTGTGGCGACAACGTCAATTACTTCGTAGGGAAGTTTTTTAGTGAACAGATTAAGAAGCGAGACCGTATCTTGTTTTTCAAGCGAGAATACATCACGCAAACAGAGGCGTTTTATGAGAAGTATGGAAGGCAAGCTATTATCATGGCGCGCTTTGTTCCCATCGTTCGCACCATAGCGCCATTTGTCGCAGGTGCAGGCAATATGCCCTATCGTAAGTACATTTCTGTGAGTTTCTTGGGGGCAGTACTTTGGGTGGTAGGTATCACATTGTTGGGTTATACCTGCGGCGGATTTGATATCGTAAAGAACAATTTCGAGATTGTTGTATTCGGTATTATCGGTATTTCAATACTTCCCATCATCATAGGAGTATTGAGGGCTAAACTCAAGAAATCGTAAGGGCCGCGTTGGATTCCACACCGAAAGATCGCCTGTTTGGCTTAGTGGGTTATCCGCTGGTGCATTCCTTCTCGAAGGGTTATTTCACCAAGCGTTTTGAAGAGTTGCATTTGACAGAATGCCGATACCTCAACTTTTCGATTCCGGATATTTCACAGTTTCCCGAATTAATAGCAGCAAACCCCGAACTGGAAGGGCTCAACGTAACGATTCCGTACAAGGAATCCATCATGCCTTTCTTGAACGATTTGGATGAAGTGGCGCAGGCAATAGGTGCTGTTAACTGCATAAAGGTTCAGCACGGAAAGCTTACCGGTTACAATACCGATGCATATGGTTTTGAAATGAGCATCAAGCCATTTTTGGAAAACCATTATGAGCGTGCACTGATACTGGGAACTGGCGGTGCATCGAAGGCAGTGGCCTATGTGCTCCGCAAGTGGGGCATCCCTTTTCATTTTGTGAGCAGAACACCGCAGGGAGATCAGGTGATGGGTTATGATGTGCTCAAGGCAGAGGTGATTCATCATTTCCCGTTAATCATCAATACTACGCCGCTGGGCACCTATCCCGATATTGACACATGCCCTTATTTGCCCTACGAGGGTTTGTCGGCGAAGCATTTCTTGTATGATTTGATTTACAATCCGGAAGAAACAACATTCCTACATCTGGGCCGTTTGGCGGGAGCGAAAACCATGAACGGACATGCCATGCTAATCAAGCAAGCCGAGAAGAGTTGGGAGATTTGGAATCGAGTTTAGATACGATTTGATGAGCGTTAAAAAGAAGACATTCATACAAAATGTGATGGTGCTTGCTACGGGCACGGCTGTTTCGCAACTCATTCCATTTTTGACGTTGCCGCTCCTGCAAAAGTACTTCTATGGTCCGGAGGACTTCGCCAAGCTGGCGTCGTTTGTTTTCTTCAGTGAAATGCTCGGAATAGTAAGCACCCTGAAATTGGAGTATGCCATTGTGGGTAAGCCATCGCTGCGCGATTCCCGGGAGGTGGCCATCACGGGGTTCAGGGTTGTGGTCCTTATGTCACTGTTGGCAATGGTCATAGCCGCATGTTGCTATCGGTTCGATTGGATACACGGCTTGCATGAACTGGGAGTAAGTATTTTTCTAATGCCCTTCGTTGTGCTTGCCATGGGGTGTGTGCAGCTTACATCCTACTGGTTCAATGCCCGCAAAGACTATGAGCGAATTGCACAAGGTAAATTCGTTCAGACTGCCACCGGCGAAGGAGTGAAGATGGCAGCCGGTTTTGCAGGGCTCAATTTTTCGGGACTCATCGCAGGCAGAACGGGTGGTTATGGGTTGGCGGCGTTGATTCAATTTTGGAAGTACAACAAGGAGGCTGCTGTTGTTGAGCGACGTAATTTTTCGAAATTGGAATTGATCAAGCAGCACAAGTCCTATGTGTTGTATACCACCCCTAGCGTGTTTGTTGGCGCGTTCATCAACTTCATGTACATAGAGCTGTTTGTGCAGAATTTCGGAGCGGTTAGTGCGGGTATGGTGAGTGTTGCCATGACCTATGTGGGAGCCGGTTTGGGTATGGTAGCCGCATCTATTTCCCAAGTGTATTACGGCACAATAGCTTCCATTCACGAGCGGAAAACCATGCTTTCGCTCTATGGAAAATTTTTGGGCAGGCTTACGCTGATGTCGGCAGGCATGACGGCCATGGTTTGGCTTATGCCTGCATCGTGGGTGGTAGGAGTGCTCGGACCGGAGTGGAACGACTTGATTGTGTATTGCCGTGTCATCAGTGTATGGTTGGGTGTGTGGTTTGTTTCGTCGTCACTTTCATTCATATTCCTGCGATTGCAGCGTCAGCGTGAAATGCTTCTATTTGATGCAGCGCACGTTGTTATTGTCTACGCCGGGTTTCATGTTGGAAAAGCCATGGGAGGTGATGCTTTGTCGGCGCTGTGGGGGTTTACTGTTGCGCAGGTAGTGTCCTATGTGATTGCCATACTTTTGGCTTTGTCTTTTATCAAAATATCCAAATCGCTGCATTAATCCGTGAAGGCATTCATTGCATGTAACCCATGAAGAAACTACTTGCGAAATCGAAAACGTTTCAGTTGGATCGCGCTCTCAAATTGACGAGCGCCACTGCTGCAGCGCAAGTAGTGAGCTATGCAGCAATGCCCGTGCTGAGTAGGATTTTCAGTGTGGACGATTATTCAATACTTGCGCTGTTTTTTTCCTGGATGCTCCCGCTTGTGGTGTTGTCGACGCTCCGAATAGAGTTTAGTATTCCTGATTCTGAGAATATCGAAGAGGCTACGTCCCGCCGCAATGTCGCTATGAAGGTGTCGCTTGTGTTTAGCGGTCTTGTGTTGCTGGTGGGTGCGATTTTGTATTTCACGGGTGTAGCACGAAATAGCATTGTGTGGATGTTGCCCATCGGTGTTCTGTGCACGGCATGGGTTCAGATTTATAACTTCTATACCACGCGCACCGAAGAATATGCGCTCAATAGCGGGGTTAGGATTCTGGGTAATCTCGCTATCAGTGGCTTTTCGCTCTTGATAGGCTTTTACTTTTATCACTCGCAAGGTTTGGTAGTCGGGTTTATTGCCGGTCAGTTTATTTCACTCGTTGTCTTTTCCGTTTTTGTGAAGCAAAAGCCCAGCAGTTATCTGCAGCGTGAGGTGAGCATTACACAGCAGGGTCTGTCGAAATTCAGCAAGTATATATTCTATAACACACCGAATGGTTTGCTAGAAGTATTACAGTTGAGCTTGATTGTTTTTTTTCTGGAAGGAGCATTTGGAGCGCTGGTAACGGGGGCGTTCTATTTGTGTTGGAGGATTTTGCAAGCACCTGCGGCATTGATCAGTAGTACGATTTTCCTTGCTCAGTATTCAAAAGCATCTGAGCTTCACAGAAGTGGTGAGCCGTTTCATAAAATGATCATGTCCACCTTCTTGTTGCTGTTCGGAATGGCGGTTCCATTCATTTTGTTGCTGTTTTTTTTCGGACAAGATTTATTCGTGTTTGTGTTTGGTGCCGAATGGGCGCAGGCCGGACAATTCGCCTCGGTGTTGATCCTTTTCTTCGGATTGAATTTCGCAATCGCGCCATTCAATTATGTTGCCCTGATTAAGGGCAAGCACAAACAGCAATTAATCATTGCTGCAATTGATTTATTGACGCGTTGCTTGGCGTTTTACATTGGATATCGTTTCGGAAGCGCGCAACTGGCCATCACCCTTTTTTCAGTGGCGGGGTCCATTTTCTGTTTGGTATATCTTGCGTGGTATTATCGATTGGCAAAGAGCGAAAACACCCTATGATTTTCATTCAATTTCTTCACGGCAATAGATGACAAACAGTCTTGGTATACCAAAAGTGCTATTCATTATTCCGGGCTCTCCTGAAGGAAACTCCATGATATTTTCAAAGCGTCAGGCCCGCGAGTTGGCAGCGCAAGGAGCCGATGTGCATGTGCATTATCTCAGTTCTCGCACCAATCCAATCTATCTTTTCAAGGAGTTGTTTCGCTTACGTGCATTGGTGAAGTCGATGAAGCCCGACGTTGTGCATGCTCACTACGGAACGGTTACTTCGTTTCTCGCCTCTTGGGCTGGAGCGAAGCACCTTGTTATCACGTTTCATGGGAGCGATTTGAACTTTGTCAAAACAGAATTTTTTCTGAAGGAGCTTTTTGCGAAGTTGCTCTCACAGCTATCCGTGCTTCGAGCCTCAGCAGTGCTTTGTGTGAGCAATAGATTGCTTGAGAAGTTGTGGTGGAGAAAGGCAATTGCACGGGTGTTGCCATTTGGAGTTGATCTGAATAATTACCATCCTAGGGCGCAGAATGAAGCGCGCGAGCAATTGGAATTTTCTCAGGAGGTGGAATACATCCTGTTCAACAACAGCGCAGCGGTGAAGCGCTTTGACATCGCTGAGGCTGCCGTTCAAGTGCTAAAAACCGAAGGAAGAAATGTTGAGTTGGTTGCTCTTTCGGGAGGTGTGACTTACGAACGAATGCTGTTGTTGCTAAACGCATGCAACTGCTTGCTCATTTGCAGCGACAGTGAAGGTAGCCCGGTGATGGTGAAGGAAGCGATGGCTTGCAATCTACCCGTTGTGGCAACTGATGTTGGTGACGTAGTGTCTGTTATTGGCGGTTCTTTGCCAATGGCTGTGGCCGCTCAACAATCAGAAGCGCTTGCGGATGCCTTGCGACACGTGTTGATGGAAAAACGGAGAAGCAACGGTCGCGAAGTGGTTGTTGCAAAGGAATTGAATTCAGATCGAATTGCTGAACGCCTGATGATGGTTTACAGTGAAACAATGAACGCCCGTCATACATGATTAATTTAATCCTACTTACTCTAACTACAGTAGTTGCTGTATTTCTGCAGTATAAAATTTGGCAGCACACCAAGAGCATCGTTTTGTTGCTGCCAACATTGGTGATTTATTATTGGTCGATGATGGGAGGCTGGGCAGTCACAATCGACTTGCTCACGGGCAATGCATTGGAGCACGTTGGCTTTCATTATTACTCCTATTTCGATAAGCTCTTTGCCATTCAATTGAACAGTAGCTACTTCTTTAGCTTGTGTATGTTCTCGTTGTTCTTACTCGTTTTTCAAGCAAGTGTTTTGTTTATGGTGCGACGGGTTTCTCCTGATGCCTCACAGCCTCCACGCGCAATACCTGTGTTGAACCATTGGATACTGATCGCTCTTGCATGCCTCATGGCCGTTACAAGTTATTTTTTTATCAAGGCGCAAATTGGAGAAGCTATCACGAACCATGAGTCGCTGTATATCTATTTGAGTCATCATGCCGGCAGCTATTATTCGCTCTATCAGATTAGCAAGTCTGCGTCACTTTTTTTAGTGCTCTTCGGCATTTCCCTGATGATGAGCCAGCAAGAGGGAAAACGATTTCGCGGTAATTATTCGATAGCGTTAATCATTGCATACGCATTCGTTTTGTTTGCTTTGCTCACCTATTCCGCATTGATCGGAAGCAGAAACGATTTGTTGTTTGCGTTTCTTTTTGCGGTTGCATTTTATGTGACCAACTCAAAGAAAATCAGCTTCTATCGAATCGGTATCTTACTCGGAGGATTAGCAGCCATCATTGTATTGATTGAAATGACACGCGCATTGCCGATACTCGACTATTTGGGCTTGTCGACCGGGCCCGGTATTCCAACCGAACAGGTCGTTCAGAAAATGTCCTTTTCTACATCCGTGCTGAGTCTTATGGCCAGCAATGAAATGTTTGCAGGACACATGTCGATGTACGGGGCGGTTTATTATGACGTTCCATTCACGTATGGTGGAAGCTTTAATTACCTGCTTCACTCGATGATTCCGAGGTTTGTTGAAGTGACGCGGCCCATCGATTCATATCAGCATTATACAGCGTCCATTCACTATACCGAAGTGCAAGGTTTCACCATTAACCATGCAACGGGATGGTATGTGAACTTTGGTGTCTTCGGAGTTGCTATGGGGTCGCTGCTATTGGGTTTGTTGGTTGGGTATGCATTTCGTGCTCAAGCTAAAGTCAATCCATCGAATTGGTTTGCATATATCGTTCAAACCATTTTAGTCTTGTCAATCGCGGCCTTTTTTCCGGCCTTGATACGCACCGGCCCTGAAGGATATAAAGCGCTTTTTTTTGAAGCGATACTCATACCTTCATTCCTTCTGTATGCTGTCTATAAAACCTCTTCTATAATGCGAAAGAAGGTAAGCCATGAAGATTAAAGTAATAATACCTTGTCGAAACGAACAGGGATACATTGGCAAATGTCTTGACTCGCTCGTGCATTGCAATCAAACAGGCGTTGAGTTGCATGTATGGGTGGTTGATGGTATGAGCGACGATGGAACCCGAGCGCTGGTTGGAGAATATGCAGAGCGATACTCTTTTATAAAGTTGGTTGACAACGCACGAAGGACAACGCCTTATGCACTCAACATTGGCCTGGATCCACTCGATTACGACATCGGAATTATACTCGGAGCGCACGCTGTAGTAGATAAGGATTTTGTTCATCACAACGTTCGAGTGCTTCAGGACCACCCTGAGGTAGGATGTGCAGGCGGTATCATTCGAAACGTGCATGAGAATGAGTGGTCAGAAATTATTTCACTCGCGATGTCGTCGGTGTTCGGAGTGGGTAATGCACATTTTCGAACAGGTGGAAAATCAGGATATGTCGACACGGTAGCATTTGGGGCGTATCGACGGGAGGTGTTTGAGCGAGTTGGTTTCTTCGATGAGGAGCTCGCGCGCAATCAAGACGATGAGTTTAATTACCGTGTGGTGCAGGGCGGGTTTAAGATTTATCTCGATCCTGCCATACAGTCTGACTACTATGTGCGCGGATCGATATCTAAGTTATACAAACAGTACGATCAGTATGGATACTGGAAGGTATTCGTAAACAAGAAGCACGGTGCTGTAACTACACTTCGACAGCTTGCGCCGCCGCTTTGGGTTTTCTTTTTATTGGCAGGTTGGACCGGCGTGTTGATTCATCCTGTATTGGGTTGGATGTATGCCATTGTCGTTGCGATGTATTTCGCATTGGCTTTCTACACGGCTTTGCGTATGCACGTGAAATCGGTTCCACGGTTTTGGATGTTGCTGAGAACGTTTGGGGTATTACATTTTTCCTACGGATTGGGTTATCTGCGCGGTGTCGTTCATTTTTATTTGCTGGGTAGAAAGCCATCTATTCATAGTGAGCGATTGACTCGTTAAACCGATTTTTATTTCTTCTTTCTAGTATACTTGTGCTATGCGATTATTCACTTTATTAGTTTTTGTGCTTCTGGCTTCATGCGCGTTGCGTGCGCAGAATATTCAAGCAACGCTCGACGCTTCGTGGCGAATGGCCGAACAGGGGTCAGGCAAGAAGCGTAGTGGCGAATGGATCTCCGCAGTGGTGCCGGGTTGCGTGCACACTGATTTGATTCGTGATGGAAAAATCGATAATCCGTTTTATGGAACCAACGAAGCAGATTGCCAATGGGTAGAGCAGAAGCAATGGGTGTATGAAACCCTTCCTTTTCAGGTTCCTGCTGAAGTGATGCAAAAGTCGGTTGTTCAACTGCGCTTTAATGGACTCGATACATATGCCGCTGTTGACTTAAATGGTACGCGCATTTTGCAGGCAAACAACGCCAACCGCTCGTGGGAAGTCGATGTAAAGGCATTACTGAAATCAGAAGGCAATGTGGTGCGGATTGTATTTGATTCACCGGTGCAGCGAGCGAAAGAAATTCTCACCAGCATTTCATGCCCAATTCCGGGCGACTCCATTCGCGCCGTCGTTCGCAAGCCGCAGTTCCATTTTGGCTGGGACTGGGGACCGCGATTGGTAACCTCGGGTATTACCAAGCCGATTGAATGGGTAGCCTATGACGATGCTCGATTGGTCGATTTTTATTTCAAGCAAACGGAAGTCAACGAGCAACTAGCAGAACTGCAATTTCGAGCGCACATCGTAGCAACTGCTAACGACACGTTGGTGGTGCGTGTGAAGGGGAAAACTTCAGGCGGTGCGTGGTCGGAAGAGTTCATTGCCGAACAAGGCAGCAATGAGGTGTCATTTCCTATACGCATTCAAACGCCGCAATTGTGGTGGTGCAATGGTCAGGGTGGATCCAATTTGTATGCATTCGAAATAGAAGTATTGAAGAAGGGAAAGGTGCTTCAGTATGCAGACGAGCTTATTGGTCTACGCAATATCCGATTAATCACTCAGCGCGATTCCATCGGTGAGTCCTTTTATTTTCAATTGAATGGCCAACCAGTCTTCATGAAGGGTGCCAACTACATTCCATTGCGCTACTTCCCGGGTGAGGCCACAGAGGCCGATTACAGACAGCTCATTAAGCAATGCAAGGACGCGCACATCAACATGCTTCGTGTGTGGGGTGGTGGAGTGTATGAAGACGAATTGTTTTATGATTTGTGTGATCAGAATGGCATACTGGTGTGGCAAGATTTCATGTTTGCCTGCAGCATGTATCCGGGTGATGAAGCATTTCTGAAAAATGTAAACGCAGAAGCTGAAGAACAGGTAAGACGGTTACGCAATCACCCGTGCATCGCTTTGTGGTGCGGCAACAACGAGAACTCGGAAGGGTGGGAGCGATGGGGTTGGAAGTCGGGTTTGACGCCTTCTGAAATTCAGCAAGTGCAAACAGCGTATGATGCTGTGTTTAAAAATATCCTGCCGAAGGCGGTGGCAGAAAATTCAACAACTTCCTACTGGGAAAGCTCGCCTCGCTTGGGTCGCGGCGATGCGCGGAGTATTACAGAAGGCGATTCGCACTACTGGGGCGTCTGGCATGATGAAGAACCTTTCGAGGTTTTGCAAACAAAAGTGCCACGCTTCATGAGCGAGTTTGGTATGCAGAGTTATCCATCGGCGGAAGTGGTGCAAGAGATGCTTGAAGACGATGAGTTTACAGCGAGTGATAAAGGCATTGCGATGCATCAAAAGCATTCACGTGGTTTTTCTCTGATGGAGAAATACATGAACAATTGGTACGAGCCCGTGAGTCCTGATGATGACTCGTTGTACGGCGCAATGACACAGGTGGTGCAAGCAGAAGGCATTGCGTTGGGTATTGAAGCGCAACGACGCGCGATGCCGCTATGCATGGGTACCTTGTTTTGGCAGCTCAACGATGTGTGGCCTTCATTTAGCTGGAGTTGCATCGATTACAAGGGAACACCCAAGTTGCTGTTCGATATGCTGAAGACTGTTTACGCACCGCAACTCATTTCATGCACACTTGATGGCGATGAACTGCAGATTTGGTTTGTTTCCGATGCCCGTATCGATAGGGATAACATGGTGTTGGACTATGCGATTTACAATGGAGACACTTTCAAAGGGGAGGCGAATGAAAAATTGCGCAGTGCAGATAAGTCGGTTTATCAATCACCCAAATTGGACTGCACGATTGGATACGGTTCGTCAAAAATCCACACCATACTGCTGGAAGACCTTGGAATTGATTCGCCCGAGAACATGATTATTGAGGCGCGCATTAGCTACCCCGGACAACCTAATCCGGAGTATAAGCGAATTCAGAAAATGATGCCGAAGAGTGATAGGGCCATTATTCCGTATCGCTCGGTTCAACAGATATACGACCCAAAAACACGGAGTAAAACAGAGCACACCTCTATTCTTTTCAAGAGTGCTATTGTAGATTAAGGCGTGATTTGAATATCGTGTTTAATAACCGTTTCACCGTCGTTGCGAAGCGTGAGATCAATTTCTTTTTCGTTTTTGAAATCGTCGATGGTAGCTATGATTTTATAGCGTTCGTTACCAGGTAAATTCAATTTTGCTCTTCCGGTCTTGTCTGTTTCTGTGGTAGCAGCGAGTTTGTTGTTGGCCGCGTAATACGCTTCGATACGCACGTTCTTGGCGGGCTCACCGGCTTGGTAGGTGCACGATACCAAAATTTGTCCGGCGGTATTTCGTGCATAGTCGCCCGAAAGCAATTCATGCTTACTTACATCAATGCGATAGATGTCGCGCTCACCAAAACTATCGTCATACTCTGCGGCAATCATGAGTGTTTTGTTGTCTTTTGTGAGGGAGAATGTCGACTCTTCATTCACGGTGTTGATGGGATAACCAAGGTTGATGGGCACGCTCCATTCACCGTTTACATATTCAGTTTTAAAGATGTCGTAACTGCCCATGGTTTGGTGTCCGTTGCTGGAGAAGAAGAGTGTTTTTCCATTGGGGTGAATGAAAACAAACTTCTCATCGAGGTCTGTATTCACCACAGCTCCCAGGTTTTTTGGACTGCTCCAACTTTCGCCTTTTTTAGTAGAAACGTAGATGTCGCCTTGGCCTTCACCTTCCGGACGTTCGCTAACGAAGTAAACAGTAGAGCCATCGGCCGTCATCGAAATAGAACCTTCGAAGTAGGATGTGTTGATGGGACGAGGCATTTTTTGCGCAGCACTCCATTCCTTGGTGCCGGGGCGGTATTCACTGAAGTAGATGTCGCCAGTGCTCGAAACGGTGTTCTTGTATACGAACATTCCATTACCCGATGGGAAGATACTCAACACGGCATCGTACGTTTCGGTGTTCAGGTCACCTTCCACAGCAGTGCTTTGCGACCATTCGCCGGTTGCTTCATCGCGCTCGGAATAGTAGATGTCTTCGAAATATTTGTAGTCGCCTTCTTCGTCCATGCGTCCGCCTTTGGTGTCGTTGCGTCGCGCTGTGAATACGATTGTTTTGCCATCAGCGCTGATGCTCGGTGTGTACTCATCGTATCGTGAGTTGATAAGATTACCCATGTTTTCAATGTTGACTTCAACGGGCTTCTTCATCATTTCTTTCGCATACAAACACTGCAATCGGTATTGCGTGGCGAGCTCGAACTCGTAGGTGCTTGGTTTTTCTTTCGCTAGAAAAGCATCTAAGGCCGCTATTGCGTCATCGAGTTTGGCTGTGCGGTGAAAGATTTGTCCGCGGAAAAACTCCGACTCGGAAGAGATGTTGGGTTCTGCTGCGAGCGCCTTGTTGAGATACTCAAGAGCCAGCTTGTATTTCTTGAGGTTGTAGTAGCATTCAGAGGTTCCGTAAAGTGCCGCTGCATTGTTCGGGTCTGTTTGCAACACTTCGCGGTAGATAAGCATCGCCCCGCGCATGTTGTTGTCGTTGAATTCATGGCGTGCAGCCATTACACGCGGTGTTGCGAGGGCGTTGTCAAATAGGCCTGCTTTGGTTGAATCTTTCTGAGCGAAAGCGGAAAGCTGAAGAACAAGCAGCAACACGGCTGAAATAGAGATTCGTAGCATGGGAGTGTTTGGGTTCACAAGGTAAGTTAGGTTTTCTGCATTGAAGATTCTGAAATACTGCCTTTTTTAACGGCAAGGGTGTAAAAAATTGTAGTTGATTTTCATTTGATCAAAGGGCGTGTAGGTACTTTTGAACAAATGCAAACCATGAAGCCTACCACCGAAAGCGAAAGCCATTATGATCGCTTGGAAGAAATGAGCGTGCGCGTATTGTTGGTCAACATCAACCGCGAAGACCAAAGCGTCCCGCTGGCAGTAGAACGTGCCATTCCACAAATCGAGCGGTTAGTCGCTATCACAGCTGAGCGGATGAAGGCAGGCGGACGCTTGTTTTATCTCGGTGCCGGCACCAGCGGACGATTGGGTATTGTCGATGCATCGGAGTGTCCGCCGACGTATGGCGTTGAGCAAGGTCTTGTCATCGGCCTCATTGCCGGCGGCGATCGCGCGATTCGTTATCCTGTAGAATTTGCTGAAGACAACCGCGAACAAGGCTGGCTTGATTTGCAAGAGCATTCCATTACTTCGGCGGATGTTGTGTTGGGTATCGCAGCATCGGGTGGAACACCTTATGTGGTAGGTGCATTAACGAAGTGCCGTGAAGCGGGAATAACAACAGGCTGCATTACGTGCAATGCAGGTTCGCCCGTTACGCAAGTTGCCGAATTTCCCATAGAAGTAGTGGTAGGACCTGAGTTCGTTACAGGAAGCACACGCATGAAAAGCGGCACTGCGCAGAAGCTCGTGCTCAACATGCTTTCGACAAGCGTGATGATTCAGTTGGGGCGTGTGCGTGGCAACAAAATGGTCGACATGCAGTTGAGCAACCGCAAGCTCGTCCACCGTGGCACTGCCATGGTAATGCAGCAAACAGGATTGTCGGAAGAAGAAGCACAACGATTGTTGCTTGAGCATGGTAGTGTGCGCAAAGCGGTCGATCATGCACAAGTGAAATAACCATGCACGACATCGAACCATACTACAACTGGCGTGGCTACTATGTGGCAGCGGAAGATCCGTATTCACCGTTCTTCGAGCGCGAGTATTCGGAGTTTGAGTTTACATCGAAGATTTACAACTACTACATCCATCCGCAGTGGGACAGTTTCGGTAGCCAGACGCTTTTCATGAAAGTCCTGTATTGCCATTATGATAGTGGATTTGCTGTCATTGAGTTTATAGGAGAGTGGAATGATTTGCTTTACAACGACATCATGTTTTTGAAGCGCGAAGTCATTGAGCTCATGCTGAAGGAGGGCGTTACGAAGTTTATTTTGATTGGTGAGAATATCTTGAACTTTCACTTTTCGGACGACAGCTACTACGAAGAGTGGTTTGAAGAAGTGAATGAAAATGAGGGTTGGATTGCGCTTATGAATGCACGTGAGCATGTGCTTGCCGACATGGGTGATGCCAACATCGATCGCTATTTTGTGTCGGGCGGAAAACTCAATGAAATGCGCTGGCGCACGATGAATCCCGATCAATTGTTTGAGTCCGTCGAACGCCACGTGATGCGACGCCTTACCACATAATTTTTTTAACCGCAAAGGCGCAGAGGACGCAGAGAATTTTTTACTCTGCGTCCTCTGCGCCTTTGCGGTTAAAATAATGCGCAGCGAGCAGGGCAGCGACCTTCTTGTCCGCCGCAAAATGAAACATATCCTCCCGTATGCTGCTCAACTTCACCCAACGAAATGATTCCTCGTTGTAGATGCGTTGTTTGAAATCGAACGCGATGTGTGCATCGGTGAATTGTTGTGCGCCTATCATACGCGCCGTGTAATAGATGGAAATAATTTGATCGGCGGGATGAAAGAACGACGGCAAGTAGAAGTCTGTCGTGTAAAAATGTCCGGTTACTTCGATGGGTTGCTTCATTTCTTCCATCGCTTCGCGCAGTACAGTTTGCGAAGGTCCTTCACCGAAATCCACTCCACCGCCCGGAAATTTTGTGTATGCATTACCGAAGATGAGTTCGTCGCTCACGAGAACTGCATCCTGCGCATCGTTGAACATGATGAAGTATGCACGCACGTTGAAGCGCGTTGGAAGGGTCGGTATGTTATCCATGGAGTAGTGGTTTGGTTGCGCGCAACATTTCGCGTTTTCCGGGAGGTCCGGGTAATCGTTCAACGGTGAATCCCGCGGCTTGTAAATCGCGTCGCACCTGTCCTTTGGCGCAATAAGTAACGAAGATGCCTCCGGGCTTAAGTGCAGCATACATGCGTTGGAAAATAGCAAGCGTCCACATCTCGGGTTGCGTGGGTGGCCCAAATGCATCGTAGAAAACAACGTCGTATTGATTCTCTGCTTCTTCATCTTGCACCGCGCGTTGTGCTTTGTGCAAGGTGAAGTGCGGGGTAATCACAATGTCTTGATTCCAGAGTGCAGCATGCATGTTCAAAAAAACGGAACACTCTTGCTCGGATGACGCATAGTTGAGTTGCCCTGCAAGTTCCAACGACAGCACGTTCGTCTCCAGCGTTGTGAAATGCACATGCACCTGATGTTCTTCTGCCCATCGCATAGCAAGCAGTCCATTCAATCCCGTCCCAAACCCCACTTCGTGTATTCGTGTCTTTTTAGATTCCTGCAGATGGTCCAAGCCCTGCTTTATAAACACCCACTGCGATTCCTGCATCGCCCCATGCCGCGAGTGGTACGTTTCGTTGAGCGAACGCACAAACAGGCTGTGGCTTCCGTCGGAAGTTTCGATGAGGTGTATGTCGTTGTTGTCTGCGCTCAATTGTCGACAAATGCTGTGAGTAATTTCCGAATTTAGGCTGAAAACGACCATGCTGTGGCTAATACTTTTACTACATAAATCCGAATTCATGGCAAAGAAAAAGCAAACCACCGCTGCACCGAAGAAAGAATCTTCGAAGCGCATCGTCAACGAAAAATCAGTCGCATTTCTCGAGCAATACATCAACAACCCAGCGCCCACCGGCTTTGAGAAGTCGGGCCAGCAGTTGTGGTTGGACTATATCCGTCCACATATCGATGAATACTTCGTTGATACTTATGGCACAGCTGTGGGCGTAATCAATCCCGACGCTCCTTACAAAGTAGTCGTGGAAGCCCACGCCGATGAGATTTCGTGGTTCGTTCATTATATCACAGGCGACGGATTTATCTACCTGCGTCGCAACGGCGGCAGCGATCACCAGATTGCTCCGAGCATGCGTGTGAACATTCACACCGATAAGGGCATCGTGAAGGGCGTATTCGGATGGCCTGCTATTCACGTACGTGAACCGGGTAAAGAGGAATCTCCGAGCATGAAGAACCTCTTCTTGGAAGTAGGCGCTACCACAAAGGCAGAAGTAGAGAAGATGGGCATTCACGTAGGTTGCGTGTGCACGTTTGAAGACGAGTTCATGATCATGAACGATCGCTATTACTTGGGTCGTGCGCTCGACAACCGCATCGGCGGATTCATGATTGCCGAAGTAGCGCGCATGTTGAAAGAGAAGAAAGACAAATTGCCTTTTGGTGTGTACTTCACCAACTCGGTGCAAGAAGAAATTGGCTTGCGCGGAGCTGAAATGATTGCGCACCGCATCAAGCCCGATGTTGCGATTGTCACCGACGTTTGTCACGACACGCAAACACCGATGATGAACAAAGTGGTGAATGGTGATCTCGCCTGTGGTAAAGGCCCTGTGCTTTCTTACGGACCTGCAGTGCAGAACAACCTGTTGAAGCACATCATTACCGCGGCTGACAAGAACAACATCCCGTTCCAACGCGCCGCCGTTTCGCGCAGCACCGGAACCGACACCGATGCGTTTGCATACAGCAACGCCGGCGTAGCGAGTGCACTCATCTCTTTGCCATTGCGCTACATGCACACCACCGTAGAGATGGTGCACAAGAACGATGTGGAGCACGTGATTCAATTGATTTACCATTCGTTGAAGGCGATTAAGAATAACCAGGACTGGCGCTATATTAAATAGTGGTGAATGGCGAGTGGCGAATGATGAGGCGCGGTTCTTTTGATCGGAATGACTTGCCCTCAACGCTACCTCTCGGTTCGGACGCACTGCAGTGCGTCCACCTCCACGAAAAGGAAATACATACGATTTAATAAGCAGCATGCTGCAAAAAAAAAAGAAGAGGGGCGTTGGCCCCTCTTTTTTTACCCTCGGCTTCGCTCGGGTACCGGATGTTTTCCTATGAGCTTGGCCTCAGCGGTTGGTGAGCTTGTCGAACCATCGCTCGGCCGAGCGCCCACTGTGGCCGAGCGAAGCCGAGGCCCAATCGCTAAATTAAAATCCCGGTGCCCGAGCGTAGTCGAGGGCAGCGCAGTCGACGGCATATCGCATTACATTCGCAACAACAAACCCAACACATGACATAATCAACCGCCACAACGGCTGACATACAATACAGCGTTTGCTGAACACTCGTAAGTGAAAAGTAGAAAATTCCAGAAAACGAGAGGTTTTAGTGCAACGCTCACGCAAAAGCGTGGGCGTTACTATACTTCGTTTTCAGGGCTTCTACTCCCTCACTTACAGGTATCGGTAACTGTCCCACGCTTTACTTATTAAAACAAACGCTACTGCGGGGCAGAGTAGAACAAAAACAATTTTTACAATGAAACAGAAAAGTGTATTTCTGACAATCGCTGTGCTCTTGGGGTTACGTATTGCCGCAACGGCGCAAAGCAATTGCGATGCGATAGGTTCCGTGACAATTACTTCTACACCTCATTCGGATTTGCAACTAAGAGGTGCCCAGGCCTATGTAAACAATCAGTTGGGTCAAGACTTCCTCATGCTGTTAGAACAAAATGATTGGAATTATGTTGCTTTTACAAAGGGCGATGATCCTAATGCAGGTGCATCAACCATCTATTTAAATGGACAATTGATATTTGCTGGTAATTATACTTACAACAATTTTTATAATTGGACGAGATTCATACTGGGATATGCTATTGGTGGCACTTTTCAAACCGGGGGGCAAATTATTTCGCCTTTTGAAGGTTTCATAGATGAGGTAAGATTGTCAAGTGTAGTAAGAAGTGAGTCGGAAATACTTCAGAATTACCTTAATGAGTCTCCATTTGCTGCTGATGCAAATACTATTGGTCTTTGGCATCTCGATGAAACTTCTGGTTTCGCTGTTAATGGCAGTGCTGGTGTGAATGGTATGGCTACAAACGTCGAATGGTCAACAGGTGTTTGGGGAAATTGTGCTCAGTTTAATGGCATTAATAGCGGTATCATTTTCGATCAAGTTTTGCCTACAAGTAATATTACATGCGAATTTTGGATTAAACCCACTAACCTCAATCCATCCTGGCCTATTTGCTACGACGGCTCTTTGGTGAGTGGTTACACTTCAGGGTTTGTAATTGATACTTTGACTACAACAGTCAATCCTACATGGTCAACCGGAGAATCGAGTCAGGCGATTACAGTTGAGCCGACTTCGCAAGATTTCATTTGGGTAAATAATGGCAATTGCACGGATACGATATGGTTCAATTCTCAGTCTGCAACCGTTTACGATACAATTGAAACCAACGTGACCGTTTATGATACCTTGGTTGTTGAAATTACTGATACGACCACAGTGGTTAATGTGGTTGATGTGTTCGATACACTTACGGTATATAACAATATCGACGTGTTCGATACTATTACTGTGGCAGTAGAAGTGTTCGATACTCTCACCAACGTAATTGATGTATTCGATACGATCACGGTGTATTTGCAAGTTGAAATCTATGACACACTCTTCAGCGAGGTTTATGACACGACTTATATTGTCAATACGGTTGATGTGTACGATACCCTTGTGAACGTAATTGATGTATTCGATACCACAACTGTTTTTTTGCAGGTGGATATCTATGACACACTATTTAGTGAGGTTTACGACACGACATATATTGAGAATATTGTCGATGTTTATGACACAACCTATGTAACCGTTACGGACACGACGCACATTGATGTGATAGACACCACATACATCACCGTCACCGACACACTCATCATCAATCTCAACCCAACAGGTTTCAATCCCGTGACCTATGAGAACACAATTTTGATGTTTCCGAATCCGACTAGTGAGCAGCTCACTATTGACTACGGCGACTTCGCTTCACTCGCAGGATACACCCTGAAGATTTTCAATTCTATCGGACAGGAAATTCACTCGGCCAACATCAGCCAACAGCAAGAAGTATTGCAGCTGGGCACGTGGGGTGGTGCGGGCACGTACCAGGTGGTGATCTATAATGCGCAGGGCGTGCCGGTGGATACAAGGGCGATTGTGCTGCAGTAGATGATTAAGTACAAATTACGAAGTACTAGGTACGGTGAGGGCGCTTGTTTAAGAGAATGTCCCTTGCACCAAAGCGAAGTGCTCGACTTGTACATAGTACTTTGTAATTAGTCATTGAAAGGAGGGGCGATGGCCCCTCTTTTTTTTGACCTTCGAAGGTTGGTCTGAACCCCTTGGCGGTTGGTGAGCGGAGCCGAACTATGGTTGGTGAGCGCCCCTCGGCTTCGCTCGGGGACCGGCGATGATATGCAAAAGAGGAGGCCTCGGCTCCGCTCGGCCGTCGCGTGCGTGCGGCCGAGCGAAGCCGAGGCCAAATTACCGGCGGAACATCCGGTCCCCGAGCGAAGTCGAGGGGCAAGTTGGTCGTTGTAAAAGTCGGAATTATCCCATTCTAAAACTCCGATTCACAGGGTATCTGCATTACCTTAGACAGGTGAAAAAACAGGTCGTCAAATACTTGGATTTTGAGGTAGATAAGCTAACTCGTTCGATTGAAAATGTTAGAACGGGTGACAGTTTTTCAACCGTTGTGTCTGTCCTCGTAAAGGAAGATCTCAAATCAGTGTCGAAGCGAAATGGCTGGAAGTTTAATTGGAAGGATGAATGGGCTTTAAATGATCGAGAAGTCTATAAGTTAACTATAGAAAGCAGCCCTGAGATTATTCAAGCTGTAATTAGTTTGCGCATTGAAGAAAGCTTTATTTACATGCCTTTGATTGAAAGTGCTCCGTTCAATCGTGGAGTGGATAAGGTCTATCTCGGGGCGCCGGGCAATCTCGTTGCATTTGCATGCCGACTATCCTTTCAAAGGGGCTTTGACGGATTTGTTTCCTTTCACGCAAAAACAGCATTGATTGATCATTACGTGAAGACGCTCGGTGCCGCTCATCACGGAGGTCAGCTCATGGTCATTGAATCAACCGCTGCCGCCTTTTTAGTAGATAAGTATTTTAAATCCTAATAGCATGGGAATAGTAAGAGAACCAATGGGTGTGGATTTTGAATTTATACCCAAACCTTTGACAAAAAAGGAGAAGGAGAAAATCAATAAGATTATTCAAGATTTTAAAAAGAAACAGGTAGCGAAAACATCGTCTCCTAAACAAAAGAGTTCTTCCAAATCGAAAAAGTAATTGAACCGATGCGTTTACTCCTCCTTGCTATTTTATTCCTCACCGCAACGGCCCACGCCCAGCGCAAGTCACAACCGAAGCAATCTTCAACAGCCGCCACTCCGGGCATTGAACGCCTGCAATCGCTCAATGCTGCGCGAACTGCAGCCGCTGATAGTCCCTGGCGCGAAGTACCTGCGCGCTGCATCGGCCCAACGGTCATGAGCGGTCGCGTGGTCGACCTGGATGTAAACCCGAATAACGCGCATCACTTCTACGTCGCCTATGCCAGCGGTGGATTGTGGGTGACACGCAATAACGGGGTATCGTTCGAGCCGGTCTTCGACAACGAAGCGGTAATGACTATCGGCGATATTGCAGTCGACTGGGTGCATGGCGAAGTGATATGGATAGGCACCGGTGAAGTGAATTCATCGCGTTCTTCTTATGCAGGTGTTGGCGTGTATCGTGTAATTCCCGTGCAACAGAAGGACGGCACGTTTCGCTATAAGGCCGAACACAAAGGGCTTCCCGATACACATCACATCGGTCGTGTAGTTGTTCATCCTTCCAATCCAAACATCGTATGGGTCGCATCGCTTGGCCCGCTCTATACGTCGGGCGGTCAGCGGGGTGTTTTCAAAACAACTGATGGCGGTGCAACGTGGAGGCATACACTCACGCCTGCAGAAGGATGCGGTGCTGTCGATTTGGTCATCGACCCTACAAACCCAAACATGCTCTATGCAGCTACCTGGAATCGCGCCCGATCGGCTTGGAACTTCAAAGGCGAAGGTGCCGGCAGCGCCGTGTGGTCGTCGAGCGATGGTGGTAACACGTGGAAAATGATGTCGCATGCGGCTGATGGCAAATCAGCATTCGCAGGCGCTGTGCCCGCAGACTCGATGGGTCGCATTGGCCTCGCGCTGCATCACAGCATGGCCGGACATACGCTCTTCGCGTTCATCGACAACCAGGCTCACCGCCCCGATACTGCAATGAAGAAAGTGGACGAGGGGATTAAGAAAAACGCCTTCATCGAAATGACCACCGAAGCATTGCAAGCCTTGCCCGACTCAGTGCTCGAGCGTTTCTTGCGTGACAATGGCTTCGAAGAAGCTCACACGGCGAAGTCTATCAAGACTGATGTGAATAGCGGAAAACTTAAGCCTGCGGCCTTGTACGATTATCTCTACAACGCCAACGAAGACTTGTTCAATACGCCCATCGTAGGTGCTGAGGTGTATGCATGCAATCCTGAAACGCGCGATTGGAAGCGCACACACAGCGACTTCCTCGACGATGTTGTTTTTACCTATGGCTATTATTTCGGTATGATTCGCGTGTCTCCCACCGATCCGAAAAAGGTCTACATCGCCGGTGTGCCTTTGCTCAAGAGCAGCGACGGTGGGGCTACCTGGAAGGGCATCAACCCGGGCAATGTGCACGTCGATCATCATGCGCTGTGGATTCATCCGACCAATGCCAATCACATCATCAACGGTAGCGATGGCGGTGTGCAGATAAGCTACGACGACGGCGCAACGTTCGTGAATTGCAATTCGCCGGCAGTAGGACAGTTCTATACGGTGCAAGTCGACGAGGCGAAACCGTACAACGTTTATGGAGGTTTGCAAGACAACGGCGTGTGGTATGCATCGTCGCGCACAAAGCCCAACGACGACTGGCGCATCACGGGCCGCAACGAATTCCAAGAGATCATGGGTGGCGATGGCATGCAGGTGATGATTGACACGCGCGACAACAACACCGTCTATACCGGTTATCAGTTCGGTAATTACGCGCGACTCAAATTGAAGGAAGAAGATTACAAGGATTTGGTCATTCGTCATACACTGGGCGAGCGCCCGCTGCGATGGAACTGGCAAACGCCTATTCTGCTGTCAAAATTTAATCAGGATATTTTATACATGTGCTCCAACAAAGTGCATCGCTCTACTGACGGAGGAGAAACATTTACAACCCTCAGCGGAGATTTGACCAACGGTGAGCGCACCGGCAATGTGCCTTTTGGAACGCTTGCCGCCATTGCCGAATCGCCGTTGCAGTTTGGATTGCTGGCTGTGGGAAGCGACGATGGTCGTGTGCATATATCGCCCGATAACGGTTACACTTGGAATGATGTAAGCGCAGGTTTGCCATCGGGCTTGTGGGTGTCGCGCGTGTTGTTTTCAGCGCACCAACGAAGCAGAATCTATGTAACGCTTAACGGCTATCGCAACGATCACTTTACGCCGTATGTGCTTGTGTCGGACGATTTGGGAAAAACATGGCGTTCGATTGCAAGCAACTTACCACTCGAATGTGTGAATGTGCTGCGCGAAGACAATAAGCATGAGCAGTTGTTGTATGCAGGCACCGACCATGGTTTGTATGTGACTACCAACGGTGGAGTGAAGTGGTTCGCATTGAGCGGCGATCTGCCCGCGGTGGCCATTCACGATTTGGTGATGCAAGAGCGCGAGCAGGATTTGGTTATAGGCACGCACGGACGCAGTATTTGGATACTCGATGTGGAGCCGCTCCGCGAATACATGCAGCAAAAGCAGGAGAAGGTTGTCGTCTTCAGTATACCCGCTATCCGATGGCGCAGCGACTGGGGCGGCAACTGGAGCAAGTGGCTCGAGCCATCCATTCCCGCTCACGGCATTGGTATTTACAGCGAAGCGAATATGAAAATTCACGTCGATATTCAAGGACCCGATTCTATGTGGATTGCCACGCTGGGGGATGCAGCGTTGCACACCGGGTTCAATCGCATACCCTATGAACTTTCGTTGGCAGAATCGCAAGTGAAGCCGCTGCAGGATGCGCTTAACAGAGGCAAGACAGTCGGCGAACATGTGCGCATCCGCAAGGCCGACAACGGGAAATACTATTTGCCAAAGGGTGAATATTCAGTGGTACTGACGGGTGATTTTGGTGCGAAATCAAAAGCCTTTACCATCGAATAGCAGTGAAGCCTTCGAGGTATTAATTTTGCACCATGGTATATGAATCATCTCTTGGCGGTGTCATCAAAATCATCTTCTGGATTCTGGTCGTTTCCTTCGTCATTCGATTGATAGCGCGCTTGGCCATTCCACACGTGGTGCGGGGCGCTCAGGAACGCATGCAGGAGCAAATGCGCAATCAGCAGCGTGCTCGAGAAGATCGTCGAAAGGAAGGGGAGATAAGAGTTGAATCGAATAAACACGCTAAAGGTCGAAAGGAGGATGGCGATTACGTCGATTATGTAGAAATTAAAGAGGATTGAGGCCAATTGCCCTTCCGTCGTTAATTTCACCCCCAAACCAAATTGCATTCCTTTTTTATGAAGCAAAAACTTCTGCAACTTCTGCCGCATGCAGTGGCGATTATCGTTTTTCTTGTAATCGCTAAGTTGTTTTTTTCCGGTATCAATGACGAATACGGATTGAAGCAGCCCGACATCGAAAAGGTAATGGGTATGTCGAAGGAATTGTCGGATTATCGATTGCTCAACGGCGAAGAAGCTCTTTGGAGTAACAACATGTTTGGCGGTATGCCGGGTTATCAAACCAACGTGATGTATCCGTCGAACTGGGTGCGCCCTATCGACAAGGTGCTGAAGTGGGGAACCGATCCTGCCATTGGTTCTTTGTACATGTGCATGTTTGGTTTCTATGTGCTCATGTTGTGTATGCGCGTCAATCCGTGGCTTGCCATTGTGGGCGCTATTTCATTCGGACTTTC
>CAMAYP010000002.1 GCA_945862415.1 Chryseobacterium gleum | reverse complement strand
GGAAGTGATTATACCTGCGGTACGCGAAGCATTCGAGAAGGGAATGATGGTGTATGGTCCCTATGGTGCCGATGGCTTTTTTGGAAGCGGCGGTTACAAGCGTTTCGACGCGGTGCTGGCTATGTATCACGACCAGGGTTTGGCGCCGTTTAAAGCGCTGGCATTTGAACACGGAGTAAACTTTACAGCTGGATTGCCTGTAGTGCGCACCTCTCCCGACCACGGTACCTGTTTCGACATTGCCGGTCAAGGTATTGCTGACGAATCTTCATTGCGCGCGGCCATTTTCACCGCGTGCGATGTGTACAAGCAGCGCAAACATTTTCGCGAGTATGGATTGAATCCATTGCGCCGACAAGACGTGCGCGATTCTAAAGACGATCAGCGCGAGTGATACAATTCTGATCGGCTTGAAGATTGTTATTCTAACATTGGGCAAAACAAGCGCTTCGTATTTGCGCGAAGGCATTGCTGTATATCAAGACCGACTCAAGCATTACGCAAAAGTTGAATACAAGGAATTGCTCGACGTTCCTGCAAAGGGAATTTCACCTGAAGTCTTAAAGGAGCGCGAAGGTGAAGTGCTCATGAAGCAAATCAAGCCGGATGATTTCGTGCTGTTGCTGGATGAAAACGGAGATCATTTTTCTTCTCGTGGTTTTGCCGACATGCTTCAACGCCGCATGAACAGTGGTGTGAAACAACTCGTGCTCATTATAGGCGGAGCTTTTGGTTTCTCAAGTGCGTTGTATACGCGCGCCAACGGCAAGATTTCATTCTCGAAAATGACCTACTCGCATGAGATGATTCGTTTGTTGCTCGTGGAGCAACTCTATCGTGCGCATACGATTCTAAAGGGCGAGAGTTATCATCATGATTGAGTGGCGAGTGACGAGTGGCGAGTGACGAATGGATGGTCCCTGACTCTTTGGCGGTAAAGACGCATTGCCATGCGTCCGGCTAACGAAAATCTTTTAATAGGCGATGTTCCTGCACATCAATAAAAACAAAAAACCGCCCCCAAACGGAAGGCGGTTTTTATGAATAGCAATTTTTTTCTAGCGAATAACCAGACGGGTTGTCTGTGCCGACTCACCGCTGCGAATTTCTACGGTGTAAACACCTGCGCTGATTTTCTCGTCGATGGCAATCAAATTCAAACCACCGTTCAAATTTTCATTGGAAGTGAATACAACTTTACCGGTCATGTCGAGCACGTTCAATTGCGCAGCGGTTGGACGTGAAGCGTGTGTTTTCACTACCACGCGGCCTTCAGAAGGATTCGGGAATACTGAAAGATCGAATTGAACGCCCATGGTTTGTTCTACTGCAGTGCCTACCAGTGAGACTTCAGAAGTGAATGATGGACACTGATCGAACTGTTGGATTTCTACGCTGTAGTTACCTGCGGTTGTCCAATCGTAAGCGGCTGAAGTAGCGCCTGCAATTGGGTTGCCGTCCAAATACCACTGATAGCTTTGAGCTGGATCAATGCAAGTGAGTGTAGTATTGTTGAATGTGAACTCAGGTGTAAACGGAGTGAGATCCGCAAAACGGATGTAGCAAGGGTAGGTCACTTGATCGATAAACGCATTGCGGTTGCGCTGCTCGTATTGAATGTATTCGTTGCGTGTAATTTCCCAGCTGTCCGGCGCATCTTGGAAGTGCCACTGCTTCAACAATTGTTCACTCTGTCCGTATTGGATGATGATCGAAATCTGTTCAGGAAGGCTGAAATCGTTGGTGGCTGAGTTGTTTTTGGTTGCCTGATACATCACAGCACGTGCTGCATTGCCTTTGAAGCTATCGCGCATTTCATAGACAGTTTGACCGAGCTCGTTTGTGCCTCGAAGACATTCTTCGTAGGTGCTTGTTGGGTTTAATACTTCACCGTACGGATAATTGCTGCGCACAGCATTCACTTCATTTTGAAAAACAGGCGATAGGTTGTGCAAGTCGCTTACTTCGAAAGATTGGTCAAAACTTGCATCGAAGTAGGTAGGCATCCAGCTTTGTGGGTAGTGGTGCTCGCGGCTGAGGCTGGTCCACTGGAAGCCGGCTTCAAAGAGGTAAGGCACTCCGCTGTATTGACATTCAACCATGTTCTGGGTTACTCCGTTTACAACGGTATCGCGCACGTAGAAGTTGTTTACAAGCGTGCTGATGTAGTTGCTGTAATAAACCTGGAAGTAGTTCGACGGATTCATGAGTGCAGTCAGATCAGTAACAAGCGATGGGCTCGTTACATTGATGCCGCTGTATAGCGAGCCGAAGTTTGGAGCAGGTGTATCAACTGTAGAAGTGGTAGCACCGGTAGTGAGGTAGTTTTCAAAACCAAGCTGACCGTTGTATGCAAAAGCAGCTAAATGATAGGTGAAACCCGCTTCAATACCTCGTGCATCGAAGCTTGCTGCTTCTCCAACATACACAACTTGTGCGTTGCCTACCCATTGGCCACGCGCATACGTTGTGCCGTCTATAGGCGATTCAGTTACAGGCGAACCTTTCTTGCGAAGTACGATGTAGCCTTCAGCGGGTGAAGGGGCAGCGTTAACGGTAGTTTGAAAATCCCATGAACGAACGTTGTCGAATGCAATGGATGCCGCTTGTGCTGTGGGTTCTGTTGCAAAACCGCCGGAGATGGCATACAAATTCACTACGTAGAGTGGTTCACTCACGTCGTTGCTGCTGATGGTTACAGTGCAAAAGTGTGAGCCGTTGAAAGTAGGGGTGAAGTTGACTACTACAGATTGATTGCCATTTGCAGCAACAGCGAATGGTGAAAACGAAACTGAGAATTCAGAAGCGTTGGCGCCTAAGAGCTCAATGTTCGCGATGTTGAGTGAAGCAGTAGAGCCGAGGTTTTGAATGTTCAATGTCTGCGACAAACCAGCTCCCATGAAGACAGTAAAACCGCTTGGGATGTTATTGGTGCCGTCCGTAACATTGATTTCTTGCGCAGTACCCGCTGTTGGTGCAATCAAAGAAATCTCATCGAGTGCCACGTTGTGACCCGAAATTTTCTCGGTGAAAAACCAACGGATGTAACGGGTGCTTGCCGCAGGGTTATCGGTGAACATTGTAAAGGCTGTTGCCGGAAGTTCACCACCCATGAAGGAGCGCAGCGTGGTGAAGTTAGTTCCATCAACACTTTCCTGAATGGTGAAGGTGCCCTGGAAGGCTCCTCCGCTGTTTTGTCCTTTGATATAGTAGCTGAGTGCACCGGGTTCTTCGGCAAACTCGAGAACAACGAAATCGCCTGTTGCGTCCAAACGACAAGCCTGTCCGTTCTGGCCATTGGCGTAGCGTGTGTTGCTGGCGCCGAGCGACTCCGACCAACCGGTAGGAGCGTTTACATCGAAATTCCAGGATGCAGGTAAAACTGCTTGCGCACCGGCACCGGCTGAATAGATTGCCAACAGGGCGGTGCAGATAAAGGTAAGTGTACTTTTCATTATGTGGTACTTGGTTAATTGCTTATCGAATAGTGAGTGTAAGACCTACTGTCCAGCGCAAGCCCATACCGTAGTAAACTCCGGCAGAGGTTGCATTGAACCCAGGGTTATTCTGAGGTTTGAACTCGTTGTTGAGCGCGTCGGTAACGAATACTTCATCCAACACATTCAGGATGTTGATGCGAAGCATGAGATTATAGTCTTTGGAAATATCACGTCCATACCCCATACTTAAATCGAGCATGTTGTATGCCGGCATTTTCCACGACTGTTTTCCGGCGTTTTCACCACTCAACCCATCGGGATTGAACTCTGCGAAGTTGTTGTCGAAACGTGTGAAGCGTGGCTTAAAGTAGAGTCCTTTGATAGGGCTGTAGCGAACCGCAAAGCTTGTTTGAAATTGCGCTGCATCACCTACTTTGATGTTGCGTGAGTCAAACTCGATAGGGTCGCCAACCGTGTTTCCGTTTTCATCGGTCACGTAGGCAGTAGCAGCCGATTTCCAACGCCAGTCACCAACAGAGAGCACGCCTTCTAATGAAAGCTGCTTGTCGGCAACCCACTCTGCATCGAGCTCAACGCCTTGATGGAGAGCTCGCATACCGGGAACGTTGTAGTAGAAATTTTCTGTACCATTGGTGCGTGTGCCTGTTACAGGACGGTTGTTCCAAATGGTGTAGTAGGCGTTTAATGTAATCTTGAATTCTTTGGTGTTGTAGTTCGCACCAACTTCAGCAGAAGAAATTTCTTCGTTGCGCAGGTTGTCGAATGTTTCCAGGCTAGTGCTGTAGTAGGTGTTGGCCAACATTGGGGCGCGTGAAAGGAATCCGGTGTTCACAAATACAGACGCGCGCTTGTTGAAGCGGTAGTTGAAGCCTGCTTTCACGGTTCCTCCGTTGAAGTTTTTCCAGCCACTCTCGATTTCATTGCCCATTGAATCGCGCATGGCGAAGTGATCGATGCGGTTGTAACGACTGTTCGACATGGTTCCGTTCAAGAATGCAGTATAGCTCTCACCTGAATATTCGGCCAACATAAATAAGCCCGACTGAAGCACATTGCTGGTGATGTTGTAGTTGATGCGGTCGCCTTCGTAGCGAACCACTTTGCCGAGAAGCGTGTTGTTGTATTCCGACTCAATGTTTTGATTCTGGATGTATCGATTCTCAGAGCTGCTCTTCTTGTCGATCAGCGCATAGTCGGCTCCGAGCAAATCATACACTATTTGATAGCGGTCTACGGTATAATAGCGAACATCCAATCCACCTGAGAGCTCTAGCTGCTTGTTGATTTCCGATTTGAAAGTGGAAAGCAAGCCATACCATTGGTGGTTGTTGACGCTCGACTGCATGAAGTAAGATGCAGCGTATGCATTCGGATTGTTGATGTAATTCAGATTTGCAGGACTGATAACAACACCCAGGAAGTTGGTAAACGTCTTGGTGTTCTTGTCGTACATGTATTGAAAGTCGATGTGTCCGGTGGAGTCCTGAATGGAGGTGTTGGGCCTCATGCCACCTCCATTACCAAATGAAGCGTAGAGCACATTGGAAAGCGCAAATTTTTCGCT
The DNA here is from genome assembly GCA_945862415.1 of Chryseobacterium gleum. Classification (GTDB taxonomy): domain Bacteria; phylum Bacteroidota; class Bacteroidia; order Flavobacteriales_D; family Sanyastnellaceae; genus JAIBBG01. Next base: position 74,786 of record CAMAYP010000002.1, on the reverse strand, counting down.
GGGTGTCCAGAAGTGCTTGAAGTTTACGATTGGTTTGTGGTAGTAGTTGTTGCGACCTGATTGAGTTTCAACCGGAGCTTCTGCGTCGTATCGGTTGCGCGATAGATAGCCCCATTCAGAGTTGAAACGCAACCCTCGGTCAAGTGGAATTTGTTGTGCAAAAGAACCAGCCGTATCAGCACCGTTGGCAACAGCGTAGTCAACGTCGTAAAACGACATACGGTTTCTTCCCAGACGCTGCTCATGCTCTTGCGGGCTGCCCATTGCAGAAAGTGAAAACGCATGCTTCTCGAATTGCTTTTGAATTTTGAGGAAGTAAAAAATCTGCTTAGAGCTGAGTTGCTCTACCCAGCCATCGTTGGTCTTGTATGAAAAGGCTGCTGTCACAGCCCAGTCGCCGCGCAAACGGCCGCTGTTAATTCCGAATCCTTGGCGCATATTGTTGTTGTTGCCCAACTCGGTCGAGAGCTTCACGTTGAATTTCTCTTCCATGCCTTGCGTCAGGATGTTGATGTTACCACCAATGGATGGAACAGCGAGCTTCGATGCTCCCAAACCACGCTGCACCTGTGTTTTTTGCGTCACGTTGTCGAGGCCGAACCAGTTGCTCCAATACACCCATCCGTTTTCCATGTCGTTCATGGGTATACCATCGACCATCACGGAAACGTTGCGCTGATTGAAGCCGCGAATGTTCACACGCGCATCGCCATCGCCACCACCCGACTGCGTAGCATATACGCCGGGTGTTGTATTGAGAATCATGGGTAGGTCGCGCGAGGCAAGCTCCTCTTTCATTTTGAGCGAAGAGATATCGCTGAAGGCAACGGGTGTTCGACGACCAACGGCCATGTCGGAAATAACATTTACTTCCTGAAGCGTAATGTTTGGACTTAATTCGATTATAAGCGGTTGCCCACTTCCAAATTGGGAAGATAGAATCTCTGCCGTTTCCATCCCTATGAAGGATACTGCGATGGGTAGGCTGCTATCAACATCGAGAGTGAATCTGCCATCCAAATCCGTGGTTGTGCCGGTACTGCCTGCAGAAACCAGCGCTCCGATAAGGGGTTCTCCAGTTGATTGCTCCTTAACGACACCTTGAATTTGAAACTTGCCTTGTTGCGGCGAGTCTTTTATCTCGTCTTTTTTAATTTCCTGTTGTACGTTCTCTGAGACGAGAAAAGAATAACTGACTGAATCGTTCTTGAATGCGTATTCACCAACTATTTTATTATCGGCGTTTTTCGAGAATTGGACTATGTATTCAATTCTGATGAGCTGTTCTTTGTCGCCTATCCAAATGAACTTCACAGACTGCCCCCCTTGAATAACAAGCGCTGTTCCCGCATCCGTTACTTCAGCGCTAGCGCCTTCAGGGAGCACTTCAAGTAGTCTTGCGAATCCTTGTGGGTTGTCATCTTCGATTGATATTACTACCCTGTATGAGTTCTCTTGAAGCCTCTCCAACGACCGTTGCACAGAAGCCTTTTTACCATTTTGAGAGAATAGCAAGGTTGGTAAGAATGCTAATAGGAGGGCTGCTATTAATTTCATTGATTTAGTAGGTAGAAAAAGAAAGGGGCAAGGCCCCTTCTTGAAATAGAATCTGTAATAGTTTTTTAGCGAGCTACGATTTTTTGAATCGACTTTCTACCGTCCGTGTAAACCACTTCAATGAAGTATACTCCTGCCTCAGCTTGTGGCAAGGTGATATTTGCATAAGTTACCCCCATTAAAGAGCGTCGATCGATAATGCGACCGTCTGAAGAGAACAGGGTTATTGACTCCATGTAGGTTGAGCCTTTTATAGCAAAAGCACCTTCAAGGACAGGATTCGGGAAAATACTGAAAGTCGCAGCTGACAAATCGTTAACTGAGTTCGGATTGGCGCAATCGCACAAGTGTTCACCTAATTCAGTGTACGTGTTGGATGGCAAACTATCCCATTGCAATGAAGGATCGAATACATCCGGGTTTGTTGAAACTCCGCTCAAAACAGTTTGTTTGCGGATCATCGTGTTGTCTTGTGTCCACCAACGAGTTGCAGGATCGCCCGGTACCCACCATCCGCCGCCCGGATCTTCACCGATTTTACCCACGATATCCAGAATCTGATTGCCGTTTTTAACCAGAACAAACGCATCGTCACCGTTGAAATACATGGGTGAGTTCGATTGAACATAAACGGGGTTGAGGAACGTATCGGCCACTGCAATCAGTTCGGCATCGAGAGGAACTTCTGTGCCGGTGCCGGCTAGGTCACGCTTGTCGAGCGCAAATACGCGCACTTGGTGAGGCAAAATAACCCCTGTAATCGGCAGTAGCATCGGGTTTCCCGCTCCATCGCGATCGCGGCCCATGGAATACAAACCATCCAAAACGATTGGGTTTGGTGTAGGGTTGTAGAGCTCAATAGCCTTGTTGTTGTTAGATCCCTCCACATATTCAGAAATGAAGATGTCGAAGCAGTTGTTTTGAGCGATTACGCTTCCGGCGGTGAAAGTTGCCGCCGCCATGAGTAGAAGTTTTTTCATGCGTTTCTTTTAATTATGCAAGCGGCCAAAAGTAGATAGAAGCTAACAATTTCAAACACCCGAGAATAAACTTTACCCAAATTTACCGAAGTATTAAGTTTTGGTTTATATCAGTCACATGAACACAACTTAAGAGTGTGATTTTCAGCGGAAGATTAAATAACAATGAATAGTTGGCATATGCAGCTTTTTAGTTGTTATCTCCCGTTTTTCGTTTTATCTTAGCCACCCTCGGAAAACTGAAGATGTTTTTGAATTTAATCAAATTTTAACGCGCATGAAAACGATAAAAGGGCTGTTAATAGTCTGCATGGCATTTATTACTATAAACGCAACTGCTGCATGGGACATATACAAGTCAGGGCTTAGCGTAAACGGCGGCTATTATGATTGTCAGCTCGATGGGTTGGCACCAAACTTCCAACATACTTTTTTTGGACGCTACACTTCGGCAGGCACTATTGCGGTGAACTTCGCTGAGATGTTGACCTTTAAGAACGGGGCATCAAACGTGTGTACTACTACCATGCGCTACCGAGTGTATCGCACCTGTGACACCCCGCCGGCATTCAGCTCATTGTCATTGTCGTTCTGCTGTAACTTCGGTGGAACAGACTGTTCAGGCGGCGCTTGTGGTCCGGATGTCAGTAACACTGGTGACCAGAAATGGCGTGCAGTTCCAAGTTCAACACTGAACTTGTTGAATGGCCTTACTCTCTCCGGCATGTATGTCATTGAGGTTTATTTTGAGGCAACCGGTGATGATGCCGGTGGTTGCACCAACACCAAATTCTCGAACAATGGTGGAGCAAATTTCAGAGCCTACTTCGAATTCGAGTCGAACGATTATTTTGGTGATTCAAATTTTACTTCGCCAACATGGAGCGGCGACGCAGCTAATTTTTCGGTTGCAAACAACTCAACAACTTCCGGTCTGACAGGCAGCGAGGCCAATAGAACGCATACTCCGAAATTGAATGTTGCCTCCGGGTCAGGCTCACAGTACATCAGCACGCAAATCACGACTTGGGACGCGCAACAGGAATGGTATTTTTGGGTTGGTCGTGACGGTGTGGGTGGCGCTCCTTCCGATTTGGACGCGAATAACCAACAAGCCGTTTACCTCTATGCCAATGAATCGAACCTGGAGTCGGGTACTGTTGACGGCTATCGAATTTTGATTGGCCAAACCGGTACTTCCTTCATACGCCTGCAACGCATCGATAATGGCGTGGCAACAACCGTGTTTACTTCTGCTAGCGGAATTCCAACTGCTCTGACGGATTACGGAGTAACCTTCAAGGTAATACGAACACAACTCGGAGAATGGACTATTTTCACGTCGACACTTCCTACGAACAGCATAAATACACAGGCAACCCCTACTCCGAATAGCTGCCCCGAATCGGTCTCTACTGTGAATTTGGGAGGGGTTACGGAAAATACCTACCAGCCTTCTACCAATGGGTATTTCGGCTTCATGGCTATACACGACAACACTGCAGAAGGGCGCGCAGCCGCTGAGTTTGATAGTTTCCGATTCCGTGCATTGCCCCCAGATACCTACGTGTCTTTCAATGGTGCTGTGAGTGGCTCCGTAACTGAAGATGCCACGTTGGCCAACAACTACGCAATTGGTGTGGATATCTTCAATCCTTCCGGCTCGGCTGCGACGAGCGTTCAGATCACCCTCACCGGTGATGCAACCCGGGTAGGCGGTGGGCCAAATCCTTCGACTGCATACGCGGCGAGCTATACCACACAAACTTTGACGTGGGCTGCAGGCACCAGCGGTACGAAATACATCTACATCGACCCATCCAACAACGCCTTGTGCGATGATGTAGCAGGACTGTTGTTCCGCTTGCAAAACGTAAGCGGTGGAACAAACTCGTTCATAGCAGACGCCGACTCTCTCGATTTGTCGGTGGTTGACGATGACTCCGGTTACGAGACCTTGGTGGATCAGGATTTTAATACAGGCACTCTTACCGGTTGGATAACCAATGGAACGGCTTGGAGCGCCAACACAACCTCGCCCATCGAAGGCTCACACTCGGCTCGTCACAGCTCACAAGCTGTAGCTGGTCAGTCTTCTTTAGCTTATCCAATCGATGACGCGAATTTGGTGGGTATTACAACAACTTGGCGTTTCGAGGTGGCCTTTGCAAATGATGCAAGTGCCAATAACAATTTCCAGATTTTCCTTGCCGCCAACGACTCTAATTTGTACAGTGCCGGCGTTGATGGCTATGCGGTGGTTATTGACCAGGGTTCGTTGCCTTCTGCAGGCACCGCAGATTACATTCGCTTGTATCGCGTAACCGATGGAGCATACGCTACTACACCAATTGTCAACTCAACAACTGATTGGGTTGACAACGTGAATGGTGGAACACGAGTGGGAATCCAAGTTACGCTTGATGAAGATGGTACTTGGGGCTTGAGCGTTGACAATAACGGAGGTTTCAACGGGTTAACTTCGTTGGGCACCGGAACAGACGCCTCAGGAGGCGCCATCACCTTCCCGATTGTAAAGTATTTTGGAGTGCGCTTTAAATACCTGGCAGCGGCTTCCGATTTGTTCCGACTCGACGATGCGTCGGTTGTTCAATCAGGTTGCAAGCGCTTGTGGTATAGCCAAGGCACCGGAAGTTCAAATGCGTCTATTTGGGCTCCAACGGCAGTTGGTACCGCTCAAGCGGTAGTTTCCGGTCGTTATGATCGCTTCCAGATTCAATCGGGTCACACGGTAACTGCAACAGGTACATGGTTGCTGAATGACCTTTCGATCAACGCAGGCGCAACACTTAGCGCAGGTAGCAGTGAGATGCGTGTGCATGGAAACTGGATCAACGAAGGAACATTTACCCCGGGTACATCAACCGTGGTGTTCAAAGGACAGACAGCTCAAACGATTGGTTTTGCGCTCGGAGCGTCTCAGACCACGTTCAACAATTTGACAATCGACAACGATGGCTCCAACGTGAGCTTGACACCTTCGCTTGTATCTGTGAATGGTGTTGTATCAATGCTGGAAGGCACACTGCAAACCAACGCGAATTTGAGGTTGGTTTCAAACTCGAGCGGCTCTGCATCCATTGGTGAGATAAAGTCGGGTGCAGCTGTTTCCGGTAACGTTGAGTTGCAGAGATACATTCCTTCAATTCCAAGCTCGCAGGGCTATTGGTTCAATCTGGCTTGTCCTATTCAAAGTCAAACCGTTGCCGCTTGGAACGATGATATTGTAACCACCGGATTTACGGGCTCAGATTATCCTTCATACGGATTCAACAACGTACAGTATTACAACGAGTCAGCTTCAGGCACCATGAACACGGGATATGTCGGTGTAACCAACGTAACCAATGCGCTGGAAAACAACCGTGGTTACTACATCTGGTTGGCTGGGGCTGTGCAGAACCTCGACAATACAGGTTTGATTCAAAGTGGACAAGTTTCTATTCCGCTTAGCTACACAGTGACGTCACCCGGAGGAATTTTCGACTACGGTTGGAACCTTGTTGGTAACCCATACCCGTCTGAAGTTGACTGGAATTTGGCGTCGGCATCCCTTACCGGACCAAAGGTGTATTACGTGTTCGATTATCAAACGAATTCATACAAGTTCCGCAATGCAACGACCAACACAGGTTCCGCTTCGCGCTACATAGCTCATAGCCAAGGCTTCTTGGTAAAGGTGAATGCAGCAGGCCAGAACTTGGTGTTTCAGGAAACTCACAAAACGAATACAGGTGCAGCATTTGAACGCAGCGAAGATGCGAACAACGCATTTGTTGCATTGCGTTTCTCGAAGGGCTCCTATTCTGATGAAAGCATGATTGTCTTTACAGACGATGCGGAAGTGAATTATGACGCTTGGGATGTTGCAGACCTTCAAAGCCCGGTTGCTGAGTCGGTTGAAATGACCCTCCAGGCAGCGGATGGCGCTCCATTGGCGCAAGATGCTCGCCCATATACAGACGCTGTTGAAATCCCGGTGGTACTTGATATGCCGGAGGCAGGTGTTTATACCTTCTCCGTGGTCGATGTACAGAATCTTCCGCTTGGGGCTTGCCTGACGATGGAAGATGTAATGACCGGAGCAATCACAACGTTAACACAAGGTATGAGCGTAACTGTTGAAGTGAGTGATGCATTCCAGGGCGTTCGTTACATCATTCGCTCGACACCAGCAGCAGTAACCACGGTTACAGGCAGTTCATGCAATGGTTTGGCCGACGCCTCGATTGACGTGAGCGTTCCTTCATCTGATTGGAACGTTTCGTTGAGTGCTGAAAATGGATACGACTTTATGGCTAATGGTTCTGTAACATTCGATCATTTGGAAGCCGGCTCTTATTTGTTGCAAGTTGATCACGCTTCCTGCGGAGTGTCGTCTGCCGTTATTGATGTCGAGCAGCCCGCTGCGATTCATACACAACTAACAGGCACAGAGCCTGTAGAATGCAACCAAGGCACTTCCGGCATGTTCACTTTTGAGGTTGAGAATGCCCAATGGTTTACGTATGAAGTGCGCAATGAACAAAACGAACTGGTGCGCACAGCCAACATTGAGGGAACCAACGCGTTGGTGGAGGAATTGACTGCAGGGCTTTATACTGTGCATGTTTTCACTCCTTGTGCATATGAAGTCCTGGAGGTTGATTTGCGCGATTCTCAAGCCAATACAATTGCAGTTGAACAACAACTAGTGGCAATGGTCGACAATCAATTTGCCGCTCAGCTCAATGCGGTTCTCGCGCAGACGGGTATTTGCACCTGGAGTTTCTCGAATGGTGTAGAGATTATTGGCAATGAGGCCCAGCTATTGCTGTCAGCTGGCGAAACGCTAACGTATAGTGTGGTTTGTCAAGGCGATTGCAATGCAACTGCCAACGGAAGTGTTCAGGCATTAAGCTTACAGGACGACTCAGCGGCAATTGACAATGCTATTAAGGTCTCACAGACGACGGCTAGTGTTACCTTGTTGTTTGCAAACATTGAAACACAGCAAGTGGACGCACGACTATTCGACTCACAGGGTCGATTGGTTCAAACAACCGCATTTGCAATGGTAGGCGGCTCTCAGCGAGAATTCTCCACAACGGAACTTAGTAAGGGCGCATATACACTCGTGTTAAGTGCCGGAAATAAGGCTTTGTTTACACAGAAGTTTATCAAGTAATTCGATATACCAACTCTGAAACCCCGTCTTAGAGCGGGGTTTCTTTTTTAGGATGAAACGAAACCGGTATGCAGTAATAGTAGCAGCAGGTATTGGTAATCGTATGGGGGCCCCTGTTCCTAAGCAATTTCTCTTGCTTGCGGGAAAGCCGATTCTCATGCACACTTTGCAGCGCTTGCATGCATTTGATGCGAGTATGACCTTACTGTTGGTGTTGCATCCGGATTATTTCGGGTATTGGAACGAGCTTGCCGGTCAGCATAACTTTACAATTCCCCACCAATTAATTCCAGGGGGCGCTGAGCGATTTCACTCCGTAAAGTGCGCAGTAGACACAATTAAAGATGATACGGCTGTAGTGGGAATTCACGATGGCGTGAGGCCACTAGTAAGCATGGAAACCTTGCAGCGTTGCTACGATGCGGCTGCAACAGGGGCGAGTGCAGTGCCTGTTATTACGATCAATGACAGTGTGCGAATAATCGAGGGAGAGCGCAACCATTCGGTTGATCGCACTGTATATCGCATCGTTCAGACGCCTCAATGTTTTCAATTGCAGCAGTTGCAGCAGGCATATAACCAAGCATACTCTGTGGCATTTACCGACGACGCATCGGTTATGGAAGCGGCAGGACATTCCATTCATTTACTCGAGGGCAATCGAGAAAACATTAAAATAACAACACCGGAAGATCTGCGTTGGGCGCAGTGTATGCTACAGTCGGACTGATGATGGCTCAGGCTTTACTTCTTGATTGTCGGGAATGCCCAGGTAGGTGAAGCTGTTCCAAGGCCAATTGCTTTTTTTGCGAGCAACAAAAAAAAGCACAACGAAAACCAACGATGCGATGCTATAGAAAGCCCAATGACTGAATATGCTGTTTTCAGGAGTTTCCAGCGTGCCGAAGTATTGAAACATCAGAAAGGCAGAGGCATTGTTGATGAAATGCGCCAAAATGGAGCTCCATAGACTACCACTCCATACAACGAAATAACCAAGAAGCGCACCCATAATCATACGCGGTAAAAACCCATAGAATTGCACGTGGATAAGGCTAAAGAGAATGGCGGTAATCCAAACGGCTGCATGGATGTTGCGGGTCATTTTCGCCAGCAGCGGCATCATAACACCGCGAAAAACAAGCTCTTCACAAACCGCGGGAATAATGGCAATGCTCAAAAAAGCTACTGCAACAGGCACTCCGGATGACGGGTCAAGGAACATGCGGGTCATTTGTTGTGCAAGTTCTTCTGTGGGCTTGAAGGTACGCTCGAGCCACGAGTTTTCCGGAATGAGAAGTCCATTCACAAAGGCCGATATGTCGATGAGAGGCGCTGCACTAACAATGAGGAGTGGAGCGATTAAAAAGTAAATACCAGGGTTTTTTAGTAAAAGGTTGTGAATCGATGAACCTCCGAAAAGCAAGAAGAAAAGCAATACAGGCAGTGCAAATCCGATGAGTTGGGTGAGGTTGTTCATCCAAATCAGGGCATGTGCATATTTCGATTGCGGTTGAGACAGCACCAAAGGCAAGTCTTCCAGCGGTATGCCGAAAACAGTAGTGCCTACGCCCATGGCCACGATGGTGCCCAACCCAATGCAGGTGAGTGTGAGTGCCATGAATAGGATGAGTTGCGGCGTTGGGCTTAAACCTCGTAAGATTGAGTTCATGCTACAAAGGAAGCAAAGTATCTTTGCAGTCCATTTTCAGAATGATTAAAATTGGTAACATAGAGCTGCCTGAATTTCCACTGTTGCTTGCGCCCATGGAAGACGTAAGCGATCCACCGTTTCGTTTGGTGTGCAAGGAGAATGGAGTTGACCTCATGTATACTGAGTTTATAAGCAGTGAAGGTCTAATTCGGGACGCGGCGAAGAGCCGCATGAAGCTCGATATATTCGAGTATGAAAGGCCAATCGGCGTGCAGATTTTTGGAAGCGACACCGAAACGATGGTGAAGTGCGCAGAGATCATTGAGGCCACACAGCCCGATTTGCTCGATATCAATTACGGTTGCCCGGTAAGCAAGGTGACGTGCAAAGGAGCCGGTGCAGGTATTTTGAAGGATATACCCAAAATGGTATCCATGACGGAGGCAATCGTAAAAGCTACCAAGCTACCCGTTACGGTGAAAACACGTCTCGGTTGGGACGAAGAAACCAAGAATGTGGTGGAGGTTGCAGAGCGACTGCAAGACATCGGCATACAGGCGCTCACCGTGCACGGACGCACACGCGTGCAGATGTATAAGGGAGAAGCAGACTGGACGCTTATTGCGCGCATTAAAGAAAACTCACGCATGCGCATCCCGATTTTCGGTAACGGCGATATAGATTCAACGGAGAAGGCGGTGGAATACAAAAACCGTTATGGTGTGGATGGTGTTATGATAGGCCGCGCCAGCATTGGTTATCCGTGGATTTTCAATGAGATCAAACACTTTGTAAAGACCGGTGAAAAACTTCCTCCTCCCACTGTGGCTATGCGCGTAGAAGCTTGCAGACGGCATTTTGAGTTTTCTATAAAGTGGAAGGGACCTGTTTTGGGTGTGCTTGAAATGAGGAGGCACTACAGCAACTACTTCAAAGGGCTACCTCATTTTAAGGAAGACCGCATGGAGCTCGTTACCACCAGCGATGTCGAAGTGATACTCAGAAAACTCGAGCAAATCGTGACGAAATACGACGGGGTCGATTTCTTGATTTAACTCCTACTACTTCAGGTCGCGGCCTAAGTCGGTACGGTAGTATTTGCCTTTCCAGTTGATTTTTGCGGCGTTTTCATACGATGTCTTTAAGGCATCGTGAATATCGTTGCCATACGATGTTACGGCAATTACGCGCCCTCCATTCGTTTCCAAGACGCCGTTCGAACCTTTTGTGCCCGCGTGAAACACGAGGCTGTTTTCTACCGTATTTAACCCGGTAATCTCATCCCCTTTTGCATATTCCTCGGGATATCCGCCGGCAACGAGCATGACCGTTGAAGCGGCTCTAGCATCTGCAGTTACCGTCATTCCTTTGAGGTTGCCTGTCGCCGCTGCCTCTAGCAACGGCAGCAGATCGCCGGCAATGCGCGGCATAACGACTTCCGTCTCAGGATCTCCCATTCGACAATTGTACTCAATTACATACGGATCGCCTTGTACATTGATGAGTCCGAAGAACACGAAACCGGTATATCGCATGCCTTCTTCCTGTATCCCACGAATGGTTGGCTTTACGATGCGCTCTTCAATTTTCCGCATGAAATCGCTGTCGGCAAATGGCACGGGGCTTACAGCTCCCATGCCTCCCGTGTTCAGCCCTGTATCGCCTTCGCCGATGCGTTTGTAATCTTTCGCTTCCGGAAGCAGCACATACTCTTTGCCATCGGTGAGAGCGAAAACAGATAACTCTATGCCGCTCAAAAACTCTTCAATTACAACCCGAGCGCTGGAAGCCCCGAATTGTCCACCTAAAAGGGTCTTCAACGCTTCTTTCGCCTCCTCCAAATGGTCAACAATGAGCACTCCTTTTCCGGCAGCCAGGCCATCGGCCTTCAATACGTAGGGTGCTTCGAGCGACTCCAGATAGGTTAGGCCTGCAGTCAATGTGTCGGGCGTGAATGTGGCGTAACGTGCAGTTGGAATACCGTGGCGTTGCATGAATTGCTTTGCAAAGTCTTTACTGCCTTCCATCTGTGCCGCATGCTTGTCGGGGCCAACAAACTTGACATGCTTTAGGGCTTCGTTCGAATAAAAGTAGTCTGCCAAGCCTTCGACAAGAGGCACTTCAGGACCAACAACCAACAGGTCAATGGAATTGGAAAGCACCACCTCTGCGATGGCAGGAAAGTCGCTCAACGAGCAGGCAACATTGGTTGCAATGGCAGCTGTTCCCGGATTTCCGGGGGCTACGTACAGTTTGCTGAGGATTGGGCTTTGAGCAATTTTCCAGGCCATGGCGTGTTCGCGTCCGCCGGAGCCTAAAATGAGAACGTTCATATGCGTTGTTTTGAGGTTGCAAATTTCAGTAGAACAGGGTGAGTTATGAGTCTATTTTGTAAACAAGCGTTGCATGCGAGCATGGATGGGGCAGCTTTTTTGCTGAAAATAGCCGTAAATAAAAAACCCCGTCGGTTTGGACGGGGTTCATGCTATGTAGAGGCAACGTTTATACGGTAGTGCCTTCTTTGATCGCTTTTGCGGTGTATGCCTTCTGACGGCGCAGCCAATAAAGAATGGCTAAAAAGGCAAATACGATGCATATCCAGTTCATAGTCGGGCCAATAGGTTCAATGACGTGCTTAAACGTCCACTGGAAGCCATCAGCTATTGGTCGAAGGATGCTTTGGAGATTCATGGTTGAAAAAATTGTGAGGCAAATCTAAGCGAGGTTGTTCAAACGACCTACAGTTGCCTTCATTTTTGTTGCCGTTCCATTGTTGAAATGATTTTACGTACTTACGCTTCCAACCAACCTCTGTCACTGGCACTCTTGCCTGTTACAACCTTTTCTGTGTTGTTGTCGGTTGCTTCTAAAGGCCGTCTGCAAGCCTTTAACGCAGATTTTCCTATTGATCGCTACCTGGTGACCTGGTACGACTCCTCCTTCGTGTTGGCTGGCCTCGTCGGTCTGTTGATTATTGCGGGCGCCTATTTGGCCAACAGCGTTTTCAATCGACATGAGTTTTTCAACGTGCCTGTATTTGTGCCTGCATTGGTGTACTCCCTGTTGGGTACTACGCTGGCGCTCATACAGCTTTCTGTGCCTGTGCTGCTTGCCAATGTTTTTGTATTGCTGGGGCTTAATAGTCATCTGAAGATTTTCCATCAACCACGCGTGCTGGCCGAGTATTTTGAATGTGGATTTTGGTACGGATTGGCGGCGGTTTGTTTTCCCCCATATTTATTGCTGCTTGCCTCCGTATGGATAGGATCAATGGTTACCCGTGCTTTTCATTGGAGAGAGTATGTGTTGCCGGTAGTGGCGTTTGCAGTGCCTTTCGGATATTGGGTTTCATGGCTCTATTTCAGAGATGCGATGGATAGCATGATTCTCTTCAAAAAATGGGTGAGCTTCGACATGCAGTCGTACTTCTCATCTTGGGAACGGTCATCCAGGGTTTTCGGTATAACAGTATTGCTGTCATTGGTGTTTGCAATACCGCGTTATTTGTTCCTCGCCGAGCGGTCTTCCAATAAAGCAAAAACGATTCGCACCATCTTTTTCCTTGTAGCAGTAGCTCTTGTAGGCTCCTATTTTCTTGCGTTTGCGCTGTTGTGGAAGTGGATTGTAATGTCGCTGTTGCTGCCGTTTGCGTTTTTGCTTGGCTACTGGTTTGCAAACTACCGGGTGTCGCTTGTGGCCCCCTTCTTTTTTTATGCGCTGGTGTTGACATCGCTTTGGTGCGTAATAGCGGTATTCTTTTAATCCACTATTTGTTTTCATTCAGCACCTCAGGTGCGATATTTGACTGCGTATTGGTTGCTATTCAACCTTATCCCATGTAGGTTAGTCTTCTCTAAGCATGCTAGTCCATTTGCGTTATATCCTATCGGTTTGGATGCTCTTCTTGTGGGCACTGGTTGTGTTGGGTCAGCCTGAATGGGTTATGAATCGCGGACAATGGCCGCAGCAAGTGGCCTTTCAAACTACGCTTAACTCAGGTGTGCTTTGGACGGAGCGCACGGGTTTTACCTATCAGCTATACGACCCTGTCGCATTGGGGAAATTGCATAGCGCTCACGGAACAGCAGAGTCCGACATATTGTCGGGACATGTGTTCAAGGCCCACTTCGTGAATGGCTCCGCTGCAAGTGTTTCAGGTGCCGAGGAAAAAAAGCACTATTACAATTACTACCTCTCATCGGATGCAGAAAGCCAGGTGTCTCATTGTGCGGTTTATGGCCGCGCTCTCATGCACGGGGTTTATCAGGGCATCGATGTGCAGCTGTATAGCAACGCGGCAGGAATCAAATACGATTGGGTTCTCGCTCCGGGTGCGGATCCGACCGACATCGAAATTGAATTTGAAGGCGCAACCTGCTCGCTTATCCACCGTGAGTCAGGAACCGATTTGGTTGTTTCTACCACCGTACAAACGATAACCGAGAAGCAACCTTATGCCTATCAGATTATCGATGGAGAAATGCGCGAGGTGACTTGCGATTACGTGCTTCAAGGAAATACGGTTGGTTTTCGGGTGGGTAAATACAATCGCAACGCAACGCTGATCATTGACCCTGAGGTGGCTTTCTCGACCTACATAGGATCAACAGCCAATAGCTGGGGGTTCACTGCGTGCGACGACTCTGAGGGCAACCTCATTGCGGGCTCGGCTGTGTTTGACCCCGGTTATCCCACAACCGTCGGGGCTTTCACTTCTACGTTCAATGCGGCTTCTACCAATGCATTTGACATCGCTATTTCAAAGTTTAGTTCCGACGGATCGCAATTGCTCTACAGCACGTATGTCGGTGGCGAAATGCAAGAAACCCCACACAGTGTTGCCGTCGATAGTCAGGATAGAATCATTCTATTCGGTGTAACAGGAAGCGCCGGTTTTCCTATTACTGCCGGCGCATTTCAGCCGTCGTTTATGGGTGGTCCTTTCCTAAGCATGAATGGGTTTTTCTCCGGGCAACATCCCGATGGATGCGATCTCTTCGTATCCAAGTTCAATACCGATGGATCGTTGCTGGCATCCACATTTGTGGGTGGTTCGGAGATTGACGGGATAAACAATGCTGATCAGCTTTTTTACAATTATGGTGATTCGTTTAGAGGCGAACTAAATGTGGATGCCTCGGACAATGTATATGTCGCAACCGTCACGAGAAGCACTGATTTTCCGGTTACCGCGGGCACTTTCGGAGGCGGTGATTTTGATGGTGTTCTCTTCAAGCTATCACCCGATTTAAATACCCTGCTTCAAAGCAGGTTTATTGGAGGCAACGGGCGCGATGCATGTTATGCTGTTGAGTTCAATAGCGATGGCCAGATGATAATCGCAGGGGGAACACAGAGCGATAATTTCCCTTGGATTTCGGCAACCGCCGCAGATGGTTCTTGGAATGGTGAGACGGATGGGTATGTCGCATTGGTCGATGCCGGTAGTTTCGCGCTCCTCAGCGGCACGTATATCGGCACTTCGGCCTACGACCAAGTGTATTTCGCTCAAAGCGACGATGCGGGATTTATCTACACTTACGGCCAAACAACGGGCAATATGCCCATTACTCCAGGGCTGTATGGCCAGCCCAATAGCGGGCAGTTCGTTACCAAGTTCGCTCCCGATTTGAGTAGTATGGAATGGAATACCACGGTGGGCACGGGAAGCGGCGCAATCGATATTTCACCCACGGCGTTTTTGGTGAGCGATTGTGAGCAGATCTACTTGAGTGGTTGGGGCGGCGACATCAACAACAATTACTGTTCGGGCCTGGGCGGCGATTGCTACGCAAACCAAAGCACAACCGTTGGATTGCCCATAACGGCTGATGCTTTTCAAACGACTACGGACGGGAGCGATTTCTATTTGTGCGTGCTAACACCGAATGCGCAAGACATTTTGTATGGATCTTTTTTGGGAGGCAACGAAAGCAATGAGCACGTGGATGGCGGCACATCACGATTCGACAAAAACGGCTCGGTCTATCACGCTGTATGCGCAGGTTGTCAGAACAACGATGACTTTCCTACAACGCCCGGAGCATGGAGCAATACCAACGAGAGCACGGGTTGCAACCTTGCTGTTTTCCGGTTTGATCTGAGTGCTATTCAAGCTGAAGTAGAAATTGACGGACCATCACAGGTTTGTGTCGACGATGAAATAGCTTTTACCAATTCAACGGTAGGTGCTGCCAATTATCTCTGGGATTTTGGCGATGGCACAACCAGCTCGGAAGTATTGCCCACTCATCAATATTCAGAGGGGGGCGAGTACACCATTCAATTGGTTGGGTACGACAACAGCCTATGCGTCACAGCCGATACGGCGACGATCGCGGTATCAATCATTCCCGATGTTTCTCCAACCGTTCAAGACGACGTAGTGATTTGCACGGGGCAAACCACGCAGCTCACCGCAGAAGGAAGCCCCAATCTACATTGGCTTTACGACATCACGCTTTCCTCTATCGACGTGCCCAACCCTATTGCTGACCCGTCGTTAACAACAACCTATTATGTGGTCGATGAAAATGAATGTGACGCTGAAACATTGAATGTGGTAGTTGAAGTGAGCATGGTCACAATGAATGCGTCCAACGATACCACGTTGTGCATTGGTCAGAATGCAGCGTTGTTTGCAACAGGAGGTGTGGACTATGAATGGGCTCCTGCCAGTTATCTCGACACTCCGTCTTCAGCAAATCCAATTGCGACGCCGCTGCAGAGTATTGATTACACAGTAACTGCTACCAACGAATATGGATGTTCAGATGAAGCAATTGTTTCGATTTTGGTGTATGAAAATGTGCCGGGAGGGCAGACCTATCCCACACTGAGTTTATGCAACGGGGAGGCGGTTCAACTGTTGGCAGAGCCCGGAAGCGCTTGGAATTGGTTTCCTTCAGAATCGTTAAGTTCTGAATTGATTCAGGCTCCGTTGGCGTCGCCATTGGATACAACTCTCTACGTGGTGCAAATCACGAATTCATGCGGTGTTGGCTTTGACACGGTGCTGGTAAATGTGATAACCCCTGTGCTGCAAGCATTCGGCGGGGGGAGTATTTGCCTCGGCGATACAATTGCCGCTTGGGCAACTGGAGCGGTGAGTTATTCATGGACACCGGCCATGTGGGTCATCTCGGAGGACGAAGCAATCGTATATGTTTCGCCTGAAACAACTACGCTGTTTGAAGTTACAGGAGTTGATGCATACAATTGTCTGGCAACCGAGAGCGTGACCGTGGCGGTATATCCCAGAGCAGACATCGACGCAGGTCCCGACGCGTATTTCGAGTACCCCGATAGTGTTATGTTGTTCGGCAATGCGCTCGGGTTTCCATGTTATTGGTGGCCGGCAGAGGGCCTTAGTTGCGACACATGTGAAGTAACAATCGCTTCTCCTTTGGAAGCAACAACCTATCACTTGTCCATACTAGACAACTTCGGTTGTATCAATGACGATACGGTTTATGTGCGTCCTTATTATCCGATTTATGTTCCGAATACGTTTACGCCAAATGAGGATGGTATCAACGATGTGTTTCGTGTGAGTGGGCAAGCGGTAACCGGTTTTCATATCGTCATTTTTGACCGCTGGGGTATGACAGTGTTCGAATCATTCGACATGCAAACACCCTGGACAGGCGATGTTGGAAGCGGCTATTTTGCTCCAAACGACGTGTACAATTGGGTGGTAGAATTTGATTCACTCGACCGCCGAACGAAGTTACAAGGGCATGTAGTGCTGGCACGCTGATTCTTTCAACACCAGCACATACAGGCTGTGCTTTCCACGAATATCTTAGCCGCACTTTTTAATACCGAAACCCATGGCATATGAAAATATTCTGGTGAGCACCGAACAATCGGTAATGACCATCACCATCAACCGTCCGGCGCAATTGAATGCGTTGAACGGCACAACCATTCAAGAGCTCAACAAAGCACTAGCGCTCGCCGATGTAAACAGCGACGTGCGCGCGATTGTCATAACAGGCAGCGGTGAGAAGGCGTTCGTAGCCGGAGCTGACATTAAAGAGTTTGCGGACTATAGTGTAGAGCAAGGCCGACTCTTGAGTGCCTTGGGGCATAAGCTCTTGTTTGATTTTGTAGAAAACATGAGTAAGCCTGTAATAGCAGCGGTTAATGGTTTTGCACTTGGTGGCGGACTGGAATTGGCCATGTCGTGCCACATGCGCATTGCCTCCGATAATGCGAAAATGGGTTTGCCCGAAGTAACGTTGGGCGTGATACCCGGCTACGGTGGCACACAGCGACTGGCGCAGCTTGTAGGCAAGGGAAAGGCCATTGAGTTGATTACCTCTGCTTCGATGCTTACCGCTGCTGAAGCCATGCAATGGGGGTTGGTAAATCACGTGGTTCCTCCGGCCGAATTAATGCCAAAGGCGCTTGAGATGGCGCAGAAGATTGCAAAAAACTCACCTACGGCCATCGCGGCTGCATTGCGCTCGGTGAATGCCGGATTTAAACTCGGCGTCAATGGCTTCAATGAGGAAATTCGTGAGTTCGGCCGTTGTTTCGGCACTGCCGATTTCCGCGAAGGCACCACGGCGTTTCTTGAAAAGCGCAAACCAACTTTTGAAGGAAAGTAATGGCGGTGCAAGTACAAGTTATCAATCGCTCTAAGCACGCGTTGCCTGCCTATGAGACTGAGCAATCGGCGGGCATGGATATGCGCGCCAATATTGATGAGGCCGTAAGCCTTCGTCCGCTGGAAAGAGCGATAATTCCCACGGGTCTTTTCATAGCGTTGCCTGCCGGTTTTGAAGCCCAGGTTCGTCCAAGAAGTGGTTTGGCCGCTAAACAAGGAGTAACCGTTCTTAACTCGCCCGGCACTGTCGACGCTGATTACCGTGGTGAAATCAAGGTAATCCTGGTCAATCTATCCAATGAAACCATGCAAATTCAAGACGGTGATCGTATTGCTCAACTCGTGATTGCACGCTACGAGCAGTCCGTTTGGGCTGAAACTGAAATGCTTAATGACACAGCCCGAGGGGCCGGAGGTTTTGGCAGCACCGGGAAGCAATAAGGTGGTCTTATATCGAATGAACCTAAATTGTGGAAGCAGGTTTCTGCATTACTTTGTGTAGTATAAATTCGCGCAACATTTTTCAACCCAAACCACGCTATGGCAAAAGGTCTTTTTGGAAGCTCGTTGATGAAGAAGTTCTGGATGTCTATTACCGGTCTTTTTCTCATCTCATTTCTTGTAGTGCACTGTGCATTGAACGCATTGATTTTCGCCAATGATGGCGGAATGCTGTTCAATCAGGGAGCACACTTCATGGGAACCAACATCATTATTCGCACAATGGAAATTGTGCTTTTCGGGGGCCTCATCGCTCACGTTGTGGATGGTCTGATGCTCTTTTTTCAAAACCGCTCTGCACGTCCTGTAAAGTATGCCTATGAAAAGCCCTCTGCGAGTAGCAAGTGGTATTCGCGCAGCATGGCGCTCTTGGGGACGCTTATTTTGTTGTTCCTCATTTTGCACCTCTATCACTTTTGGCTGAGATCACGCATCACGGGTTTGACCGTGCAACCAACGCATGTCTTCTTTGAAGGACATAAGTTGGAAGATTTGTATGGCGAGATGAAGTTTGTATTCAGCCACCTGTGGGTTGTAATTGTATACGTCCTTGGATGTTTCTCACTCTTCTGGCACCTGTTGCATGGCTTCCGCAGTGCATTCCAGTCGCTTGGTTTGAACTACACCAAATACAAGAATGGCATTGCATTTTGCGGCGATTTGTTCAGTGTTTTGATCCCAACAGTTTTTGCCGCAATGCCGGTGAGCATGTACATGGGATGGGTTCATTAATGAATGTAGATTAAAGCACCTTAAAAAAGAATGGAGCTCAATTCGAAAATACCCGATGGACCACTCGATCAGAAGTGGACCAAATACAAGGGAAGTGTTCGCCTGGTTAACCCGGCCAACAAAAGAAGCATTGATGTGATTGTGGTAGGTACCGGTCTTGCCGGATCCTCTGCGGCAGCATCGCTGGCTGAAATGGGGTACAGTGTGAAGGCACTCTGCTTCCAGGATTCGCCGCGTCGTGCGCACAGTATCGCCGCCCAAGGGGGTATCAATGCTGCGAAAAATTACATGAACGACGGGGACTCTACCTATCGTTTGTTCTACGACACGATTAAAGGTGGCGACTACCGTTCGCGCGAAGCCAACGTGCATCGCTTGGCGGAGGTAAGCACCAACATCATTGACCAATGCGTTGCTCAAGGCGTGCCATTTGCACGTGATTACGGCGGATTGCTCGATAACCGCTCGTTTGGTGGTACGCAGGTTTCGCGTACGTTCTACGCAAAAGGACAAACCGGACAGCAATTGTTGTTGGGTGCATACTCCGCGTTATCGCGCCAAATTGGCAAGGGCACCGTTGAAATGCTCAACCGTCATGAGATGCTCGACGTGGTAATCGTGGACGGAAAGGCTCGCGGTATCATAGCCCGCAACTTGGTGACCGGCGAATTGGAGCGCCACTCAGCTCATGCCGTTGTGTTGTGTTCCGGTGGATACGGCAACGTATTCTTCCTTTCAACGAACGCTATGGGAAGCAACGTGACAGCCGCATGGCGCGCGCACAAGCGCGGTGCTGCATTCGCCAATCCTTGTTTTACGCAGATTCACCCAACCTGTATTCCGGTGAGCGGTGATCATCAGTCGAAGTTAACACTCATGTCGGAGTCGTTGCGCAACGATGGCCGTATTTGGGTGCCCAAGCATAAAGAAGATGTAGAGGCTATTCGCGCCAAGCGATTGAAGCCGCAAGATCTTGCAGAAGATCGTCGCGATTATTACTTAGAAAGAAGATACCCTGCGTTCGGTAACCTCGTGCCTCGCGACATCGCGTCGCGTGCGGCCAAAGAGCGTTGCGATGAAGGTTTTGGGGTGAATGCTACCGGAGAAGCTGTTTATCTTGATTTTTCTTCGGCTATCATTCGCTACGGAAAGGCTCAAGCCAACGTGAAAGGAATTCACAATGCGACCGAGCAACAAATTATTGAACTCGGAACGAAAGTGGTGGAGCAGAAATACGGAAACCTGTTTCAGATGTACGAGCAAATCGTTGCTGAGAATCCGTATACAACACCCATGATGATTTACCCCGCGGTGCACTATACCATGGGAGGTTTGTGGGTCGACTATGAGTTGATGACCTCCGTGCCCGGCATGTTCGCATGTGGCGAGGCCAACTTCAGTGATCACGGTGCTAACCGACTTGGAGCCTCTGCGCTCATGCAAGGCCTGGCCGATGGTTACTTCGTATTGCCGTACACCATTGGTAATTACTTAGCCGATGAAATTCGTACCGGAAAAATTTCAACGCAGTCGCCTGAGTTCGATGAAGCTGAAAAGAATGTGCGTAAGCAAATTGATTCCTTGCTCAACAACAACGGAACGGAACCGGTCGACCATTATCACAGACGTTTAGGAAAGGTGATGTGGAACGAGTGTGGAATGGCGCGCACTGAAAAAGGATTGAAAGGGGCAATTGCTGAGATTCAGCAAATACGCAAAGAGTTTTATGCCAACGCCCGCGTACCAAATCAATCGCTGCATATGAATACCGAATTGGCCAAAGCACTTCGCGTGGCCGACTTCATTGATCTCGGTGAGTTGATGTGTTGGGATGCACTCAACCGCAATGAAAGTTGTGGCGGTCACTTCCGCGAAGAATATCAAACGGAAGACGGCGAAGCACTTCGCGATGACGAGAACTTCAAATATGTTGCGGCTTGGGAATGGTCGGGTGATCCGTCGACACCTAAGTTGAACAAGGAAGATTTGATCTACGAAAACATTAAAGTGCAACAGCGAAGCTACAAGTAGCCTTCTTGCAGCACTCAAGGCAATACGATTAAGTTAAACGGTATGGTCGCGCTGCTGCGCGACCCAACAAGATAAAAACTCATGGAAAAAGGAATGAACCTCAAGCTGAAGGTCTGGAGACAAAAGAGCACCACGGATAAGGGTGCGATTGTCGACTACAACGTCACTAACGTTTCTCCCGACATGTCGTTTCTCGAAATGATCGACGTGCTCAACGAGGACCTTGTGAAGAAGGGTGACGATCCTGTTGCTTTTGATCATGATTGCCGCGAAGGTATTTGTGGTATGTGCAGCATGTTCATCAATGGTGAGGCTCACGGTCCAAATCGCGGTGTAACTACTTGCCAGCTGCACATGCGCTCGTTTAAGGATGGCGATACGGTTTATGTTGAGCCATGGAGAAGCGAAGGTTTCCCGGTTATCAAAGACTTGATGGTGAACCGTGGCGCGTTTGACCGCATTCAGCAAGCCGGTGGATTCGTTTCGGTAAACACCAGCGGACGTACGATGGATGCCAACGCAATTCCAATTCCGAAAGAAGATGCCGACAAGGCGTTTGATGCTGCTACTTGCATCGGTTGTGGGGCCTGCGTGGCAACTTGTCCGAATGGCAGCGCAATGCTGTTTGTTGGAGCAAAGGTTTCTCAGTTCGCTTTGCTTCCGCAAGGACAGGTAGAACGCAAAGAGCGCGTGCTCAACATGGTGAAGCAAATGGACGAAGAAGGTTTCGGAAACTGCTCCAACATTGGTGCGTGCGAAGTACAGTGCCCGAAAAACATTTCCTTGGAGGTCATTGCGCGTATGAATCGCGAGTACTTGGCCGCCAATGTGAAGCCGGAGAACTAAGTGTGATGAACAGATTATTCGCCGGTGTTGCCTTGCTCGTTTGCGTGCTCGTTGCATCCAACACGGCAGGACAAAACTTCCACTACAGCGCAGCGTCGGGTAGTTCGAATTTTTTCGATATCGTTGATGAAGCGAGTGAATACTTCTCGAACAGTGGCCTGAATGCTGACGAGCTTTATACCGACAACGAATACATTCGCTTCAAACGATGGGAGTGGTACTGGAGAAGCAGAGTCAATGAAGACGGCTCGTTCCCCAACCTAATTGAGCAAAATCGAGTTTATCAAAATCTGCAATACGAAGCGAATAATCGTGATGTGCAGAGCCCGTGGGTAAACATCAATCAGACCTACGGCGATGGTGGTTATAACGGAATGGGCAGAGCAACTTCGATTGCATTTCACCCAACGAATCCTGAAATATATTATGTAGGCGCTCCTATCGGTGGTATCTGGAAAACTACCGATGGGGGGCTTACGTATGCCGCGCTAGGCGACTCACTTCCCTATGTGAGCGTAGGAAATATTTGTATCAACCCAAACAACCCGGACATCATCTACATCACCGTTGGCGATCACAACGGTTGGTGGAACTACGGACTTGGAGTGTACAAGTCATACGATGCGGGAGTTACTTGGCAGCCTACAGGAAATACCTCGTATTTCACCAACAACGTTGCCTATCTGCGGATGGCTATCAATCCTGCCAACCCGGAAGAACTCTTTGTTGCTCAAACCAATGGGTTGTATCGCACGCAAAACGGTGGCGATACTTGGGAAGTGGTTCACTCAGGATCGCATTTGGACGTGGCGTTGAAACCCGGCGTGAATGGCGAGCTCTATTGCGCCACCGATGATTACTGGGGAAGCAGCGAGGTGTATGCTTCATGGGATCACGGCGACACGTGGACGCAAATAACCGAATTCAACCAAACAGCCAATTATCTGTATCTCGCCGTTAGCCCCGGAGAACAGCAATACCTCGGAATCAAATCGAGTGTGGACGGTATTCAAGATTATTACGCCACCTATAACGGTGGAACAACAGTGGACTTTATTGATGCAATGCCTGATGATGGCGTGCTCTTTACTTCACCCGTGAACTCCTCAAACGTGTATTGTGGCTTCATGGTAACACATCAGTCCGTGAATGGCGGCCTCGATTGGGAGCAGCTCACAGATTGGTATTACACCGGAGAGCGCCCTGAGGTACATGCCGACAATCGTTTTGTTGCCTATCATCCGCTTACGAATGAAATCTATTTCTGCAACGACGGCGGAATTTATAAGTTCAATGAGCAAACCATGGAATGGACCGAGCTTACCGCGGGTCTTATCATCACACAATACTACCGAATAGCCGTTGCACAAACCGACGATATTTTCATGATTGGCGGTACGCAAGACAACGGCGGACGCAAGCGCGTTTCGCCCGATACTTGGGGACCTACCAACGGTGGTGATGGCATGGAGGTCGCTATTGATTTCGAGGATGGGCAAACGATCTACACGACCTACACCTACGGTCAATTGTATCGTTCCGATGATCAGTGGCAAGATGACCAATACAATGAAATCACGCCCCCGGGCTCAGGCGGAGGCGATTGGGTGGCCCCGTATGTGCTCGATCCGCAAGATGCGCATGTATTGGTTGCAGGTTATAGCGATGTGTTTCGTTCCGACGATCGGGGTGAAACTTGGCAACAACTCAGCGTGGACTTAACGGGAGATCCCGAGCGCAAATTGAAGGCCGTGGCCGTTGCTCCTAACGATCAATTCACGATCTATGCAGGGCGTGGTGCGATGCTTTACATCACACACGATGCAGGTGAAAACTGGGATAATGAACTCGTGGTATTGGGCGCAGGAGCAGCTGAAATAACAACCATCACCGTGGATCCGAATAATGCCAATGAGCTCTGGGTGACCTTCTCGGGCTATGCAGCCACCAAGAAAGTTTTTTACTCTACCGATGCGGGCTTGACGTTTACCAACGTAACCTACAATCTTCCCAATGTGCCCGTTAATGGAGCTGTGATAGACAAACAAAGCGAGCAACACGACCTATACATAGGAACCGATGTGGGCGTGTTTGTGTTGGATGAAGCTTCGCAGGAGTGGATTTATTACGGAGCAGGTTTGCCCAACACCATGGTGAGCGATTTGGAAATTCAATACTCCTCACGCAAGCTGCGCATAGGCACATTTGGCCGCGGGGTGTGGGAAAACGATTTGTATTCCGAGGTGTTTTCGAATGTGGAGTCATTGGAGCGAACAGTCATTGCACCCTTTGCAATCGTAGGTAACCCGGTGGGCGATCAATTACTCATCAACGTTCACAACCAACGCAATTTGCACGGCTCCTTTGTGGTATATGATGCAAAGGGCAACCGAGCCAAAGAGATGCGCAGAACACTGCATGAAGGCCATTACCAATTGACCATGGATGTAGCAGAACTGACTGCAGGCACCTATTTGCTCGGCTATGAGTCACAGGGCTCTGAAGCACTTCAAAGTGTTCGCTTCGTGAAGCGTTAATCGTTGTCTTTATCGTTGCGAAAGATGTCGTTCATGATGTCGCTAAACTCAATGCTGCTGTCCATAATCGTTTTTCCAATGACAGAAAACTCGGCTAAGCCGTGGAGCACAAACTCCATCATCATGAGTTTTTCTTCGTCTTGTATACCGGGGCAATATTTGTCGACTATTTCATGCAGCACGGGAATGCTGTAAAGCGCGTTAGCATATTCATCGCGTGGGAAATCGATGAGTATCTGAACGTTTTCAGCCGCTAAATGATCGATGATCGGCTGATATGGGTTCTGGATTTTCTTGCGCTTGATGGTTTCCGGACTCGGAAATATCTGTGGAAACTTTTTGCGAATGGCCATTCCCAACAAGCGGTTGGCTACAAAGTGCGGTCCTTCTTGTTCCCCTTCATAGACCAATTCAACTTTGCCGGTTATCGCCGGAACAATCGACATGAGGTCACCAACACGGGTATGTGTTTTCTTTTCTTTGTTGATGATGGCTCTGCGTTCGGCGCTGCTCACTAGGTTTTCCATTGCACTGATGGTGAGACGCGCCGATACTCCGCTTTTCTGATCTACGTATTCACTTTCGCGTGCTTCGAATGCTACCATCTCAACCAACTCGCGAAGGAATGGTGAGACAGTTACTCGCTTCAACTGGTCTTTGGTGTGGCGGGCTTCCAGTTGAGTGATTTCCATTCCGAGCGCAATGCTCTTCGGATAGTGCGTGATGATTTGGCTTTGAATACGGTCTTTCAGCGGTGTGATGATGCTGCCGCGGTTCGTGTAATCTTCGGGGTTTGCCGTGAAGATGAACTGAATGTCGAGTGGCAAACGCAATTGAAATCCGCGAATCTGAATATCGCCTTCCTGCAAAATATTGAACAACGAAACCTGAATACGCGCTTGCAAGTCGGGCAGTTCATTGATGACGAAAATGCAGCGGTGGCTGCGCGGGATGAGTCCGAAGTGAATTACGCGTTCATCACTGTAGGCCAGTTTCAGGTTTGCTGCTTTAATCGGATCGATATCACCAATTAAATCGGCTACACTCACATCGGGTGTCGCTAGTTTCTCTACATAACGCTCCGCGCGATGCATCCAGCGAATGGGCGTCAAATCGCCGTGGGTTTCCACCAAGTCTTTTGCTGTGCGACTGATGGGGTGCAATGGGTCGTCGTTGAGCTCACTGCCTTCCACACAGGGTATCCACTCATCGAGCAATTCGGTGAGGGTGCGCGCAATGCGTGTTTTTGCTTGTCCGCGCAACCCCAACAAGTTGATGCTGTGTCCACTCAAGATAGCGCGCTGCACATCGGGCAATACAGTCTCGTCGTAGCCGATAATGCCTTTGAAAGGATTGCTGCCTCGCTCCATGTGTCGAATGAGGTTGGAGCGCAGCTCTTCTTTCATTGTTTTTGACGCGTACCCTGCTTGCTTTAGTTCTCCCAGGGTTGTTATGGTAGTGTGTTTCATTGCTTGGTTTATCAGATTCGTTTTTTGCGGTTGCGCTCATAGTCGCTGAGTATACTGTCTCCCAATGCATCGAGCCCCGTGAAAAGAGCCTTGCCGCCATTGGCTTCCGTGAATTCTTCAATGAATTGCTGCAAGTAGCTGTCTTGCGCAATCATGAACGTGGTAATTGGAATTTTTTTCTTTCGGCATGCACGTGCCAAGTTCAGGCACTTGCCTGTTATATATGGATCAAGACCGAACGAGTTTTTATAGTACTGTCCGTTTTCTTTTAAACACGATGGCTTTCCATCGGTAATCATAAAAATCTGTTTGTTACCTGAACGTTTGCGACGAAGTATTTCCATAGCTAGTTCAAGGCCTGCAACCGTGTTTGTGTGATAGGGGCCAACTTGCAGATAAGGCAAGTCTTTCACCCTCACGGGCCAAGCATCGTCGCCAAATACTACGATGTCGAGTGAGTCTTTGGGGTAGCGCGTCATGATGAATTCCGAAAGTGCCATGGCTACTTTCTTGGCCGGCGTAATGCGGTCTTCACCATACAATATCATGCTGTGCGAAATGTCGATCATAAGCACCGTCGATGCTTGTGCGAGGTATTCCGTTTCAAATACCTCTAAGTCGTTTTCGGTGAGCATGAAGTCGTGAACACCATGCGCTATTTGCGCATTGCGCATCGATTCGGTCATGAGAATCTGATCGGGCTTATCGCCGAAAACAAACGGTCGTCTTAGTTCGGTGGCTTCATCGCCGCTGCCGGCTTGCTTCGTTTTATGACTGCCTTGTTGCGACTTTTTCATTTTGCCGAAAAGCTGGTCGAGGTTGCGCTGGCGCATTGCCTGCTCGCTTTTGGCGGTTAGTCCGCCACCCTTGCCCTTGCCTCCTTTTTGTCCGGCTTCATATTTCTCGCGCAAGTAGCCTTTGCGCTTCAACTCCTGCTCAAAGTCGTCGCGGGTGTAGGTGTCCGAGAAAAGTGGGCGCTGACGGTCGATTTCCTCCATGAAATCGAGGGCCTCGTTGGGGTCGCCATTCGTGTAATTGAGAAGCTCAATAAACAACGGCAGCAACTTGTCGAACGGCGTTCGCTTGTCTTCTTCCGGTATGTAACGATGGAACTCAACCCCAATCATGCATGTAAAACAACTTGAATGCGCAAAGGTTCCAAATTGGAGCGGCAATTGGCGAATGGGCTGACTAAAGGCAGGTTTTGAGCGGTGGATGTCGCGCAAAGTCCTCAACTCTGTGGACTTTAACAGCTATCCTCTTTATGCTCCGCTTACTTTTTCTCGGCCGGTATTTCCTCCTGCGCAACAATCAAGGGTGCAAGTTGGTCTGCCTCCAGCTTTTTAAAGAATTCGCTCTTCTCCATGGAAGGCAGAAGAAAAAGTGAGAAGTTATAGATGGGCTCGTAGAAGTAGGAGTGTTGCTTTTGCTTGTTGGGTAGCCATCCATATTTCCGATCGAGCGCATTGAACATCACAAATACAATGCTCAGGAACAACAATGTTTTGTTGAGTGAAAAGAAGGCTCCTCCAATTTGGTTCCAGCGCTCTGCGCCACCGGCACTCACGGTTTTGGTGATAAGTTTGCCCATGAAGTAAAGCCCTACAAACACCAGCACCAGCACAACTACAAACGATACGATTGGCAAACTCTCCGAATTCATGTCGAACTTAGAACGCAGGAAGTTCGCCATCCAGTCGCTTAGGTGCACACCTGCGTAAAGACCAACAAAAAGGGCAAGCATCGAGAATACCTCCATCACGAAGCCATTGCGCCAACCGCGCCAAATGGCAAGACCGATGGGTATGAGCAGAAAGAGGTCGAGATAGCTTACCATGGTATCGAAAATAGTTTTCGCATGCACGCATGCATACCCGTTCCCCCTGAGTTGTCAACAGGAAGCGTTGAGTAGCGAATCCGGTGGTTCCGTTTACTGAATTGCTTCTGATTGGATAGTAGGATTCTATACGATTTTGAGTAATTTTGTTACTCAATTATGATTGAGGCCCTACTATCTTCAAAGACCCGCATGAAATTGCTGATGAAGTTTTTTCTCAACAGCAACAACAGCTCGTATTTGCGAAATCTCGAGGAGGAATTTGGTGAATCGACCAACGGAATTCGCATAGAATTGAATCGATTTGAGAAGGCCGGATTTTTAGAGGCAAGGCTCGAGGGAAATAAGAAGATGTTCAAGGTGAATGTTGGCCATCCGCTTTTCAAGGATCTCAATTCAATCTTGATGAAGATGACCGGGTTGAACCATGTGATTGACTATATTCTCGCCCGAATCGGAGACTTGGATGAAGTTTATTTGGTTGGCAAGTTGGCGCAAGGTCAAGACACGGGGATCATCGACATTGTGCTGGTGGGTGATAAGATCAACAAGAATTTTTTGATTGAGCAGATTGAAAAAGCAGAGATGAAGATTGGAAAGAAAATTCGGTATGTGCATTTTGGAAAAAGTGAATTCGACTTGTCGAAAATTCAAGAGCCAGATATGCATCCTCTGTTATTGTGGAAGAAATAACGAATACGTTTCGAAAAAACGGGATGAACACGAATATATATACACCGTCTAACAATGAATCGCTGTTGAAGCTTTTCAAGGGCATTTGTAGTGGTCTGGCAGATGGTCATGCGCTGGGTTTAAGGTTGTTTCGTAGAGACTTGAAGGCAGGTTTTGAAGCATCGATGCTGGGTTACGCATGGACTATTCTCCCTCCATTGGCATCAGCCGCGTTGTGGATTTTTCTAAATAACCAACGAGTCATTAAGGTATCCGACACAGGAATGTCATATCCGGCATTTGTTCTAATTGGCACTACATTCTGGGCTTTATTTTCCGAGTCGGTCAACAAGCCCATTCAGCGCTACAAGAGTGCAATGTCTATGATGGTCAAACTTAATTTTCCACGTGAGGCACTTGCCATTGCCTCTGTTTATGATCTGGTCTTCAGCATGACGCTAAAGCTCGTGGTGCTCTACATTTTGTTGTTTATTTTGGGGGGTTCACCTTCCCTGTCAGCGTTGGGATTAATCCCCTTGTTGGTGGGTGTGATTTTTATCGGGATTTCCATTGGAATATTCATCGCACCCTTCGGTATTCTGTTCACCGATATTTCACGAGCCTTGAATTTGGCTTTGCCTTTTTTGATGTATTTGTCGCCTGTGGTATACGCTGTTAATTCCGATTCTTTTCTAGGTCGAATTCAAATTTTTAACCCGGTCACTACCTGGATTGAGCATGGCCGTTGGCTTTTGGGAGGGGTTGCTATGAGCTCGCATATCGGACTTCTGATTTGGACTATGGTTGCAGCGGTGCTTTGTTTTTTTGGATTGATTATGTTGCGAATAGCATTGCCTATTATTGTTGAACGCTCAGGAAGTTAAGAAATATGAAACACTCAGAGGGTGAAGTATTGGTGAGGGTAGAGGGTCTGTCAAAGAAATTTTGCAGAAACCTCAAGCGTAGCCTGGTTTATGGTGGTTCAGACATCGTGAAGGGGTTTCTGGGAATGGAGAAGTCTACGGAATTGCGCCATGACGAGTTTTGGGCGATTCACGATTTAAATTTCGAATTGCGTCGCGGAGAGTGTCTTGGGCTTATAGGTCATAATGGAGCAGGTAAAAGCACTTTGCTCAAGATGCTGAATGGATTGATTCGCCCCGATAAAGGTCGAATTGAAATGAACGGAAAGGTGGGTGCGCTTATCGAACTAGGAGCGGGTTTCAGCCCCTTTCTAACCGGACGCGAAAACGTATACAACAACGGAGCTGTTCTTGGATTTTCGAAAGACGAAATTGGTAGTAAGTTCGATTCAATAGTTGAATTCGCAGAGTTGAAGGATTTTATCGATACACCGGTACAGAACTATAGTTCTGGAATGAAAGTCAGATTGGGTTTTGCCATTGCAGCCCATATGGAACCTGATATATTGTTGATAGATGAAGTGTTGGCTGTAGGCGATATGGGATTTGTTTTGAAGTGCATCAATAGAATGGATGTATTGAAGCAAAAGACAGCAATGATTTTTGTTTCGCATGCAATGCCTCAGATTTCTCGGATGTGCTCGTCCGTCTTGCTTCTTTCAAAAGGAAAACAGATTGCTTATACAAGTGATATTTCCTACGGTCTATCAGCCTTTTATGGGCAATTTGATCAGAAGTACACTAATTATATAGGTTCTCCTGATGCACGGTTGGTGGATGTCAAGCTATTTTCTCAAGGCAGAGATTTAAGTTCAGACCATGATTGCGTTGTTGAGTATGGAGAGGAAATAGAAGTAGTCATAACTATGGAGTTATTCAGACCGATAGCACCGCATTTGTACCTGGCGTTTTACGATAAGGAACAGCGAGGATTTGCTGAAGTATATAACTTTAATGACAAAGTGGATATCACCAATGCTTCAGGGATTGTCTCATTTACTGCAAAGTTTACAGAGTTGTTGTTCTCGACAGGAAGGTATTCAATTACTATTGGTCTATATGATAAGTCGAATGGATCTCAAGGTTTATTTGTTGCCCAATCGGCTTTATACTTTAACGTAGTTGGGGGGTATCAGGGATGGGTGCCCGTGCAACTGAGGCCGGAATGGTCAAACGCATCGAAACCTTGAGAATAAGCATTTAATGGGCGCAAAAAATACATACTATAACCTAGGGTACATTTTTTTGAAGGTGACTTCTATATCCAGTAACTTTACACATGTATGAAGCTGTTTGGGTGGCAAATATCACGAGTGAAAAACAGTCGGCCTGTTAAATCAGAGGGTCTCCGCACAATAGACACAAGAGTGCGAATAGGCGAAGCTACTATTGCAAAACAGGCTAAGTTCGAGATTCGCTGCGCAATAGAAGGTTCACGTATTTCAATAGGTTCTGATTGTTTAATAAATGGCAATTATGTAATTGAAAACGATAAAGGCGTAATCCTAATTGGAGACAGGTCGTTTATTGGAAATAGTTTATTCGTTTGCGCCGAAGGTATTGAAATAGGAAGTGATGTAATGATTTCTTGGGGGTGTAGTTTCATCGATAATGATGGACATTCATTAAATTGGTTGGATCGCCGCAATGATGTCCGTGATTGGAAAGCAGGAGTTGAGAATGCCGCGATAGGGGGATTGAAAAATTGGTCAGTAGTCAAAAGTGCCAAAATAATAATACATGACAAGGCTTGGGTAGGGTTCAACACAATCGTGCTGAAAGGTGTAACAATTGGACAAGGAGCAGTAGTTGCTGCCGGAAGTGTTGTTACGAAGGATGTTGCCCCATTTACCTTGGTTGCCGGTAACCCGGCAAGATTCGTAAAAAATCTGGAAGACAATTTATGAACTGGGAAGAAACTATAGAGTACATTAGGAAAACGGAAGGGTGGGAAACACTCGTTAAAGCCGCCTATTTGGAGTCGGACTTGCCCTCTAATGTTGAAAACTTTAGACGAAGCGAGGAGTTTCAGGAAACGCTTCGCACAATTCGCCGGTATGCCCCGGGTGCCCGATCTGTTCTGGATGTAGGAAGCGGCAATGGTGTCAGTGCTGTGGCTTTTGCTTTGGAAGGATTTCGCGTAACATCCATAGAACCAGATCCCAGTGACACTGTAGGTGCAGGGGCCATCAGATATTTAAAAAACCACTATTCTCTGAATGACCTAAACGTTATTGAATCTTTCGCAGAGAATTGTGAACTTGGCAATGAATTATTCGATGTGGTCTATACACGACAGTGTATGCACCACGCCCACGACCTGAATAAATTCATAGAGAACTTAACAGGGTTTCTGCGCAGCGACGGTCTGTTTTTGACTGTTCGCGATCATGTCGTTTATAATGAAAGTGATAAAGCCTGGTTTTTGGAATGTCATCTATTGCAACGTTTTTACGGAGGAGAAAACGCCTTTACCCTTCATGAATATCGTACGGCGTTTGAAAACGCCGGATTAACCGTGACAAGCGTTTTAAAACACTTCGATAGCGTTATTAATTACTACCCACTTTCTATTGAAGAAAAGAAAAGACAAGAGAAAGAGTACCATGAAAACGTCAGGGTGATGATAAAGAAGTACTACGGGGTTTGGGGTAATCTGAATTTCATGACGGGCTATTTCGGAAGAAAAGTAAATCACCTGGTGAAAAACCCACACAAGGAAGAGGAAATTCCGGGAAGGATGTATTCGTTTGTTGCGAAAAAGAACTCAAATGGGTAAGAAAAGGTTGAGAGTCGGTATATTGTTTTCCTATTCAGAAAACTGGATAGGAGGAAGCTACTATTTGCTCAATTTGATCGCAGCCCTGAAATTAATCGATGACCAAAGAAAGCCGGAGATTGTCGTCTTTTACACAGATGAAAAGGATTGTGAACCCATTGTCGAACTGAATTACCCCTATCAGAAATTCATAAACATAAAGTTCCAAAGCCCATACAATCTCTGGCAAAGAATACTGTTCAGGTTCAATCCGAGTTATTGTAAAAGAAGGTTTTCGACTTTGTTTGATAAGAAATTTATAGACGTTCTTTTTCCCTACGCCGACAATGAGAAGTTTCGAAATGTGAAGACCAAGGTTTATTGGTACCCTGATTTTCAAGATTTCTTTTATCCTGCGTTTTTTTCCGAAAAGGAGTTGGAACTTAGAAAGAACCAGCAACTGCAGTTTGTCAACTCTAATGATAGACTCGTACTAAGCAGTCGTGCAGCTCTGAATGACCTAAATGAAATCTACAGCACATATTCATGTAAGCCTTATGTAGTCAATTTTGCTGTTACTCATCCGCAATACCAACATTTGAACCTGCAAGAATTAATGCTGAAATATGGTATTGGAAGGCGCTATTTTATGTCGCCTAATCAGTTTTGGCAGCACAAGAACCACCTCACTTTATTGAAGGCTGTGGTAATAGCTAAACAGAAGAGAGATGACATATTAGTTGTTTTTACCGGAAAGGAATATGACTATAGAAATCCGGAATACACCGAAATGCTAAAGAGCTTTGTTCGCGATAATGACTTATCGAATAATGTACTTTTTCTTGGTTTCATCGACAGGGCTCACCAATTGAAATTGTTGAGTGGTGCCATGGCTGTTATTCAGCCATCATTGTTCGAGGGATGGAGCACCGTCGTTGAGGATGCAAAGGCAATGAATAAATTCGTTATTGCTTCTGATATCGAAGTGCATAAAGAACAAATGTTGGATGATGTAATTTTTTTTCAAAAGGAAGATCATATTCAATTGGCTGATGTATTAATCGAATTCCACCCCGATCAACACCAACCCGTGAAAAGGGATTATTCAGACAACGCCAGAAAATTCGCGAATGACTTTTTAAATGCAATCAGCTAAATGACAATTCTGATAATAGGCTCTGAAGGATTTATTGGTTCGCATTGTAAGGACTTTTTCCAACTTCAAGGACATGATGTAATATGTTGTGATGTGGCGCAAAAGCAGGAGGTTAATTACATTTCCAAATCCAGTTTTGGAAATGACTTCTCAATTTTGTTTGAAGGTAGGAATATCGATATCTGTATTAATGCAGCAGGCTCAGCTAATGTGGCCTATTCATATCAATATCCAGAAAGAGATTTTGAGCTAAACGTGTCGCTTGTTATAAGCTTGCTGGGTGCAATAAAGAATCATGCACCTGATTGCAAGTTTATAAATTTGTCTAGTGCAGCCGTTTATGGAAACCCAAAAGTCTTGCCCATAGCGGAGATAGATGAACTAAGACCGCTATCCCCTTACGGGTACCACAAAATGTTAAGTGAAAAGCTTTTAACGGAATACAGCCATTTCTTCGGATTAAAAACGTGTAGCCTAAGAATATTCTCAGCTTACGGACCCGGACTGAAGAAGCAGTTGTTCTGGGACTTATACCAGAAGAGTAAAAACTCTTCGGGCATTAGCCTGTTCGGAACGGGTAATGAAAGTAGAGACTTCATTTATATCGATGATTTGGTGAGTGCAATTGATCTTCTTATGAGGTATGGTGCGTTCAAGGGTGAGACAATCAATGTTGCCTCTGGCAATGAGAGTTTAATCTCAGAGGCCGTGAGCATTTTCGCCAAAGGGTTTAAGCATATAGAAAGGATCGATTTCACCGGTGAAGTGAAAATTGGTGACCCTGTTAATTGGCGGGCGGATATATCTAAACTCAGAGAATTTCAGTTTGAACCAAAAATCACATTACAGGAAGGCATTGGAAAATACACGCAATGGCTGATAAACCTAGGATAGTATGCTATGATGAAATTGACAGTAATAACAATCAATTATAACAACATCAATGGTTTGAGGAAAACCATAGATAGCGTCGTCTGCCAAAACTGTCAAGGATTTGAGTATGTTGTTATCGATGGTGGGAGTACCGATGGAAGCAAAGAGCTCATTGAGTCGACGCAAGATAAAATCACATATTGGGTAAGCGAGAAGGATGAAGGTATCTACAATGCCATGAATAAAGGTATTATGAAGTCGAATGGAAAATACCTCCTGTTTTTGAATTCAGGTGATTCTTTTATTGATCAGAATATTCTAAGCAAAGCCTTGAAGTATGTGGCCGATGAAGATATTGTTTATGGAAATGGCCAGGTTCGGCTTTCCGATGGAAGTGTAACAAGTGTAAAAATTCCTGCCATTCTATCCATGAAATATTTTATGAATTCCTCCTTATTTCATCCATCGACGTTTATAAAAAGAGAGTTATTTCAGCGCTATGGTTTGTACAATGAATCCAATAGAGTTGTTTCTGACTGGGAGTTTTTTATTCTGGCTATCATAAGTAATAATGTTTCGATAAGCAGATTTGATTTTGCATTAGCTGAGATCGAGGACGGAGGAATAAGCCGAGATGCCCGGAACAGGGAGTTGCTAAATTTGGAAATTGAGAAAGTGCACAGGAATCTTGCTGTACATGATTTGATACACAAAGAAAATATATTAGTTCCAACAAAAAATTGGTTTGCCCGCAACCTATTTAAAATTTAATTCGATTATGAAGAAGAAACTGCTCGCGCTCTGGTCCGGAGTCTTTGGAAAGAAGGTAAATCTGAAGAACAGGTTTACGGAAATTTATGAAAAAAACTTGTTCAATGGTGTAGACTCAATATCGGGTCAAGGGTCAGACATGTTTCAAACGAGAATTATAAGTGTTGAAATACCCAAGTTGTTGAATAAGTTGAATGTGAAGACTTTTCTTGACGCGCCGTGCGGTGATTTTTTTTGGATGCAACACGTCGATTTATCAGGCATAAACTATGTAGGCCTTGATATCGTAGATGAATTGGTTGCGAATAACAACAAGCAATATGGAAATGATTCAAGGAGGTTCGTTTGTAAGAACATTGTGAACGACTTACTGCCGGACGGTGAACTCATCATGATCAGGGATTGCTGGGTTCATTTGAGTAATGCCAATGTTCTGGCTTCTGTCGATAATCTCAAAAGGAGTAATGTAAAGTATCTTCTAACGACTTCATTTCCTAATGTAAAGTCAAACCCGGACTTGACGGGAATTTGGAGACCACTCAATTTGACATTGCCCCCATTTAATTTTCCTCAGCCCATTGAAGTTATTACCGAGGGATGCACGGAAAACGAAGGCAGATATGCAGACAAGAGTCTGATGTTATGGGAAATTAGTGATTTGCCGACTGTCGATTGACCATGAAAATTCTATTTGTATTTCATGAGGCAAGATTAACAGGGGCTAGTTTGGCCCTGTTTCGAATTATCGCTTGGTTAAAGCGTAATTCGGATGCTGATATGTTTTTCTTATTTAAGGAAAGCGGCCCCCTTCAGCAAGATGTATTGAATTATGGCACCATTGTTTCGTGGGATGCAAATGAGAAGGTGAGTTTTTTTGATCGATTTCTTCGTGTGTTGACTAAACGAAAAACGCCACATCAACGCCTCATTGAGCGGGTTCAGAAAGAAGGGTTTGATCTAATTTATTACAATACAATTGCTGTTTCCGATTTGATTCGAGCTATGGCCGTATTGCAAGTAAAAAAACTCTGGCATCTGCACGAGTTAGAGCTTGCCGCTAAAACAATTGGAATAGGAAACCTAAAAGCTGTTTCCCACATTGATTATGTTGTTGCGAACTCGGAATCTACAAAATCTTTCCTCCTTGATTATGGAGTAGATGAGAACTTAATCTCCGTTTTCTACCCGACAATCAATGTGCGAGAAATAGTTAGTAGATCTCAGGAGCGCTCGAATGCACTGGATAGTTTCCCGATTGAAAATGAATTCGTTATTGGAAGCGCAGGCACTGTTCTTGAACGAAAAGGCGTTCAAGCATTTATTATTTTGGCGAAAACTATTGATCGAATTTTTCCTGAAAACAACTTTAAATATGTGTGGGTTGGGGCTCTTAATGGTAGAGATAGAATTATCATCGAGCATGATATTCAGAAAGCGAGCCTGAGCGAAAAGGTATACTTTACCGGGGAATTATCCAATCCCTACCCTGTATATAATTCTTTCAGTGTTTTTGTGTCCACATCTAAAGAGGAAAGTTTTGGTTTGGCGTTAATTGAAGCTGCTTGCTTAGGAAAGGCGCTTTTCTGTTTTAAAAATTCACATGAAGTGGAAAGAGTGGTGAGATCTGCTTCGAATTTCGTCTCGGACTATCTCGATGTGCTTTCTATGAGTGAGCAACTGGTTGAGCTTTTTAGGAATGAGGATCGTCTTGTAGAAGCGGGTGGCAGAGCTTACAACACAGCAAAAATGTATGATGAGGATGAAATAATGCCGCCCTTTTTGAATTTTTTAAAAGAAATTTGTTGAGGATTTCTATGAATTACGTCGGGCGTTTTTTTGCAATCGGTCATAAAAATGCGGAGGAAACAATTGGTTAAGAAGAAAATATGAATTCTCGCTTTCTCAAAAAAGAGTATATCTCATTGGTTGCAATAGTTCAATTGTATGCTCTTGATGGAATCATTTGAACCTAGCACATGAACAGTAACGGCCATATTATAGTATCTATAATTCTACCGAATTATAATCATAATTCCTTTTTGGAGGCTAGAGTTGAGTCCATTCTCAATCAGTCCTACCAAAATTTCGAATTGATAGTTCTCGATGATAGCTCTACAGATGCTAGCCGCAAGACATTGGAGCGTTGGAAGCAACACCCACAGGTTTCTCATTTTATAGTAAACGAACAAAACTCTGGTAGCACCGTTAAGCAATGGAAAAAGGGACTTGAATTAGCAACGGGTAAGTGGATTTGGATAGCTGAAAGTGATGACTTCGCGGATGTTCGTTTTTTGGAAGTAATGCTACAGTTCGCAAATCGAAATACCGACTGCGGAGTGCTGTATTGCCAGTCTTTTGATACCGATGTGTCGGGTTCGGTAATCGACACAAGACTTACCTATACTTCGGATTTTCTGCCCAATCATTGGGCCTCCGATTTTGTGATGACGGGCCAAGAGTTTATTACGACGGCCCTGAAACGCAAGAATGTGATTCCAAACGCGAGTGCCGTATTGTTTAAAAGATCGCTGATTTCACAAAGTACATTCTGTCGTTCCTTGCTTTCCTTGAAGATGGCATCTGATTGGTTGTTTTGGATTCGATTGGCTAAACAAACCAATGTTGGTTTCGTGGCTGAGCCACTGAATTATTTTCGCACGCATGGTGCCACAACTCGCATACATTATTCACGCGAGAAACAACTGCGCAGAATTCATGAGGAGAAAATTATTCGAAGTGAAATTTTTAAGGAGTTTCCAAAATGCGATCAATCGACGGAAATTCTTGCGCTCAACAGAAGAACCTACGTATTGTTTTCTCCACGACACCTTTTCAAGCGGGATCTTTGGAAACTGCGCGTTAACGGGTTTTCTCGAATTACATTCGCACTAGATTTTTTGCGGAATCTTAAGGTTTTGAAATGATAGTTGGATCCGGTCTCATTGCAAGTGCTTTTTCGTCTTATCCATTTGAAGACGATACATTGCTATTTGCTTCCGGTGTTTCTAATTCGAAGGAGAATAGACCTGAGGCCTTTCAACGAGAATTGGATTTGCTCCAGGCGACCATTCTAAATAATCCGGATAAAAAGATTATTTATTTCAGTACCGTAAGTGTTTTGGACCCTGAGCTTGCGTCTGAATTGTATGTAAAGCACAAACTAAATTGTGAGTCGTTTTTACGAACACAGGCGAAGGATTACCTCGTATTACGGGTTACCAATGTTGTAGGTAAATCCGGAAATCCCGCAACCATTTTCAATTATTTCAAATCCTGTATTCAAAACGATATATGTTTCGATTTATGGACCTCAGCTTGTCGGAATTTTATCGATATTGAGGATCTTGTTCAGATTACCGCTGTTATGATAGAGGAGAACTTCTTTGGACGAACAATCACAGTGGCAAACCCAATCAGTTACCACGTTATCGATATTGTAAAACAAATTGAGAACGCCTTGGGTAAGAAGGCAGTCTATCGGGCGTTAGAAAAGGGCTCATGCTTTACCCCTGATTTAGCAGAGATTATTCGTATTTATGAACGAAATGAAATTCGTTTCTCCGATGATTATTTGAGTCGACTTATCGCAAGGTATTTAGCATGATGAAAGGCAAATTGGCTATCTATTGCGATAACGGTTTCATTGAAACCTTTACCAAGGCTCATCTCGAGCAATTGAAACCGGCCTGTGTTTTTTCGGGAAGTCCTTATCCAAAATCAATCAACGGAAACCCGTTGCAAAAGGACACTTTGTTCTCGGCAATTAAACGAAGGATTGCAGGGAAAGGAATTGATCCGTTGGAAGCCTTCCGCGCAAGTCTTCTTCAAGTAAGACCCTCTGTTTTCATTGCGGAATACGGAGTGTCAGCAGCCGCTATTATTGATGTTGTACAAGACCTGAACACTCCACTGATTGTCAATTTTTACGGATACGATGCGTTCAATCGCGATGTGGTTTCGAAGCATGCCGTGGCGTATAAAAAAGTGTTCAACTATGCTGCATTCGTCTGCGCTCAATCCAACTCTATCAAGCGCGAATTAATTGCGATGGGATGCAAGGAGGAGAAAATTGTAATTAACCCGGTACCACCCAATGATGCTTTTTTTCAGCTTGAGTGTAATCCCAATTCAAATACTCTGATAGCAGTCGGTCGTTTTGTAAACAAGAAGGCTCCTTTTGCTGTGCTGCTTGCTTTTCAGCGCGTGCTCGCTCAAGTGCCTTCTGCAAAATTGATCATGATAGGCGATGGCCCGTTGTTCTTTGCTTGCAAGGAAATGGCCGGTATGCTGGGTATTGCAGAATCGATCGAATTTACCGGTCGCTTGAATCCGGAGCAACAACGCGAGTCTATGCAGCGCGCATCAATCTTTGTTCAGCATTCTGTGGTGGGGCCCGATGGTGATTCCGAAGGTTTGCCTGTAGCAATCATGGAGGCTTCAGCCATGGGAATGCCCATCGTTTCTACTATGCATAGTGGCATTCCTGAGGCAGTCGAGGATGGAGTTACAGGCTTGTTGTCACCGGAGTTCGATGCCGATACTATGGCAGAAAATATCATTCGTCTATTAACGAATCCTGCCGAGGGAATTGAAATGGGTAAAAAAGGAAAGGAAAAAATGCAAGCATCCTTTCGCATGGAAACACACATTGAGAATCTTAAGCGATTGGTCGGAAAGACCTCAAGATAAGTTATTGAGGATTGCTTGCAGGTCTGCAGGCGTATCTACCGAAGGCGTTTCAATTTCCGTCACTGCAACAGCAATGGAATAGCCATTTTCTAACCAACGCAGTTGTTCGAGTGACTCCGCCTTCTCCAATGACGAAGGTTGCAAGTTGCAAATTGCCCGAAGCGCATCCGCCTTATATGCATACAGTCCAATATGCTTGTAATACGAGTGATGGCTGATCCATTCTTCCGGTTTCCTGTCGCGTTGGAAGGGAATGGCTTGTCGGCTGAAATAAAGTGCCCTGCCGTGCGCGTTGAATACCACTTTTACTTTCGAAGGATCGAACAGTGCCGAAGAATCGGTAATCTCTTTTGCCAACGTGGCGATGGAAACATCCGGATCCGATATCAATCGCGTTAGTTGTTCGAGTTGAGAAGGATCCACGAAGGGCTCGTCACCTTGCACGTTGATGATGCCTTCTGCTGCGATACCCGAAAGCTCCAGCGCCTCGAGGCATCGGTCGGTGCCGCTCGGATGATCAGCGCGCGTCATTATGCATTTCACTCCCAGGGTTTCCACATGCTTAGATATGCGTTCATCGTCGGTTGCCACGAGTACCTCCGAGATAGATGCACATAGTTGAACGCGTTCAATCACACGTTGAATCATGCTTTTTCCGCCAATGTCGACGAGTGGTTTGCCCGGAAATCGAGTGCTTGCGTAGCGGGCTGGTATGATGGCAACAACTCTCATGATGCAATACTACAAGGTTAACGTGTATTGAAGCATACTCATGCGCGGCTCTTCGATGGCAAGCGGTCGTATGGCATATTCCCGATTCAGTAAGTTGTTGATGACGATGGCCAATCGGTGGCGACCTGCAATTTCGTACCCTACGCGCAGATCAATAACGTAATCGCCGGTCGTATGATCTGCACGCCATTGTCTTATTCCGGGATTGAAACCAGTTGCTTCTGGAAATTCTTCTAATTCCAAGAATGCATTATCAATGTTTTGCATGTAGCTATTGTATCGTGCACTAACACCAAGACTGTATTGCTTGTGCTTCCAAAAAATATCAGCTCTCACAAGATGCTGCAGTCTATATTTAAGAATGTCATTTCTAGTGTCACTGCTCGTGCTTAAATAATTTGCCGCTGTGACTAGGTTACTACCTTCGTCGGCCAGTCCGTAATTGTATTCCGGAGTTAATGTGACGGGGTTCGTGTACGTATAACCTGCAAGAAGCTGAAACTCGTGATGGCCTATATTTCCTCCACCCATCACTGAAAACTCGATGCCCTGTATTCGGGCCTTACCGGTATTCAAACTTTTGAAACCTAGAGTATTCGGTAAATCAGGTATGTTTAAGGGTTTTCGCCATTGACCAAAAGTGAACTCAATGAAGTTCTCATAGTTCTGCTGGAAAATAGCAACGTCGGCATAGCCCATGAAGTTGCCAATCTTGAATCCTTGCTTGATCCCTATTTCAGCATTGTCCGAGGTTTCGGCAACTAAGGAAGGGTTTGCGAAAATGTTGATGGACCCAACGCTTGTGACAATGAACTTTTCTGCTATGCTCGGAAAGCGAAAGCCTTGTCCATACGACGCGCGCAGGTAAGTCGCTTTTCCTACTTGGTAGTTGGCCCCTGCGCGAAATACCGGCTTTTCATCACTGGTGGTGTTGATGCGGAAATATTCGTAGCGAACACCGGCTGATAGGTTTAGCCTGTTGAACAGCTTTTTGTCGGCTTGAAAATAGGCCGCATAGTTCTCTGCTGTGTTTCTTCCATCGTCATTGCCGCCGGTAAACAATTGACCGATCGCTTTGGTGTACATGCTTACAACACCAAGTGTGGTGGTAAACTCAGAGATACCGTTTTTTTCCCAGTTGTGCTGATATTGATATTCTCCGTAATACTGGTCGCTGAAGTTGCCTTGATTATTATCGTTGTTGTTATCGAGCGATTGCCAGCGTGTGCGCAAGCTGTGCTTTTGTCCGCCCGGTGTGAAATAGGTGATGTATGGATCAACGGTACCCAACAACTGCACAGTGCGTGTCGCGCTTCCGGCATATGCACTATACAATGCTGAGTCGGCATTTTCCCAAACCAAGGTAGAAAGCGAGTTGCTCGTGTTCCAGTTGGTATTCAATCCGAAACTGAGCCCCACAAATTTTTTCGAGCGATAGCGCAAGTTGGCATTCAACCTTGCACGCGAGTTGGCGTTGTAACGGTCGGCAGTGAATGGATTGTAGCCGCTTTCGAAAGCGCCCAAACTGTCGCGAATGGGACCAAGGTGGCCGTCGTCACCCACCAAATTGGCAGCCAGCGTTACATCGAGCTGACCGAACTTTTGCAAGTGCAGAAAACTCAATCCGCTGCGCTGTAGGTTGCCGTCCCAATAAACGGAGCGCGTGTTCTGTGGTGTGCTGTAAATGCCCTGGTATGCCGTTACCACCGTGCGCGCTGTGTCGGCCGGTGAAGCTGTGCGAAGGTTTATAACGCCGCTCAATGCAGCACTCCCATACAACACACTGCTTGCACCTTTTATGACTTCAATTTGCGATACATTTTCAATGGGCAAATAGTCCCAAGACGGCCTGCCGGCATCACCACTCAGCGAAGGCATGTCGTCTACCAGTATTTGCACTCTGCTGCCGGCACCAAACGAATAACCGCTGCCGCTTCTGATTTGTGGTTCCTTATCCACAATGCTCACGCCCGGTGTTTGCTGCAACGCCTCATCACCCGACACCACGTTTTTGTCGTGAAGAAGCTGCGGCGTGAGCACTTCCATGCTCACTGTAACTTCACTTACCTGTTGTTCGAATTTACCCGCTGATATGACCACAATATTGAACTCGTTTTCTGCGCTTTGTAGTTTCAGGGCAATTGCTCTTCCTCTGTCGGTTGGTCGTATGGTGTAGCGAAACAACTTATAGCCCAGCATGGAGCATTCCAATGTGTCGCCTTCGGATACTGCTAGTTCGAAATGACCCGACACGTCGCTCACTGTGCCATTGCCGGTTGCCATGTTATTGACTACGGTGCCCATGAGTGTTTCACCGGTTTGCGAATCGAATAGCTGAGCATCGAGCGTAAATTGCTGCGCGCACAATACTGCAGGAAACATCAACATAAATGCTAGGATTAAGCGCATGGTGAATTGGCTTTTGGTTCAATGCAAGAATAAGCGAACGAACCTGATTCGGCAAATGCCACCCTCCTTAACTTTGCGGGGTGCAGAATATAGCTATTCGACATACGCTGAGTAAAGATGAACGACTTTCCCGAAGGAAAATCATTGAGGCGCTCCATGAAAAGGGAAGGAGCATTAAATCGCCCGCCATCATTTTGGTGTACTTGCCGCACGAGTTACCGGTCGATTTTCCCGCTCAGGCTATGTTTAGTGCGAGCAAACGATTGTTTAAGAGAGCACATGATCGCAACCGCGTGAAGCGCTTGTTTCGCGAGGCTTATAGAAAGCAAAAGCACCTTGTTTATACTTCGTTGAAGCAGCGCAATCAACAATACGCTCTTCATTTTATTTTTACCGGAAAACAACTTCCCAACTACCCATACGTTTTTGGCAAGATGAACGACCTGATTCTTCGGTTTTGCAATGAAATATCGCAAGTCGAGGCGCAAAAGAATCCAACAACACACGAATGATTAAACGATTTTTTCAATCTCGCATGCGCCGTTTGCTGGCCATGCTGCTCGTATCTGTAGGCTTGCTCTCGGCCACGTTTTCGGATGAGTTTTTTGAAATTTCAAAAAACATGGAAATTTTTACATCGGTTTACAAGGAGCTCAACATCTATTATGTGGATGGCACCAAGCCGGGAGCCTTGATGAAAACAGGCATCGATGCGATGCTGAAGTCGCTCGACCCCTACACGGTGTATTATCCCGAATCGAGAATTGAAGAGGCGATGTTCATGCAAACTGGACAGTACGGTGGCATCGGCACGCTGGTCAACACCATTGAAGGGAAGATAACCATTACAGAACCCTACGAGGGCTATGCTGCCGTGAAGTCGGGATTACTCGCAGGTGATGTGGTTATTAAAATCAATGGCAAATCGGTCGAAGGAAAAAGGCACGATGAGGTGACTGACCAACTCACCGGACAACCGGGCAGCGAGGTTGAACTCACCATTCAGCGTCCGGGTGAGGCCCAACCACGTGCAATCAAAATCACACGCGAGGAAATTAAAATCAAAGACGTTCCTTACTTCGCCATGCTGGCCGATTCATCTACCGGTTATATTCAACTTTCCGGCTTCACTCAGTCTGCGGGAAGTGAGGTGAAAACGGCATTTCTCGCACTGAAGAAACGGAACATGAATAAGCTCATCCTCGATTTAAGAGGAAACGGCGGTGGATTGTTGCGAGAGGCCATCACCATTGTCAATCTGTTTGTACCCAAAGGCACGGAGATCGTCAAAACCAAGGGTAAAATTGACGAGTGGAATAAGACGTATACCGCAATGAATGAACCCATCGACATACAAATTCCGATTGCTGTGTTGGTTGATGGGGGATCTGCCTCGGCTTCTGAAATCGTGAGCGGAAGTTTACAGGACCTTGACAGGGCGGTGGTTATTGGCTCGGAATCTTACGGCAAGGGCTTGGTGCAGCAAACCAAGGACCTGGCATACAACACCAAAATCAAACTCACAGTTGCCAAGTATTATACGCCCAGTGGCCGGTGCATACAGCGCTTGGACTATTCGCACCGCGACGAAAGCACAGGTGAAGTTGCAGTCAAGGCCGATTCACTCATACGCAGTTTTAAGACCACTGGAGGTCGCCCGGTTACCGATGGTCGAGGCATTAGCCCGGATGTCGAGGCGAAGGACGATGAGGCATCACACATTGTGCGAGCACTCCTCGAAAATTGGGTCATCTTTCATTGGGCAACTGAATATCATCGCACGCACGCAACAATCGATTCGGCTGATGCCTTTCGCCTAACCGACGCAGAGTATGGCCAGTTCATAGAGTTTGCGAACGGAAAAGATTTTCATTACGACACAGATACCGAGAAGGTATTTGAAAAGCTAAAGAGGACCGCGAAAGAAGAGAAGTATTTTGAGGGATCGGAAAAACAATTTG
Organism: Chryseobacterium gleum; assembly: GCA_945862415.1. GTDB lineage: Bacteria > Bacteroidota > Bacteroidia > Flavobacteriales_D > Sanyastnellaceae > JAIBBG01. The sequence continues at coordinate 29,896 of CAMAYP010000002.1, read as the reverse complement.
AGGAGCTTTTCGCGAAAATTGAACCCAAGAAGGAAAGTGATCTAATGAAGTTTAAACCACAGATCAAAGAATTTCTGGAGAATGAAATTGTGGGTCGCTACTTCTACCAAACAGGACGATCCAAAAATGCCTTGCGCGAAGATCCGTGTATCGTGAGATCATTGGAGGTTTTTGCCTCCAACTATAATCAACTGCTCGCACCGGTGGATGTAAAGAAGTGACCCTTTTTCTGCCGCACCGCTCAATGCATAGCGGCGGCGGTCGTTTGTAATGAGTATCAATAATTGGAATAAACGGTTAAGCTATCTGCAACTCCTCGGATTTGCCATGATTGCTGTTGCCCTTTCCTTCAGCAATTTCTTCATGTCGTTTGGAATGTTTTGGCTCGGTGGATCCGTAATGCTGCAATTGGCATCCGATGCATTTCATAAGGTACCTCTTGCTACGAGATGGCGACAGTTTACATCGAACACAACTGCTGTTGCACTAACAGTGCTCTTTATTCTTCCACTCGCAGGTTTATTGTGGACTTCCAACATGGGTTACGCGATGTGGGATTTACGCATGAAGCTTCCGTTGTTGGTACTTCCACTGCTCGTTTCGTTGGCCAATCCGCTGACTCAAGGCCAGTTTCGAGCCTTGGTTGGACTCTTTATAATTGCCGTTGTAGTTGCAGTTATGTGGTGTTTGCAAGTGTATTGGCTCGGCTCACCTGAAATAGACCGCGATGTCCGGAGTATATCAGTATTCATTTCACATGTTCGATTCTCATTGCTTATCGCTCTTGCACTGGCATTGTTAGTCCGCTTTGCACATCAAACTGCGCAAGGAAGAATACTCATAACGCTTTGCGCAGTTCCTTCCCTCTATTTTATCTACATCATTGGTAGCATAACCGGCTTTGTTGCAATCACCGCACTGCTAGTATGGGCTCTACTGCGGTACATGCTTCAACTCCAATCTGCGCGCATGCGGTTGGGAGGTTTGGGTGCGCTAGTTGTTTTGGTTGCCGCGCTATTCGGATTTCTTTACGGCAGTTACTCACGCTATTTCGATGTTGAATCGCAGAGTTTGACTACGCTGGAAAGCTTTACACCGCGCGGAGAAGCGTATGACCATAGCCTGGATTTTCCGCTCATTGAGAACGGGAACTATGTGATGATCTATGTGGCAAGAAACGAGCTGTATGAGGCTTGGAACGCCAGGAGTGTTGTTCATCCCGATAGTGTTGATGGCAGAGGACATTTGCTTAGCGGTACACTCATCCGGTACCTCGCATCTAAGGCATTGAGAAAGGATGCGGATGGTGTGACGGCGCTTACATCGGATGATATTCAAGCCATAGAGTCGGGTATTCCGACATGTGTCGAACCACAACAAATCGGATTGCAACGAAGACTCAATCGTATTTTCTTTGAATGGTCGAACTACCGCGCCGGAGGTGACCCGAATGGACACAGCGTGATGCAACGACTGGAATTCTGGAAGACAGGCTGGTGGATTATATCGAAGAACACCTGGATCGGCGTGGGCACCGGCGATGTGAAAGACGCTTTCAAGGCGGCATACACAACTAATAATTCACCCCTCGATGATGCGTATCGGTTGAGAGCACACAACCAGTACCTCACCATGTGGATCACCTACGGGCTGTTTGGTTTTTGTGCATTCCTGTTGGTGACGTTCGTTCCGCTTTTTACGGTCGGTAGACGCAGTTCACTCGCGGTGATAATTGTTTTGCTCGTTGCGCTGTCGTTTCTGACTGAGGACACGCTCGAATCACAAGCCGGAGTAATGTTTATGGCGTTCTTCTATGTGCTCTTTACTGCGAAACGTGCGCTATCACTTGAAGAACTTCGTCGGCCGAAATCGAAAGTGAAGCCCCTTTCTTTGGATGCAAAGGAGCACATATAACGCGGGCATTTTTTCCAATCGGGCTCCATCTTCCGGGATGAATAGGGCGCTTGGGTGAGTACAAGCCAATGGCGTTTTTACCGAGCGCTGATGCAATGTGCAAAGGCCCTGTGCTGGCCGCCACGAGAGCATCGCAGCGATCCAGAAAGGCAATGAGACTAGCCAAGTCGAACTTCCCGGTTGTATTGTAGACATGCTCGCCCTGTATTCCTCCTTGCTCGCGAAGTCGCTCTCCTTCTTCTGCGGTTCCGGTAATGAAAATGGCGAACTTGTCGGCGGGTAACTTAGCGGCCAATTCGCGGTAGCTTGCAATCGGCCAATCGACCGCACTGCCTTTCGATAATGGATGAAGCACAATCTTTTTTCTTCCGCGAGCGAGAGCAAGTTGACTTTCAATTTCAGCTGCAACATCCAATGCTGCATGAAAACCGTAATAATCGGGTATTTCTTCCAGCGCAATGGTGTCGGGTATTCCAAGTGGTTTGAGCAGTTTGAAATTGAGTTGCGACTCATGCAAATCGGAATTTTTGCGGGAGAAAAAAACCAATTTGTTACACTTGGTGAGGGTGTGTATGCGATGGCCGCTGGCTATTCGCAAAGGAATGCCCGCGCGTTTGGCAACCCATAAAATTTCCTTTCTCGGAAAGACATGAATGATACAATCTGCATCCAAGTCTGATAGCCCATTCACTTGTTCGGCAGGGCTTTCGTTTTTGAGCATGTCCCAGTCTACAAACTCGTCGATGTGCTCACACGCATCTGCTATTGCTCGCGTGTAGGAACGTCCCAGAAAAATGAGTGTGCAGGCCGGAAAATGCTTTTTTAGATAACCGCACATCGGCAGAGTGAGCATAACATCGCCAATGCTGTCGGTTCGCGAAATGATGATGCGCTTTAAAGTGTTCATGCGTTGCGGTAAAGTGTTTTCAGCTTCGTGTACTTGCGCCAAGTCGCATAGGCCGACATGCGCGAAATGGTCCAACCGGTGGCACCGTCGAGCATGCCGAGTTTGATGATGTAACTCTTGATGAACTGAGCAATCACTTTTACTAGCAACATAGCCCAGCTTATCTTTTTCTTTCGAGCAAACAATTCACGTGCGGCTATATCACCGAAATACTCAATTTGTTTTCGATGGTCATCGATTGTATAGTACGAGTAATGAAGTATGTCACCTGTGATATGTGTTGGCTTCGCACCATTAGAAATGTCAAGTCGATCATGCGGATTCACTCCTGTCCAGCTTCCCATGCCTTTGCGAATAAGACGAACTTTCGTGTCGGGATACCATCCGCAATAGCGCACCCAATGCCCGCAGTAATTTGTAAGCCTGTTCATGGAATAGCCTGCAGCATCGCCCGATTGCTTAATGCCTGTTATCGAGGCGCGCAGCGTTTCGTCCAATGCTTCATCGGCATCAAGCGAAAGAACCCACTCGTGTTGTGCATGCGACAACGCTATGTTTTTCTGTTGTATGTGTCCTTCAAAGGAGTGCTGAATAAACCGCGCACCTGCAGCTTCTGCTATGCGCTGCGTGCCATCTTGCGAAAATGAATCTACCACTATTATTTCATCAGCTACATCGGCCAACGAGTCTAAGCAACGCTTCAGGTTACGCTCTTCGTTGAAGGTGATGATAACAGCTGAAAGTTTCATGAGCGAAAGGGATTGCCCACGTCCTGGGATTAGAGTACTTGTAGATTAATTCCCAAGGCGAGAAGAATCAGCAGCACTCCGCCAAGTATGATGCGGTACCACCCGAATACCCGAAAACCATGTTTGGTGAGATAGCTCACAAAAAAACGAATGGCTAGCATGGCAACGACAAACGCTACCGCATTTCCAATAAGAAGCAGGGTGAGATTAGAGCCTTGAAAAATGTCGGGATGCTCGCTGAATCCTTTGTAGAGTTTCAATGCGGATGCGCCAAACATCGTTGGTACTGCAAGGAAAAACGAAAATTCTGCTGCTTGTTTGCGTGTAAGACCTTGCGTCATTCCGCCGATAATGGTAGCTGCAGAGCGCGATACGCCGGGAATCATACTCACACATTGTGCAAGACCAATTACGAATGCTTTGGGAAATGTCACAACCACTTCTTTGGAAGGATTGAGCACTTTGTCTATGAAAACCAACACAACACCCCCGAGCAGCAAGCTGACGGCTACCGTTGTTGGGCTTTCCAGCAAGGAGTCAATCAGGTCATTCAAAAGAACTCCCAAAATAGCCGAAGGAAGAAAGGCCGCGAAAAGCTTGAAATAAAAGTCGAGGCTTTGAAAGAACCGATTCCAGTACAACAACACAACGCTGAGAATAGCACCGAATTGAATGTTCACAATGAATGCCTTGACAAATGGATCGTCGCCTATACCCAATAAATGTTGGGTGATAATCATATGCCCTGTGCTGCTTACCGGAAGAAATTCGGTAATGCCCTCAATAATGGCAATGATGATGGCTTGAATAATCGACACAGGCCGTGATTATGCTTCTGTGTTTGTTTTGGGCTTGTGCATGATGGCGTAACCAATGAAGGCATAGCCAAACAACACCACGATTGGCGCCAGCGTAATGCGCTGAAACGAAAAAATCGACGGATCGAAGACGTTCGGGTCTTCGCTTCCTCCGCCCATCATGAGCACATAACCCAACAAAATAATGCCTACACCAATCAGCAAGAGTTGGTAGTTTTTCTTCTGAAACGGGAATTTCAACTTTGAAGGTGCCTTCGTTGTTTTTGCCATGATCTGTTCAATTGAGTGCGCAAGTTAAGCAAAAGCAAGGTTTTTTTTCGCGTAGCTCTTGCCTGCCTATTTTCGCCGCGCTATGAAAAAAACACTCGTTATTGGCCTTTTGTGTTGCTGCCAATTTATTGCCCTAGGCCAGCAAGATTCTATTGCGGCGTACAAGGAAGTTCTCATCGAGGAAAAACGACTTACCCAGTTGCCTTTTCAATTGGCGCCCCGAAACATTCAGGTTATCAAACGAGAGGAAATACTGGCCATGCCGGCACAGAGCATCGCAGAGGTGCTCACGTGGGTTGCGGGAGTCGATCTACGACAGCGTGGGCCACTTGGTGCGCAAGCCGACCTCAGCATATTGGGCAGCACCTTCGAGCAAGTGCTGGTGCTCATTGATGGGGTTCCCATGCGCGACGCGCAAACGGGTCACCTTATGATGAATCTGCCAATCGATATTCAGCAAATTGAACGCATTGAAATAATTAAAGGAACTGCAGCCCGCATATATGGGGCCAATGCATTGGCCGGCGCTATTAATCTCGTTACACGTGAGCCTGCTTCTGAAAATGCATCGGCTCAACTCTGGGCTGCTGTTATTGAACCCCTTGAAGGCGATACGGTGAAGCAGTATCTGCAAGCGGGTGCGCGCTTCAGTGCGGGCTGGAAGAATGAGGATGCGTCGCAACGCCATCAATTCGACGCCTCTTATTTCGACTCCGAGGGCTATCGATATAACTCCTCCAATGCCCAGCAACGACTGGCCTATCGCGGTTCTATGCTCTTAGGAAAGAGAAAGTCACAGTTGAATTTGGCTTCGGGTATTGTCAGAAATGAAACGGGAGCCAATGGTTATTACGCATACCCTTATGATTCCAATGCTTTCGAAACTACCGAGACGCTTTATGGTAGCGCGCGATATCGCATGCTATTGGGGCAATGGAATATTCAGCCGTTGCTTTATATGCGTTACAGTCACGACGACTACATTTTCATTCGCGAAAATCCGGAGGTTTATCGCAACAATCACTTTACAACGGCAGCCGGTGCCGAAGTTCACGTTTCTAAAACAAACAAGGCGGGTCAGTTTGGCGGTGGTTATGAATCGCGTGCTGAAATAATTCATAGCAACAACCTCGGAGAGCACAGTCGTTACTACCACAGTTTCTATGCTGAGCAACGCCTCATGTTCGAAAACTCTGCGGTTGTGGTGATTGGTGCAATGGCGCAATACAGCACTGCGTTTGGGCTCAACGTGTTTCCCGGATTGGAGTTTAGCACACCGGTTGTTAAATCGCTTCGGTTGTTTGGTAACGCAGGGTTGGGCAGCCGAAACCCAAGCTTCACCGACCTCTACTATTCCGATCGTGCCAACTTGGGCAATCCTTCGCTGAAACCGGAGCAGGCGCTAAATACAGAAATGGGATTGAAGTGGAATAGCGCCATGCTACAGGTCGAATCAAGCGGATTTCTGCGTCGAACCAATAACTTCATCGACTTTACACGCGAAACTGCGGACGATTTATGGATGCCCGAAAATTTCCAACTCGTAACCGTAACAGGTGTTGATAGCAGAGTGCGTTTGCGTTTTAATACAAGGAATAAGGTGGCTTTCGAACAGGTTGGCTTGTCGCATACGTTTCTTTCGGGTCGCCTGGGCGAAACAACGGCTTTCAGCAAGTATGCACTCAACCATTTGAGACATCAAGTGGTGGCACAGGCCCAGATTCGGGTGTTCGAACGATTCCGATTGCAGGTCTTTTCACGCTACATGGAACGACTCACCAATGGAAGCTATTGGGTGTATGATGTGCGTGCAACCGCAGCGTTGAAATATGTCGACCTGTCTGTGGACGTCAACAATGTATTGAATAAGACCTATCTTGAAAGCGGCTTTGTGCCCATGCCCGGAAGAATGTTGCGCCTATCGATTAGTTGGAAGTGGAATAGAGATTAAGCCCGCTGTAAAAACAAAAACCACCGGTGTTCCGATGGTTTAAGTGTAAACGGTGTTTTTGGTTAAATGAACTGCCTTAACGGCATTACAATAAGAGTACCCAGGGTGGGAATCGAACCCACACGCCCGAAGACACACGATTTTGAGTCGTGCGCGTCTACCAATTCCGCCACCTAGGCAATGCGCCCAATCCGTCAATTGGGGGTGCGAATATAGTACGGTCTTTTCGAAAATGCATCAATCAACTCTGCAAAACTTATAGGTTCGCTTGTCGTCGAACCCAAGAAAGCGACACGGCAAGGGTCCCGATGCGGTCATTAAGGGGTTGAATAACAATCGTTCCGAGTCATTTTCGACGCACGTTCGTCGGGTTTGTTGACCATCGAAATGAATTTCTACTTGTGTCGTAACACTGTTTTTGGTGCCCGACCAAAGCGATGTCTCACGCCGTTTTTTTGCTTCTTCCGGAGCGTTATTCGTTGCATCGTCGTTGAAGGTAATCATCAACCGGCTTGAGTCGGCCGCAAACGAATAGGAGTAGTTGGAGTCGTACATGGACGATGTAAGCTGCCGCTTGGCGATGTGGTTGTTCCAAACATGCTGCCCACTGCTGTCCATCGAGCATACCATGATGTCATTGTAATTGTAGCGATACTCAACGGTTTGCCGGCCGGTAGTGGGGTCGGTTGAAACATACCTGCTCGTGTAGTATTGCTCGCCAACCAACACGATGCTTCCATTTGTTGTCAAATGCAAATGATCCAGAAAAAAATCATCGAGACTTCCCTTTTCCTTTCCGCTCATCTCTTTGAGAAAATCTTTGGAGAAAGGTGTGTACGCTGCTTTTGAAATGGGGCCACCATGGGCCTGCAGCATGAACAGCAAGGTGCCCGATGCCTTGTTTTGAAAATTGTCTGAGTAGTATCCTCCAACCACTAACTCTTCTTTGTTGTTCAGTTTGAAATCAACTGAAACAACTTGTTTGTCTTTCAGACTTATGTCGTATTGCTTCAATTTGTTGCGCTGCGCATTGTAGTAGTAAACCACATATTGACCGCCTTGTGGTCGCTGCCAGTCAGCGTTTGACTTGAGGGGTTTACGACCACTCATCATGTATACCGAACCACTGTTATCCACTAAGAAATGATGCACTTGAAGTATGTTGGCTGACGGCGGAAGACGCAAGTCTTTTTCCCATGCCATTTGCCATTGTTGATCGAAGCATTTGAAGTGAATGCCTTCTGTTTGTTTACGTTCATTATCGCTATCGAAGAAGAGGAGCACCCATGCACTGTCGGGAGAGAACTGGCATTGCAGTACGCTTTTGCGAGGTTCGGAAGACTCTCCATGTGTATGCAACAGAAGTGGGTCGCCTATTCTTTTACCTGAAGTGTCGTATTGCATTCCGAATACCTCCGTGCACTCAAGTGCTCTATTCCAGCGGGTGCTGAGTGTATGGAGTGTATCTCGACGAATGAAATAATAGGCTAGCCGATCATCTTCTGAAGCGGGCATGATTTCCGTATTTCCGAGCATACGCATCGATTGTGCGCCAAATCGAACCCACCGAAGCATGTGATGGTCGCGCTCTTCAATGACCTGAAGCAGCGTGTCGGACAGCGCAACGGCCTGAACGCGTTCGATGGCACGGTCGTTTCGCACCGACGAACTCCATGTGATTTGTTGCGAGTAAGCATGGTTGGCAAGAACAATTGCCAATAGGAAGCATAAAAGTCGACTTCGATTCCGCAGCAACGGAATTGGCCAATTTTTAGGAGCCTGTAATGATGCGGAAAATGTCCATTCCATTGCCGTATAGCATCAATCCGAGCAAGAGTATCATGCCCACGATTTGGGAGCGTTCCAGAATTTTCTGACTCACTGCCTTACCCGTTATTATCTCCCACAAAAGGAACATTACGTGTCCACCGTCGAGGGCCGGTATGGGCAGTATATTCATGAAAGCCAGCACCAGTGAAATGAATGCAGTACGTTCCCAAAACGCCCACCAGTCCCACTCATTGGGAAATAGCTTAGCGAAGGTTACGAATCCACCCACTTGCTTGGCTCCCGCTTTTGAAAACAAGAATCGCAATTGACTAGTATAGTCTGTAACCGTTTCCCATGCTTCGTGAAATCCGCCGGGAATAGCCTGTGCAAGACTGTAATGAATGGTATCGATTCCCACATAATGCTGCAATGATTTTGGCGCTACCCCGATTCGTCCGTCTTCAGTTACATCAACAGGAACCGAAAGCGTATTGCCTTCACGAACCACGTGCATGCGCACTACTTTATTTTTGTTGTTGCGCAATTCTTTGGCTATTTCCTGGAAATACGGACTATACAATCCGTTTACGCCAACAATGCTATCACCTTTCACGAGCCCTGCATGGTAGGCGGGATTTTCAGGCACTACCGAATCAATTACAAAAGGAATTCTCAAACTGAAAGCGCCGCTTTTGATGCCGCTATCCACCAGCAACTGACCGAAATCTTCGGGTAACGTAATTACAATTTGTTCACCCAATCTGTCGATGGTCACCTCTTTCGGGTCATCGAGTATCATACGCTTGTTGATGTCTTGAAAATTGTCGGGCTTTACGCCATCGAGCGCCAATATTCTATCGCCATCACGAAAACCATAGTGATACATAAGTGGATTGCAATGCACGCCGTAGGTTGCATTTTCTGATGGCACAACTTCTTTCCCGAACGTAAAAAGAATCACGCTGTAGATTACAACACCAACAATCACATTCACCACAACTCCACCAACCATGATGATAAGGCGCTGCCACGCTGGCTTTGCGCGAAACTCCCAGGGTTCTGCGGGCTTCGCCATTTGCTCTTTGTCCATGCTCTCGTCAACCATGCCCGATATCTTCACATACCCGCCCAAAGGCAGCCAGCCAATACCATATTCAGTTTCTCCAATTTTCTTCTTTACTACCGAGAAGTAAGGATCGAAAAACAAGTAGAACTTTTCTACCCGTGTCTTAAAAAGCTTGGCCGGAATGAAGTGTCCGCCCTCATGCAGAATGATGAGGATAGACAAACTCAGCAGCAGTTGTAGCGCGAAAATCATGCGTGTTTAATTGTAAGGCGAAGGTAAGACCGCGGAGAATGAGCGAAATGCGGGTAGTGTTATAAGTTATTAATAGCCATGTACCGCATAACATACTTGCCTATAATGTCGAACTCCAGGTTTACATGCTGACCATTCTTTAGTTGTCTGAAATTGGTGTTCTCGTATGTGTAAGGTATAATGCACACCGAAAAACTGCCCTTGTCCGAATCAACAACCGTTAGGCTAACACCGTTCACACAGATGCTTCCTTTCGGCACGGTGGTCCACTCCGGTCTATGTTCGTATTGAAAATGGTATTTCCATGAACCTCCTGTTTCTTCAACTGATGTGCAGGTGGCCGTTGTGTCTACGTGCCCTTGCACCATATGACCATCGATGCGGTCTGAAAGTCGCAGGCAACGTTCCAGGTTCACCTCACTGCCCACTTCCCATTCTCCTAGGTTGGTTCGCTGCAATGTTTCGGCAATCGCTGTTACCTTATATGTGTCATTGTCTAAGGCCACAACGGTAAGGCATACTCCATTGTGTGCTACACTTTGATCGATGGCCAGTTCATGCGCAAACGGAGCGCGCAGCGTAAAATGTACGTTCGATTGTTCGTGCTCGATGCGCACCACACTGCCTGTTGATTCTACAATTCCTGAAAACATACTCAATTATTTTGCGGTGAGGTTTCTCCGCCAATGATGCGCAAATTGCCGCTGTAAGATGTTGATTCAATGCCGGTAAGTCGAATGAAGTCGACACGAATGACGTAATAATACGCCCCATCTGTGCAGACCTTACCCGAATCTCGGTGTTTTCCATCCCATTGAATGGAAGGGTCTTCTGTTTCGAAAACGGGTTCTCCCCAGCGATTGTAAATAGTCATGGAAATGCGGTCAACATAGCGATAGGGGAATGGTTCAAGCACATCATTCAACGCGTCACCATTGGGTGAGAAAATATTCGGCAGGGTGTATTCCGGACAATTGTCGATACAGATGATGTTCGAAAATGAACTGACATTGCGATACAGGTTTCCGTCTGGCCATAGGTTCAATGAATCAAATGCCGCGATGGCATAGCATCCGGCTATGCTCGTCGGATTGTTGCGCTCGGCTCCATCGAAAACAAATGTTGTGTCATCTGCTCCGTAGAGCGTCGTAAGTAAAATAAGCGAATCTGAAAGCGTGGGCGCATAATACACAACGTACCCTTCAATATCGTCGGCGCATCCGCTAACATTGCTCCAGTGCAGCGTTGTTATTGCTTCTATGCAGTCGTCTGCCATCGTCAGCGTGGGCGGGCAAGGTGGTGTCAGGTCGTAGGGCTGAGCGCAAACTTCCTGACTCCAGTTGAAGAGCGGGTCGGGCACATCGGCCGCGTAGTATGAACCCAATGCTAACACTTTGTAGCAATAGGGTTGGTTGTTTACCAAGCCGGTATCAAGGTAAGTTACAGTAAGTGCAGTGTCTATTTCTACATAGTCAGTGGACCCGGGGTCTTTTCTGAAGATGCGAAACGCATAGTTCGTCCAGGGCACAGAAGCACCCATGTTCAACGTCATCTGGTTGTCGCCCGGTATTAACTGAAGCAACATGGAAGCGGCAATAGCGGAGGTTGCGTCCAACTCTATGGATGTCGATCCAATTTCTACGCGATAACGATGAGCATTTGAAACTGTATTTATCTCTGAGTGAATAAAGGTGGTGTCGCCTTCGGCTAACAGTGCAAACGGCTCTGTAGTGAAGAGCAAACTGTCCACGTTATTGCCTTCGTTTGAATAGAACAAGCGGTATATGTATGGCCCAGGAAACAGCGTGGTGTCGAGGTCGGACGGCTTCGACCAATGCACTGTGTCGACACCCAAAAGAACATCGGTAACACCAATACTCACCTTGGTCAACACGGGTACTTCCTTGTTTACCGTGTCGCAAAACTCTTCGCTGGCGTAGCTAATGGCGCCATCGGGCCAAACGGTTACAACCATATAGCAGTAAATGCCTCCATAGAAAACACTGGTGTCAGTGTACGAATTATTACCCGCACCTTCTGACTCTCCAATGAAGCTATAACCGGTATACTCCGGCACTCCCAACTCACAATTGTCGGGTTCGAAACCAAAAAGTCCGTTTCTTCTATAAACGAGGTAACGCACTTCGTCGAGCTCACCCGAATCAAATGCATTGTAGCAGGGAGTTAAATTCCAGGAGAGGTTCATTTGGTTACCAACCGCCTCCGCCTGCGGATTTTCAACTGCCGGAGCAACCACTTGAATGCTCACTGTTTCGACGTCGGTCAGTGGAATGTTTCCTTGGTCGGTTGCTAAAAACGAAACGAAGTAAGGTTCAGCACGCACTTCGGCGCACTGCGGATTCCAAGTGAAAAAACGCGATACATCATCGTAAAAAGCTACGTGCTCAACATCGGTCATTGGCCCGCCCAGCGCATCCACATTCACTAGAAAAGCACTTGCATTTTCGTCGGTGTAACTCACCTGGAATTGGAGCAGCTCACCAGCACCAATGCAATAGTCGGGAAGCTCATTAATTACAGGTGGCACGTTCGAGCAAGTCACTACGGTTATCTGCATATCGCGCTCAACAGATCCAACGAAAAGGCCATTGCGATATTCTCTCACCTCGAAGGCCACATTGTATTCACCTGCAACAAGCGGTGTATCCCACGTGATATCTCCATTCTCTGCATTTATCGAGAATATGTCGTTCGGGTCATCGGTATACTCCGTGGGCGACTCCCAAGTGTCGAGCGGCTCGGCGTTGAGTCCCAGGCACGAAACCAATGAATAAACCAATTGATCCCCTTCCAGTGAATCGTATGCAACGGGGTTATGAATCCACGGCTGGTATATGCAAGCGTCTTGTAATGGGGGGTTCAAAAACTTTATGGAATTGTTGTGGCCATTGTTGCCGGGGCGAATTACCAATACAGAGCGAATTGCAAAAACTGCCATCACGGACGTAGATGTTTTCTCGGCCTCCGGTGTACCTGGGTCGCCGTTGTTGATGTTCAAAACACCGGCATTCCTATTGGGATCTTCCACAGAAATAGTAAACGTCCCTGCACCACTGTATGTGTGAAGACCTGTGTATTCGCTGCGCTTTACGTCGATGCCGACGTTCAGTACCTGATTGGTGCGAAACAAACTGTCGAGCTGTGATTCTGTAACATTCGTTCCTTCATCGCCCCAGCGTATTTTCAAGGAGTTGCGATCAGCGATGGCACTTTGCTTTGTGTACGTGGTGATACGCACACGATAGGTAAATCCGCTTACATGCTCATAGGTTATCTCGCCCGCGCGGTTGTGCGTTGCCATGCCCGAAAAGGCGAGTAGCATGAGCACCAGTAAAAGGAGGGTTGAACGCACGTGAAAGCAGATTTAAATTACCGTAACGAAAATAAGACAATCCTATGCACAGAGACCCTCTGTGTGTCCTGATAATAATCGCAGTCTATTGGTATACCGAGAATTCGTGATATAGAAACCATTTCCAATTCGTGACCCATTTGTGTGTCATTCGCGTCTCATTCGCGTCTCATTCGTGAATTCGTGGCTCCAATCGTGAATTCGTGGCTTCAAAAATGCAAAATGCCGAAGGGACTAATCCCTCCGGCATTGCGCTTATTTCCAGTTTAAGCGAGGAAAAATATCTTAATTGGCTTCCTTAGAACCCACAAGCACAGACACACAGCCTTCATGCACCGAAACGGATGATTTTTGCTCAGGCACATGCAGCTTCACAATCAATTGCTGGGTGTTTACCATTTTGAAATCGAAACTGTTGCCGGCTGCGGTGTTGCCACGGTAAATTGAATCACCGTTAGTATCCGTGATTTCATAATCTACGCTTCCCAGAATCGGGTGTGCACAAACAACAAGGCGATACTCTTTGCCGCCATAAAACGTGAGCAACAATTCAGCATCATCGCCCGGAATGAGCATGGCTGAGTTGTAGTTGTCATTCTGCACATAACCATCCAGTTGTGGCAGACATTGGTTCTTGGTAAAAGCTCTGCACTGCGCGTCTGATAGCAATGGCATCAGCAAAAGCAGAGGTAGAAGTATTTTAATGAGTTTCATGTTCTCTTCGTTTTAGGGTGGGGTTAGAGAGCGGTGTATTTGGTACGGATTTCACCGGCAAGGGTTGCGATTTTGCTCAATGCTGCATCATCCATGGTTATCGTACTTGTTGTGCCAATGACCATCTTGCCGGATTCATCTTTACTCGTAGAAGTTTTTCCTTTGTTTTCTGCTACTGCGCCATACGCGTCTTGGAGACGACCCAAGTCAGTTTTTAATTCCTGAAGGGATGGCGTATCACCGAACTTTTCAAGGTAGCCCATAAGATTGTTCAACGAATACTTCTGCTCGGCAATGCGCTGACGCATGGCAGAGTTGCCGTCGCCGCTATACTGAGTCGATAAATAGAGCGCTTCCAACCAACCGCCTGCTACCACCATAGCCGATACTTCAACACGGTCCTTCTCTTTCAGGTAGCCATTCAAATCAGAATAAGCCTCAGAGATGATGTTCAACATCGAGTCACGGTTGGCCTGGTTCTTCTCCAAACGCTCAAGCAACTCAGGTGTTATGGTGCCATCGGCATCCATTTGACGCGCTAATTTTTGAGCTGCAGCAAAGTACTCGGTCGTCAATTGCTTCTGATCGAATATGGCTGTGTAGCTCAAATCGGCACCGTAAATACCCAGCATGACTGCTTGACGCGACTCACCGGTATACTTATCTACGTTGGCTGTAGCAACGAGTTTACCCTGGTCGAATTGATAGCCGTTTTGCTTAATGAGCGACGACATTTCTACGGGCGATGGAATGGAGAAGAAAATCTTTTCCAATTCTTTCATGCGAGCAACTTCTGCCGAATCGAGCTGTGCTTTAACCGGTGGTTGCGTGGTTTTCTGGTCTGAGCCCTCTCCGCATGAGGCCACGAGAATGCTCATTCCCAATAGCAGCGAAAGGAAACCGAAGGCGTTCTTCCTGTACATATTCTGTTTGTTTTTAGGGTGATTCATCGATACCTGGTGTCGATAGTTTATCAAGCGGTAATGTTCGCTCAACTCGGAGCGCTTACGGAGGGCTACTGAAATAAGTTTTAAAAATCGACCTGTTTATTTCAACAATCCCAATGATACTGATGGATATCAGCACAACGGAAGGTCGTTCTATGCCCTTTTGCATGCCAACGGCAGTGTTTCCCAAGTCATTCTATGGAGCCGTTCGATGGGGCAAGGTCTTTCACGCATTAACAAACGACACATTGTATATTCGCAAGCCCATTTTTGGCCCCGTAGTTCAATGGATAGAATAGAAGTTTCCTAAACTTTTGATATGGGTTCGATTCCCGTCGGGGCTACTTTTTTTATTTCTTCTCGTAATAAGTGGAAGCGTCAGGCTCTCCATAACCCACTACGATTTTGTCATCAAACAATCTGAATCCGAAATTACTGCCCGTTTCCGCGCTCATTCCATAAATGTCCGCGTATCTACCATAACACGTAATATCGCAATTGATAAATGCGAACTCCGCATCGTATTTGTTCTTAATCTTAATTCCGTAAGTGTTCATGGACGAAACATAGCCGTAGCTAATTTCCATACCCGAAGAGCTATTGAAGTATGAGCGCCCTTCTAGGTAGCCTGTAACTTCCATTTGTGTTTCAAATGTTGTTTGAGCACAGATGTTTAATGATAGTAAACTCAAGGTAACGAAGATTATGAAGTTGTTCATGATGATAAGGTTTTAATACTATGAAAGTACAGAATGCGCTATGCGAATAATGATTCACATACCTAAAGTTATAAACGGCTATGAATGCATAGGCGATTGATGAATCTCATTTGGAAGAAACGAAAAGGTCAATCATGGCGAGTTATGGCCTCTATAGGTTTGAAGTCTAAACCAACTACAATGAAAACAATTCAACTTGTGATTACTGCTTGCCTAACCATATTGGATGGCATAGCGAGCGCGCAGGTTTCGTCGGAAAACACCGATGTCATTCCGGTTTGCGAAGCCACTTTTATTACACTTGGCACCGGATTGAATTCGAATTACGGACTTGTTGGCGTAGGTGTCGACTTCAAACTCATCGATAAAGTTCAAGGCTCTGTTTCAGGTGGTTTGGGTTCGTGGGGTTTTAAAAGTGCAGGCGAGGTTCGCTACTTCTATTCCGGTTGTATGCAAAGGGGTTCTGCCGTTGCTGCTGGAATTGCGTATGCCAGTGGCTTACCCGAAATGGAGACAGAGCTGGAGTTATCCAACGACATGTCCAAAAATGTTACCTTGGAATTGGGAGCACAAACAAACTTCCAATTATCGTGGTATCGAGCCATTGCCATAAAGGATCACCATCGCTTCTTTTTCCAGGTTGGATATTCGTTTCCTATTACTGGCATTAGCTATAACGTAACCTCCGGCGAAACTCTTTCCGATGTGTCAAAAACAGCCATGAAAATGATGGCCCCCGGAGGTCTGCTCGTGGCTACAGGGTTTGGTTTTGGTTTCTGAAGGGCATTTCAGTTGAATTTCAGCAGGCTGGCGCTTGGAGCGTTAGTTTTGTGCCATGCCGATTACATTGATGAAGCCTGAATGGAAACTTCTTCCGCATAAAAAAATTGACGCTGCGCTATGGGATGCCTGCGTCGAACGTCAAGATGGCGAGTTGTTTTCGGAAGCGTGGTATTGGAATGCAGTGTGTAAATCGTGGAAAGGCTGGGTGTTGGGCAATTATGAAGCTGTCATTCCTTGGCCTGTTCAGCATAAGTTTGTGGTTTTTCCAACCCTCAAAACTCCTTTGTATGTGAAGTGGATTCAGGGAGATGAAGCAAAAATCCGTGAAGAGCTCTCTCAATTTAGGGGCATCAAAAAATTGCATTTACAATTCGGGGGAAAAAAATGCATAGAAAAGAAGGTTCAACTATTGGAGCTATCCCAGCTTTGGCTGCCATCCCAGGAGCTCGCAAAGAATCTGCGCAAAGCAGAGAAATTTAACCCTGCGTGGGTTCATCAAGTGGGATGGACTGAGTTCCAAGAGTGCATGCGCCGCAATCACCCTTACCCTTGGCCCAATATCCAACAGCAAACAATGCAGCATCTATGGGAAGTAGCTTCCTCGCTTGGCAGAGGCGCCATATGCGGTGTGCGCATTAACAACGAATTCGCTGCTATGCAGTTCTTCATTCACAGTCGCAATCGCATATATCTCATTCAAAATGTAGTCAACGCTCAACTTCGATCCCATGAACCGATGCCTTGGCTGCTTAATCATTTGTTCACGCAATTTCGTAATTCAGAATCACTAACGCGTGTGAACTTTATGGGCTCTTCCAACCCTGGTGTTGCGCGTTTCAACGAAAAGTTTGGAGCGAAAACCATAAGCTATTGGGAATTTTCTTAGTAAGTAAATAGCCGGTGAGCGGAGTCCTGATTTTCTAAAGCCGTTACCGCGAAAAACGATACACGGAATAAATGCCCGAGAAAGACCTGCTTTCTTTCGGCTCTCCGTAACGTTCTCTCAAATATGCAATGATTCCGTTTTGCGGATAAGCGAGGCTGGTATTGCCATCATAGTAAGTGATTGACCGTATGCTTGTGGTGTCAATATCTAAGTTGGAACTATCGTGAGATATCACAATTCTGTTTCGAAGTAATTCTCTTCGAAGCCCTTCTTTGAAACGCGTATATCCCGACTCACTCACGAGTTTTTCTCCCAGAGTGTCCTGCATATGATATGTGCCATTGTAAAATATGGTTCGATCGAAATAGTAGGTGAAGTCTACGTCATAATAACCAGGACCAACAATACTAAGATCCGATTTGGTGTGATAATCCGCAAAGGTTTGCACTGCAATTCGATTTTCTGCATTGTAGGAAGGCGTGTACTCAAAATGAAAAAAGTAAATCGCCATCAATAGGGTGATCGCAGCATACTTTAATGCTCGTGTTGCTATGAGCTTAACGAGCATTGTAATACAAAGCAGAAGGCCGGCCATTACAAAGCTTAAATAGCGGTCGGTGAAAATCTGAATTCTCATCGAAAGAAAATAACTTCCCACAAGCGGTATGAGCACCCAAAGGGCTATTGTCTTTTCATAAACCGATTGCCGGCCTCGAGCAAAAAAAAGCATCATTGCTAGTGCAGATGCAAACAGCGTCAAAACCATAATTAGGTTCAACGTAGAATACTCTGATGCGGAGAAATCGTTTTGTGCTACAAGTAGCAGCATGCAAAGCAGCATTCCCGCTATGCCACCGACGAAGTTTTTTTTCTCAAGTGCACGCCAAGAAACTAGCAACCCGAGGATGGAAAGAAGGGTGGTGATAAATGAGGCATTTAAGTATTGATCAACCAAATGTTTGAATACTGGAATTTGGTACGATTCATAAACAGGCGTGCCTTCTTGATGCGTAGTTATGAAACGTTTCATTAAGTAAAAGCCTAAAGGCGAGTAGCAGACCAAAAGGATTGCAGTTGTAAAAGCCATTTTTCGGCCAATCTTGCCGCGGAAGTTTGCAATGGATAGGAGGCATACCCATAGTGTAACAACCATCAGCCAGCCGAAGTAATGCGAGGAGCAGGTAACTAGCGCCGCAAGCGCCCACAGTGCCGGGTAAATAATTTTCTTTTCCTCGTAAGTCTTGAAGAAGAAATACACCATGTACAATGAACCTACAACCAACAAACAATATGCGCGGTCAAGGTGTGAGAAGTTCATTAATAGACTTGATCCCAAGTAAAGTGCTGATGAGGCTATTGCGCCTGTTGCGCCATCGATTCTCTTTCCAAGTAGAAAGAAAGGAATAGACCCCAAACTCACTATGAGTGTTGGAAGCCATCGCAATGCGCTTTCGCTGTTCCCAAATAAGTGCGACCAGATGTGCAGTAGTATTTCAAAGGTTGGTGGATTATTCGTATCGAGAATGATGGGAACAAATTGAGTAATCGATAATTGAGAAAAGTATAAGGTAAATGGCTCGTCTCGACTCATGGCAGTTAGATCGTTGCTCCAGCCTCGAACGATTACATTGATCACGAATATCAGCACACACAGGTATCTCGACCATTTGAGCATGGAAATCGGTGTGTCTGGATTCGATGAAATTTTCATGCTGCAAATTATTCGATTGTCACCATGGTTGCATTTCGGATGAACTATTTTGCACCCATGGATAAGGAGATTCAAGAAAAATCAGCTTGCTTCGATTCAATCGTTCATGCCCGTCGTGCGGTGCGAAAATTCGATCCCACGGATTATAATCCGCAAGCTGTAACTCGCAGTTTGGAGCGTGCTCACCTCGCACCAAGCAGCAGCAATATGCAGCTTTGGGAGTTTTACCGTGTGAGCACACCCGATACCATGAAGTTGCTGTCGCGCTTTTGTATGGGACAGAACACGACCGAGACGGCACGCGAAATGATTGTGGTAGTAGTACGTCCCGATTTGTGGCGAAGAAGGGCGCAGAGTAATTTCAATTTCGTAAAGCAAAATTTGGGCGATCGCCCTGCTTTTAAAGGCAGAAGTGCGCTAAGCTATTATAGCAAGTTAATGCCCATGCTATACAACAACGATGTGCTTGGTATTCGCGGCGCCATAAAAAAAATTGTTGCTTGGTTCATCGGGTTACGACGCCCCATGGTGCGAGAGGTTTCTGGCACTGATGTGCGAATCGTGGCGCACAAGAGTGCTGCACTGGCTGCTCAGACATTCATGCTTTCTATGGTTGCCGAAGGCCACGACACCTGTCCGGTGGAGGGTTTTGATAGTAAGCGTGTGAAGCGATTGCTGAATCTTCCTCGCAGAGCTGAAATCAACATGGTAATCACTTGCGGAAAACGAATCCCGGAGGGTATTTACGGGCCTCGCTTCCGTATTCCGCTTGAGGAGGTCGTCTTCGAGGTTTAATGGAATCAGTTTAAATACCAACGTTTCCTCTGTGTGTTATGGCATGTGGGTTACATTCGTTTTAACCAAATGCCATTCTCCGACTGTTCGGCGAGTAGTTCTAACTAATCACACCCTATGAAATTGGCCACCACGCCATCACTTTTCGACCATGCTCAAGTACGGATGGATTTGCTACGCGAGCGTGCGTTCAATCTAAGGTGGGCTTCGGTGGAGGAGGGCGTTATTCCGCTTACTGCTGCAGACCCCGATTTCCCATGTGCTCCTGAAATTGCTGATGCGATCGCACGATATGCTTCCGATCGCTATTTGTCGTATGCCCCGGCTGAAGGTATGCTCTTCTTTCGTGAGGCCATGGCGGCTTATTACACTACCCATAAATCGGTCAATTCCACTGCGAGTGGTGTCATTGCAGTGGATAGTGCTGCTTTCGGTATCATGGCTGTCTGCAGGGCGTTTTTGAAACCGGGTGATGAAGCAATTGTATTCAATCCGGTAGACTTCCTGTTTAAACACTGTGTTGAGTCGTGCGGGGGCAAACCTGTTCTTTGGGATATGCCATTGATGCCGGGCGATGCTCCCGACTATGATCAATTGGAATCGATGATATCGCCGAACACTCGATTGCTGTGCTTGTGCAATCCGTTAAATCCAACCGGAAAAGTGTTTACACGTGCAGAACTAAAGTGTATCGCGGATATCGCGGATAAGCACAATCTTATCATTCTATCGGATGAAATTTGGAGCGATATAGTTTTCGAGCCTTTTCAATATGTGAGCATGGCGGCTATTCCCGAGGCTGCTATGAGAACGGTAATTGTTACCGGCTTCAGCAAATCATATGGACTGGCTGGTTTGAGAGCTGGCGCTGTGCTTTCCTCGAACGTGCAACTTGTCGAACAAGTGTTGGTGGCCTCCGATCAGCGAAGCACCGTTCATGGATGTAATGTGCTTGCGCAGGTGGCCGCAACAGCAGCTTTGACCAATGCGCAGCCGTGGCTGCATTCTTTTTTGGATCATCTGCATGAAATGCGCACCCTTACTGTTCAATCGTTGAATGCAATTCCCGGAGTGCAATGCGAATTGCCACAGGGTTGCTATGTGGCCTTTGCCAATACCCGCGATACGGAAATGACTGCGGAAGAACTCTGTGGAAAATGGCTCAAAGAAGCAAAGGTTTCTGTTGTGCCGGGATTACCGCGTTGGTTTGGAAGTCGTGCCGATGGACACATTCGATTGAGTTTTGCGACTTCACGAACAATTCTTGAGCAAGCCTTTGAACGAATTAATATCTGTATGACATCATGAACAAGACAGTAATCATTGGAGGTGGTGTGGCAGGCTTGTCGCTAGCAATTGCACTCAGAAAGATGGGACGTGAGGTTGTCGTGTGTGAACGCGAAGAACTTACTCATAGCAGTGGCCATGCTTTTTTGGTACACCCGGAAGCCATGCGCGTGTTGGAAGGTATTGTGGAGACTGATCCTTACCACCTGATGCCCGGCAGAAAAATTGATCAACTGTTCTTGAAAAATTCCGACGATGTTTTATTGGAAGAGGTTCCGTTGGAAGGTTGGATATGCATGAAACGCTGCGAGGCAATGGCGGCACTTGCGAGTCAACTGCCAGATGGAGTGATACAATATGGATGTCAGTTTTCGCACTTTATAAGCCAGGGTGATCAGGTCGTTGCTGCCGGTTTCAAGAATGGTGAGGTGGTTTACGGCGATGTCTTTATTGGTGCTGATGGATCGAGATCCGCGGTTCGAACGGCGCTGTTTGGCCCCACCAATTATACCCCGGTATTGGTGAAGGAAATCCTCGGCACCATCAACAATAAATCGCTTTTCGATCGACACCCCAATCACTTTACAAAATACCTGAGCACCGATAAGGGCTTGGCAATAGGCTTCATACCGTGCAACGATAATGAGCTAATCTGGTTTCTCCAGTTCGATGTTTCATTGCAGAAAGGCGAGTTGAATTCGGCTGAAGAAATTGCGAATTTCTGCCAGCAAATTTTATCGGAATTCCCGGAGGAGGTTCAGGAAATCATGGAGTGCAAATCGGTAGTTGCCAATTACGTTTGGAATACAACAGACTTTGATTTGCTTCCAACATATCACCTTCGAAATGTACTACTGATTGGCGACGCGGCGCACCTAGCATTACCCTTCACAAGCGCAGGAGTTACCAACGCGTTGCTCGACGTGAATTGTTTGATGAAGTTGTTGAATGAAGGAGATGATCTACAGGATATCTTCTATTCGTTTTATCAGCTGCGAGCATCGCAAGTGAAGAGTCACATCGAAATGGGTCGCGAAATTCGTTCGAGCTTTCTGAAGGGCGCAGCGGTTGAGGTTAAGTTGCCGCTGATTCAAGATTTGGAGGCAATGACTCAATAACGCTACGACTCTGCCTGAGTGCAAGCAATAACGCCTTCTTGCCAGGTACGCATGCGAATGCCGGTAGCATGCTCCCACAGTGTGGTTGACAGCTTAGAATAGACCGGTCTCTCCGCCTTGGTAGGAAAATTACTGCTTGCAACGGGCTCTACAGAGGCCGCTATTTCATTTGCCGTTATTATTTCCTTTGCGAATTCATACCAACTGGCCTCACCACGTTGTGTGTAGTGATAGATTCCAAATGGAATTGGACGGTGTTCCTGTAGTTTCAGCCGAATGAGTTCAAGAATGTCTTCCGCAAGAAAACGAGCATAGGTAGGTGAAGCTATTTGATCATGCACTACGGTTAACGCTCCACGCTCGCGACCTAACCGAACCATGGTTTTGAAAAAATTATGTCCGTAGGTGCTGTAAAGCCAAGAAGTGCGCAATATGAAGTATCGATCTGTCACTGCGTCTATTGCTCGTTCTCCTTGTAGTTTACTTCTTCCATACATGTTTACAGGATGCACGGAATCTTCTTCTGTATAGGGCATGCGCTTATTGCCATCAAACACATAGTCAGTTGAAATATGGATGAGCAATGCACCGTGCTTTTTGCAAGCGGCTGCCAGATAACCAGGTCCTAGAGCGTTCGCGGCCATCGCATTTTCAATGTCGTCTTCGGCTTTCTCAACATTTGTATAGGCTGCAGCATTGATTACTACATCCGGTTTAATCGATACAATTCTTTCTTCATTCATCGATTCAATCGCAATGTCCCACTCGGCTTTTGAGAAAAAGTGAAACTCCATGTCTTCTTGCCGTTCGGCGAGAAAACACAATTCGCGTCCCAGTTGACCATTGGAACCCGTGACGGCAATGCGCAATTTTCCGCTTTTCATAGTGCGAATGTAGTGGGAGTGAATACAGGTTGTTACGTTTGAATAACGCTATCTTTGTTGCACTGGCATAGTCCTTGGCAACGCCCGGAAAACTCTCATCATGAAAAATTTCCTTTCTTCTTTCATCCTGTGCGCTGTTTTTATAGCGCAGATGATGACATTGCAAGCACAGCGACGCGGTCCCAGCTTGAATATCGGCTTTCAGTTGGTGCAGCCTCTGGGTGAGTTTGCCAACGAGTACAAAGGTTTTCCTGCCGGTGTGGGTGGTACCTTCAGTATGCCTATCGCGCGCACTCCGGTTGAATGGGGTATCGGTTATGCTTGGAACAGCATGGGGTCCAACGATAGGGATATTGTTGCCCTGGTGAATCAAGACTCAGTGCTTGGTAATACATATTCAAACGGAAGCCTGGCCTTGCGCAGCAACTGCAATCGTTTTTCGGCACATGCGCGTGTGCGACCGCTCAACGGAAAAATTCAGCCTTATGGCGATGTGTTTTCCGGACTTGAAACCTTCAAGACTACTACTACTATTACAATCGACAATAGTGGATACAGCTCGGAACTTTCCACAAATCGGGATCATCTTGACATGACCTTTTATTATGGCTGGGCCTTAGGATTAAGAATTCGCTTGGCCCCAACATTCTATGTAGAGGCCCGATACGAAAATATTACAGGAGGTGAAGTGGAGTACGTAGACAATGAAACTGTACAAATCGCAAGCGACAATTCTATTTCCTTTAGCTTGAAAGAATCGCACACCAATAGAGCGGTCTATCAGCTCGGTGTGGCATTCGGATTTTAAAAGAGAACCACGTATACATTAGTTCAAAAAAGGTGAGCGCCTCGAAATGGATGAGGCGCTCAACTTTTCTGAAATCTTCTAACAAAACTCTTCAAAGGCTGTTTTCAAATGCTCGGCAATCATGTCTGCCGTGCGGCCTTCGATGTGGTGGCGCTCAATCATGTGCATCAGCTTGCCATCCTTAAACAGCGCAATGCTTGGCGATGAAGGTGGATAAGGCAGCATGTATTTGCGAGCACGTTCTACTGCGTCGCGATCAACTCCGGCAAAGCTGGTAGCGAGTTTGGTTGGCAATTTCGCAGACGATTGAACTGCTTTGCGAACTCCCGGACGCATGCTTCCCGCTGCGCATCCGCAAACTGAGTTAAGCACAACTAATACTGTTCCTGCGCTATTCACGGCGGAATCAACCGCATCTGGCGTCATCATTTCTTCAAAGCCTACCTGGTCAAGTTCCTGACGCATGGGGGCAACTAATTCTACTGGATACATTGTTCTTGTTTTTTATTTGGTAAAAATGCACTCATTATCGAAGCGGTAAGAGTAAACCGTTGTTAATCATTTAAAACACCGTCTATCAACTTATGGATGTCCTCGGTGCTAGAAGGACGAGGAGCATCAACACTTACGATTTTTCCGGCCTCATCAATGAGAACAAAGCGTGGAATAGAGTTCACTGCATATAAGTAACTCATTGTTTTTTCCATTTCCTGACTTTGATGCAATTGAAGACCGGTCATGGATTCTTTTGAAATGAACGATTTCCAGGCTGTCACATCTTTATCGGTGCTCACACTGATGAACTGCACATTCTTGCTGTGATACGATTCTTCGAGCGTTTTTAAATAAGGAATTTCGCGCTTGCATGGACCGCACCAGGTTGCCCAAGTGTCGATGTACAGCACCTTTCCTCGATAATCACTTAGCTTACTAACTTTTCCCTCTGCATCATAAAACTCTGCATCGGGTGCAATACGTCCGGCATAAAGGTGCGCATATTGAGCAGCATATCTTTTTACTGACTCAAGTAGTTTCTGGTCGTTCGAAACTTTTTCGAGCGTACTAATGAAAGATGTCAAATCGGAGGTGCCTACATCTTTCAATACTTGCGGCATGAAATCGCTGATGAGAACGCTCTTGTTGCGTTCGGGCTTTACCCATTCGCCAATCACTGCAACCACGAGTTCATAATAACGCGCGGGAGATTTTGCCGGATCGTTTTGATAACGCAGATTGGCTTCGAGAGAGGCTTTATTCAAAACGAACGATTTATAGGCTCCATCATATGCCATTGACTCCTCGTTAAGCTCAATGGAATTAATGAATTTTTCGATTGATTTGGGCATTGCACCCATGCCCGATTTCATTGCCTGATTCTTGAAATTAATCAGATCTAATCCCATTTGATAGGCGTAGATTTTTGATTCTGTTTCGCGAAATGGAGTAATGAAACTCGAGGTTTTATCATTTACTGCAAGCGAGTTCAGGCGCATATTGCGAACGGAGTCACGAAGTGAAAAAAACGTTTCGGCTGGCAATGAACTCATTTTATACGAGGGATACGCGGCTGTAAAAGCGCGATCTTCTTTCGTGCGCTGAAGGATGTGATTGCAATAGGGAGCGCTTGATCCGGTTACCTGCGCGTCGGTGATGTTCACACCCGATAATAGTAGCGTTATTTCATCGGAGGGCAGTAGGTACAACGAAATACTTTGGCGATTGTAATCAATCGTGAAATAGTTGGCTGCGGCTTGTTCAATGAGAAGGTCAAACTTCCCATCGGTGCCTAGCTTCACCGTATCAGTCTTTCCCTGGTGTTTTAATAAGAAGAAATCGCGCTGAGGTTTACTGATTACTCCTTTCAAGTTGGTTTTTCCAACCTGACTATTCGCAGCAAGTGGCAGTGCCATCCAAAGGCAACATGCAATCAGTAGTTTCAACAGGTGCTTCATGACTTTAGGTTCAGTGCAATGCTAAGTTCATCCAATTGTTTTTGGTCAATGGTGCTCGGTGCGTCAATCATCACATCACGCCCGCTGTTGTTTTTGGGGAATGCAATGAAATCGCGAATGCTTTCAACTCCTCCAAAAAGTGCACAAAGACGGTCGAAGCCAAAGGCAATACCACCGTGCGGTGGTGCGCCATATTCAAATGCATTCAGCAAGAAACCGAATTGCTTCTGAGCTTCTTCCGGAGTAAATCCAAGTAGGTTGAACATACGCGCTTGAATGTCGCGGTCGTGTATACGAATAGAACCACCGCCTATTTCTACACCATTCAATACGAAGTCGTACGCATTCGCACGTGCTTCGCCCGGCGAAGTTTCGAGTAAATGGAAGTGTTCGGGTTTAGGTGCGGTGAACGGATGGTGCATGGCAAACCAGCGGCCTTCCTCTTCAATCCATTCAACCAATGGAAAATCAACAACCCACAGAGGCTTGAAATCATCAGGATTTCGCAGGTTGAGCTTCGTGCCCATGAGCAAGCGAAGTTCACTCAATTGCTTGCGCGTGCTGTTGAGATCACCTGAAAGTATCAGCATCAAGTCGCCGGCGCTGGCGCCTGCTGTTTGTGCAATCGACTTCCAGTCTTCAGCACTGTAAAATTTATCTACCGATGATTTGAATGATCCGTCTTCGTTGCACATGCAATACACAAGGCCTTTGGCGCCGATTTGCGGACGCTTCACCCATTCGGTCAATTCGTCGACTTGCTTGCGTGTGTAATTGGCGCAGCCGGGGACTACGATTCCCAACACTGCTTCTGCACTATCGAATATCGCGAAGCCTTTTCCTTGCATAGAAGGTGTGAGGTCTTGAAACTCCATTCCAAAACGAACATCGGGCTTGTCGTTTCCAAAGCGACGCATCGCATCGTCATAGGTCATGCGTGGTACACCTGCAATGTCAATTCCTTTCACGGTCTTGAACAGGTGGCGCACCAAGCCTTCGAACGTATTCAAGATGTCTTCTTGTTCAACGAAAGCCATTTCGCAGTCAATCTGAGTAAACTCGGGCTGTCGATCGGCACGCAAGTCTTCATCGCGGAAGCAACGTACAATTTGGTAGTAGCGGTCATAGCCGGCTACCATCAATATCTGTTTGAATGTTTGCGGTGATTGTGGAAGCGCGTAGAATTGTCCGCCGTTCATGCGTGATGGCACTACGAAGTCGCGTGCTCCTTCAGGTGTGCTCTTTATCAAGTACGGAGTTTCCACCTCCATGAAAGCAAGTGAATCGAGGTACTTACGTGTTTCGATGCCAATGCGATGACGCAGCATCAAATTATTCTTGAGTGGATTGCGACGCAGGTCGAGGTAGCGCCACTGCATGCGCAAATCGTCACCACCGTCGCTCACGTCTTCAATAGTGAACGGCGGGGTTTTACTTCCGTTGAGTATTTCCAATTTAGCAACCTGCAACTCTATATCACCCGTGGGTATGTTGGCGTTTTTCGCAAAACGTTCGATGACGGTGCCGGTTGCCTTCACTACAAACTCGCGTCCCAGTGAACGAGCTGCCTGCATGATTTCAGGGGCTGTTTTGCCTTCTTCGAAATACAATTGCGTAATGCCATAGCGATCGCGCAAATCGACCCAAAGCATACCGCCTTTGTCGCGCGTGCGCTGTACCCAACCACTCAGTGTTACTTCTTGTCCGTTATGTTCAATGCGGAGTTCGCCGCAGGTGTGTGTTCTGTGCATACAATCTGAAAATGAATGTGCGCAAAGATAATTCGCGCAGCGCTTGGAATGTCCAATCCTTTGGGCGGAAATGAAAACGGCCACCTGGTGGGGTGGCCGTTTAAGAATATGATCCTATGGATTATTTCAATGTGAAGTTTACAGGGATGGTCATCACCAAACGCACCGGACGTCCGTTTTGCTTAGCGGGCGCGAACTTCTTGAGTTTTCTAACAGCGTTTTCTGCTACTTTACTCAAGTTTGGACCGCCTTGAACACCGCGTTGAACGCGCACTCCGGTTACGGATCCATCCTTCTCAACTACAAACTGCACATAAACTTTACCCTGGATGTTGTTTTCCTTTTCCATTTCAGGATAAGGTGCGTTCTCCATGATGTCTTTCTGCATTTGCAATTCACCTCCAGGGTATTGGGGCATCTCTTGAGCAAATGAAACCGGTTCTTCTGGCTTCACTTCTTCAATGATCGTTACCACTTCAACCGGGCCTACCGGGCCGTCGTCACCTTCCTGCGTTACAGTCGAAATGTTCTGATCTTTCAACTCTTCCACAGCCGGTGGTGGATCTTTCACTTCTTCCTCCGTTACCTCGATTTCGGTGAACTTAATCTGCTCAACCGTTGGCGGTGGTGGCGGTGGCGGTGGCGGTGGCGGTGGTGGTGGTGGCTCCTCCGGATTGGTTGGCGGCGGCGCCAACATTTCAACAATTTTCTCAGCCGGAATCTCCACTTTCTCTTCGGCTTTTTTGCCGAAAATCATGGGAGCCGTAAATCCTGCGCCGGCCACAAACACAGTAGTCCCAAGGGCAATACCCAAAGTCATTCCGTGGCCTTTGCGAATTTTGTAGGCACCATATTCTTTGAACTTGTCTTGGAACACAATGTCGTTGCGCTCCTTGTTCAGAATGTTGGTCCAGCTGACGTCTAAGCTCACGGCGGTTACCACAACCGCTATTATGAGCACTACAATTAAACCTGTCATAGCTGTAAGTTTTTGGTTAGTATTGAATCCGTAAGTTGATACCGCTCAGTAGCAACGAGGTTCAATGACTGTTTATTTTTTCTTCAAATCCAATTCTGCTGCGCGCTGGCGAACTGCGATGGCTTCCGATTCAGCCATATCTTGAATGGCGCGTTTGCGCACATTGCAAATGTTGAGTTCATCCATTGCACCAATTACATTTTTAAATTTGGTTTTGTCTACGGTTTTAATCACCACAAACGGTGCGTCTTTCGCGCCAACCACTTGCTTGTAGGCTTCTTCGTAGGTAAGCTCGTCAATTTCCTTGCTTTCGAGCTTTGCCTTCAGTTGAACTACTTGGTCATTCACACGCATGTTTTTATCAAGCATGATTTTTCGGAAACCATCTTTGGATAAATCGGTTAGAATGAGTTCTGTGGTATCGGGCTTGTAGGCACCTGAGTAATAAAACACTTCATTTTCATTTTCGCCAAGAAGCAGGGTGGTAGCCAATGCATCGTCGAGCTTGGTCTTATCCTCCTTGTCATCCACCTCTTTCGGGTAGATAATCTCCATGGCTTTAGGCTTCGCCAGTGTTGCTGCAAGCACGAAGAACGTAAGCAGGAGGAACGCAAGGTCGACCATGGGTGTCATGTCGAGTCGTGCCGAACCTTTCTTCGCTTTTTTCTTACCGTGTTTACCACCACCACCGCCACCTTCTACTATTTCTGCCATTGTATTTGGGTCTTAAGAGGTTGGTTGTTATTGTGCGTTCAGATTTGCATCTGCATTGGTATCCGATCCTTCCAAGTTGGTTACCATGTTAAATTGAAAAATCTGCTTGTCACGGAAAACGTCGATGACCTTTTCTATCTTGGCATATTCAGTATTCGCATCGGCCTTGATAGCGTAGCGTAAACCATCTTCTTTCAATTGATCTCTGGTGAGTCCTTGCTCGGTAGCATCATCTACGAAAGCATAGTAGCCCTCCTGAATCCAGTCGCCCAATTGGTTATTCAGCGAATCGAGTGGAATGCCTTTGCTGGCTTGATCCAGTGCGGCCTTCACATCTTCATCACCTGAAATGTACTGTGCGAGTAATTCCATCGGTTGTCCGAAGGTTCCCATTTTGGAGAAGTTCTCAATCTGCTCTTGCGTCATTTTGACCGCAGGGTAACGCACCATCATGCGTTCGAGGAGCTTTTCACGAACCGTTCTGCCTGAAATATCGAAATATGCGCGACCGGCAGTGTCTATCGTGATGAGCATCACTTTCTCAGGTAACTGAGTGAGTGAGGTCGACGATGGTGGGTCGGCTTCAATCGGTTCCATGTTGCGGAACTTGGCTGTGAGCATGAAGAACGTAACCAAGAGGAACGCAAGGTCAACCATGGGCGTCATGTCCAGGCTGGGTGCGCTTTTGGGTATCTTGATTTTTGGCATCGTTCTGCTTTTATTTACGAGTGAATAATAGCAGTGAGATTAGTGCTTAGAAGCAAAAGTCTGTGCAACG
>CAMAYP010000001.1 GCA_945862415.1 Chryseobacterium gleum | reverse complement strand
GCGCCAACTGCGCCAATGCGATGATCGTTCTGAATACAATCGTAGCCAATCGCCTTATACAATTCAAGAAAGATGTAGATGCACGAATCGTGAAGGGAGATGATAAAGACGAGGCTATTTTGAAAGAACTACAGCGCCTCATCAAAATCAGCAAACCAATTCGCTTCGAAGGAAATGGCTACGGCGATGAGTGGGTAAAAGAAGCAGCAAAGCGTGGATTGAGCAATCTGAAGGATACACCAAGCGCGCTCAAGGTGTGGAAGAACAAAGACGTGAACAAGATGTTTGAAACGCTCAACGTTCTTACCCATGAAGAAATTCACGCTCGATATGAAATCGAAGTAGAAACCTACGTTCGCAAGCGTGAAATTGAAGCTCGTGTTACAAACGACATTGCAGTGAATCACATCATCCCTGCTGCAATTGATTATCAAACAAAGCTCATCGACAACGTACTCGGCTTGAAAGAAGTTTTCTCTGCTGCTGAGGCGAAGAATCTGTCGAGAACTCAAACCGACCTTATCAAGCAGATCTCTGTCGAGATAAACAACATCAAAGACTCGCTTGATAAAATGAATACTGAGCGCAACAAGGCCGCCAAACTTGATTTGGAAAAACAGGCTGAGGTATACAGTAATAAAGTGAAACCACTTATGGATGCTGCGCGTGATGCTGCAGACAACCTAGAACTCATTACGGAAGATGAATCATGGCCTCTTCCAAAAATGCGTGAACTTTTGTTCACTCGATAATTTGGGTTTGTTAAGGAAGAAAGGCTGCCAATTGGCAGCCTTTCTTATTTTCAATAAATCAGAATTGAATCAATTCGTTTTCCCAGGGTAAACCTTCAATGCTTCTCGCAATACTTCTACTGATGCTTGCAATGACTCCTTGTTGAGCACATAAGCCAAACGCACCTGCTTTCTTCCCGGCTCAGGCTTTGAGTAAAAACCGGTAGCCGGTGCCATCATCACAGTCTGATTGTTGTATTCAAACGTTTCCAACATCCACTGGCAGAAAATATCGCTATCATCAATCGGTAATTCCGCAATGCAATAAAACGCACCCTTTGGTTTGGGGCAAATAACACCGGGTATCGAATTCAACCCGTCTATCAGAATATTTCTGCGCTCTACATACTCTTCTACCACGCCATCAAAATATGACTGCGGTGTTTCGAGAGCATAGAGCGATGCCATTTGTCCGAAGGTCGGCGGCGACAATCGCGCCTGCGCAAATTTCATGGCTGCTGCCATCACCTGCACATTGCGGGTAATCATTGCTCCAATGCGCGCTCCACACATGCTGTATCGCTTGCTCACACTATCAATCATGACGGCATTCTCTTCCAATCCCTCAAGATTCAGAATGCTGCTAGGCACAGCGCCATCATAAGCAAACTCTCTGTACACCTCATCGGCCATCAAAAACAAATCATGCTTCTTAACTACATCACGAAGCTGTTCAAGCTCCGACTTGCTGTATAGATATCCGGTTGGATTGCCTGGATTGCAAATAAGAATACCCTTCGTTCTTGGTGTTATCAATTGCTCGAATGCATCGATAGGTGGCAATGCAAAGCCCGTTTCGATGCTACTCATGACGGGTATGACTGTTACTCCCGCCATTACCGCAAAGCCGTTGTAGTTCGCGTAAAAGGGCTCGGGAATAATCACTTCATCACCCGGATTAAAGCAGGTCATGAATGCAAACACCAGCGCTTCACTGCCCCCGGTTGTAACCATGATTTGCTCCGGAGTCAAATCAATGGACTTCGAAGCATAATATGTTGTTAGGCCCTGGCGATATGCCGCGATTCCATCGCTGTTGCTGTATTCGACAACTTTCAAATCAAGCTCCTTCATCTTGTTGCGAACCACTTCAGGGGTCTCAATGTCGGGCTGACCAATATTCAGGTGATACACCTTACGGCCTTTCTTTTTGGCAGCTTCAGCAAACGGCACCAGCTTGCGAATGGGTGAAGCAGGCATGGCCACGGCTTTCGATGAAATATGAGGCATGATAAAAATTTTATTGACGCAAATGTAAACGCTCGCAGCGTCCACGAAGCGAAATCACAATTCCTTCCACATAAAATGATGAGGGCCGATGAGGGGTACCTCATAGACGTCATCAAACTTGGAAAATCCGATCCTTTCGTAAAATGGAACTGCCACTAGCCTGGCATCACACCAAAGCACGCCGATTCCTCGTTTGCGCAATGCTTCCGTTGCGAAAGCAATAACATGCTCTCCTGCATGCAACCTTCGATAATCAGGATCTGTGGCCATAGCCCGAAGCCTGTATTGCGTTTCTTGGGGTAAACGAGGTGATTGCATGCAAAAGAATGAGCCTATGCTAATCAAGATACCGTCGTGAAAAACACCAACGTGAAAAGCATCCTCGCGATTATCTATCTCAATCACACACACTTCGGACGATGGTAAATGCGGCCACAATACACGATGCCTTAGGGATTGCGTTTCGGGAGGCGTTATGAATGAGGCAGTCAATTGCATCAGGCCATGCTTCCTTCCTTGAGCTTCTCCGTATTCTCTGCAAGCTTAAGTGCTTCGATAATTTCAACTACTTCTCCATTCATGACCGCTTCCAAATTGTAGAGCGTTAGATTTATTCTGTGATCAGTAACTCGCCCCTGCGGATAATTATACGTCCTGATTTTAGCGCTGCGGTCTCCGGTGCTGACCAGCGACTTGCGCATGCGAGCTCTTTCTTCTTGCCTTTTGTTTACTTCGGCTTCGAAAATGCGAGTGCGCAACATGGTCATCGCCTTATCCAGGTTCTCATGTTGCGAACGTCCCTCTTGGCATTCTACAACAACACCTGTTGGCATGTGCGTTAGACGAACAGCCGACTCGGTCTTGTTTACGTGCTGTCCTCCTGCTCCACTCGCGCGGTATGTGTCTCGGCGAATATCTGCCGGATTGATGACTACGTCGAACTCTTCTGCCTCGGGCAATACGGCGACTGTTGCAGCGCTCGTATGAACACGACCTTGCGTTTCTGTTTCGGGCACACGCTGCACTCTGTGAACGCCACTTTCAAACTTGAGCGTACCATACACCTCTGCTCCTACGATTTCAAAAGAAACTTCCTTGAACCCACCCATCGTACCTTCATTCAAATTAAGTACTTCATACTTCCAACCCTGGTTCTGAATGTAGCGCGTGTACATTCGGAAAAGATCACCAGCAAAAATGGATGCTTCATCACCGCCGGTTCCGGCCCGTATTTCCATGATGCAGTTCTTCGTGTCTTCAGGATCTTTCGGAATCAGCATGTACTTCACCTCTTCATCCAACTTTTCCTTCAACGGCGTAAGCGTATCAAACTCCTCTTGGGCAAGCTCCTTCAAATCGGGATCTTCATTCGAATACAAAATTTCTCTGGCAGCTTTCAAATCATCGTTGACCTTTTTGTATTCGTGATACTTATCCACCAACACTCCCAAATCCTTATATTCTTTCATGAGCGTTGGATAGCGCTTCATATCAGAAATCACATCTGGGTCCGTTATCATCTTCCC
Organism: Chryseobacterium gleum; assembly: GCA_945862415.1. Classification (GTDB taxonomy): domain Bacteria; phylum Bacteroidota; class Bacteroidia; order Flavobacteriales_D; family Sanyastnellaceae; genus JAIBBG01. Next base: position 99,275 of record CAMAYP010000001.1, on the reverse strand, counting down.
TACTTCAGTATGTCGGTCTACAATAGCCGACAATCTATCCAACAGATCTTGCATATTCTACTCTTCTATGATTCGTAAATAAACTCTCCGTGCTCGCTTCGAATAGTCAGCGACTTGTTGGCCGATGCTTCTACACGCCCAACAATTTGTGCGTCAATATGAAAACTACGCGCAATCTCAATCATGCGATTCGCGCTTTCAGCATCGGTGTAAATCTCCAAGCGATGCCCCATATTAAACACGCGATACATTTCCTGCCACGCTGTTTTTGACTCTTCTTGTATCATTCGAAACAACGGAGGGGTCGCAAATAGGTTATCCTTTAACACATGCACATTTTCTGTGAAGTGAAGCACTTTCGTCTGTCCTCCACCACTGCAATGCACCATGCCATGAACTTTCGATCGCAGCTCACTTAGAATTGCTGCAGCCACGGGCAAATAGGTGCGCGTTGGTGAAAGAACCAAACGCCCTGCATTCACCGGCGTGTCCTCTACTAAATCCGTTAATGAATATGAACCACTGTAAACCAAGTCGGACGGCACCGACGGATCATAACTTTCAGGATACCTTTCTGCCAGCGTATTATAGAACACATCGTGACGGGCACTTGTCAATCCGTTGCTACCCATTCCACCGTTGTACTCTCCTTCATAGGTTGACTGACCAAACGAAGCAAATCCCACAATAACGTCACCTGCTGCAATTTTCGAATTCTCTATCACCTCATCACGACGTATGCGCGCGACAACGGTTGAGTCGACTATCACTGTCCGCACCAAATCACCTACATCCGCTGTCTCACCTCCTGTAACCGTAACGCGAACGCCCATTTCAGTGAGCTCATCAGCCAACTCCTGCGTTCCATTTATGATTGCACTCACCACTTCAGCAGGTATTAATCCCTTATTGCGTCCGATGGTACTGCTCAATAAGATATTGTCGGTAACCCCCACACACATCAAATCGTCCAAGTTCATAATGAGCGCGTCTTGTGCAATCCCCTTCCAAACGCTTAAATCACCGGTTTCCTTCCAATAAACATAGGCCAGCGATGATTTTGTGCCCGCACCATCGGCATGCATTACCAAACAATGCTCATCGCTCCCCGATAAATAGTCAGGTACGATTTTGCAGAATGCTTTGGGATACAATCCCTTGTCCAATGTCCGAATTGCGGCGTGCACATCTTCCTTCTGTGCAGAAACACCGCGTCTGGTATATCGTGAATCGTTCATCTCTAAAAAATAAAAGAGGCGAACCGCATGGTTCGCCCCTACATGTTATTCAATCCAGCTATTTGCTTGGCACGAAGTCGTTGCTCAACACACGGAATACCGTGCGACGATTCAACTGATGGGCAGCCTCTTGCTGTTCTTTGCTTGCTAATTTGTTGATGTAAGCTTCTGTCAACTCCTCTCCCTTCTTAAAACCTGCCATGTCTCGTCTCAAAATACGAGGCTCTGTTTCTCCCTTACCTACAGCCTTAATTCTATTTGGATCAACTCCCTTTTCCTTCACCAGATAATCTACGCATGCCTGCGCACGAGCCTGTGAAAGCATCTGGTTATCCTTGTCTGCTCCACGAGCATCTGTATGCGCTTCCAATTGAACAACCAACTTCGGGTTGTTCTTCATAATGTCGAACAAATAATTGAGCGAGTCTTTTGAATTCACTTCCGCATTTATCTGCAACGAAATCTTGGCATAGTCGTAACGCACCTCTGGCATTTCAATACCACCCTGACGCGACGTCGGGTCAGGAATCGGAATAATGAAATACTCACGCGCAAAGTTGGTTGAAGCGTTCAAGCCAACCGTTGAAAGACGATCTGCTGTGCCTATGTACTTCTCCTTTTGAACATCGAGTGTATAGGTATAATTCGAAGATATTTTTGTTTTGTCGAAACTGAAACCTCCGTTGGCATCTGTGCTCACTTTCAAATTCACGGGATCTCCTGAATTACTTGACCCTACAAGCGAAATATCAGCACCGGCAATTGGTGCACCGCTATCCTTATCGTACACCGTTCCAACCAATGAAAAGTCCATACCAGCCTCTACGAATCGGTAGATATCATCCTTGCCCTTGCCTCCAGGACGATCGGAAGTGATATAGCCGGAAAATGTCTTATCACCTTCCTTTTTCGGATCGATAACCAACGCAAAATCATTTGAAGAAGAGTTCAGCGGGTAATCAACTGCCACAGGAGCTTCAAACATCATATCGCCTGACTTGGCAGCCTTGAAAACATCCAAGCCTCCTAAACCACCCCAGCCATTGGATGAGAAATACAACGTTCCATCTGGACCAATAACAGGAAACATGTCGTCGCCCTTTGAGTTAGCAGCTGACAGGTTCATTGGCTTCGACCACGACGAAGAATTACGGTCGTAGTTGATGTACCATATGTCTTTACCACCCTTACCACCGGCCATGTTTGATGCGAACAGCAAGTATTTACCATCCGACGTCAAAAATGGCTGACCAACAACCGTTGAGTCATCCGAATTACGATCAACGATATTCAGATTGGTTACTTCCAAAAACTTGCCGACATCATTGCGTGTTGCACGAGCAATATCGCATGCGAAATATGCCTTCGCGCTTTCGTAGCGGCAAGAGGTGTAGAGGATGTCAGAGTAATCCTTATTGAAGCAGGCAGCTCCTTCATTACCCATTGTATTTACAACACCGGGAAGAGGCGCTGGCACACTGAACTTCCCTTTCTTATCCATCTCAGCAATGAACAAATCCATAAAGCTCTCTCCTGTAATTGGGTCCTTATAAGAGCCCGCACTGGAAGGGCGAGCAGAAGACAAAACCACTTGACTTGGGCCTGAGAAAACAAGTCCATAATCGAAAAATTCTGAGTTCAACTCCACTACGTTCGAAACTGTAATGCGCGTTTTTGTTGCCTTCTTCGAGGCAGCGTCTTGAGCCGATTTAATTGCTGTAGCAGCCTTCGATTTGTCTCCTCCCTTTGCACTGTACTTGTTGAATTGAGTTACAGCATCATCCCATCGACTCAACTCCAAAAGACTCATTCCATATCCAAAATAAACTTCTGGGTCAATTTTATAATACTGGGCGACAATTGCCTTTTCATACCACTGCAGACTTTGTTGTGGGTCTGCCACCAATCGATAACATTCGCCCAAACGATAGAAGATGCGGGCTTTGTCATCGAGCGACTTGGCTACCGGCTCAGCCTTGATATAAAGCTTGGTTGCTTCATAATAAGCAGCTCTGTCAAATTGTTCGTCAGCTTTTTTAGTCGGTTGTGCCCAACTTACGACAGCTATCAGCATAAATACCGAAGTAGCAAGAACGGAGATTACTCTTTTCATATAGGTTTCTTTATGGAATCGGTCTATTTACAGGTGACGAAAATAAGCCAATATCAGAAAAGCTCAAAGTGTGCACCGGAAATGACCGACTGCGGCGAAACCAATTATTGGGCCGTTTTCCTTTTCTCGATTAGGCCGCGCTTTATGCGACTCAAAGCCTCCGGGGTTATACCCAGAAAAGAGGCAATGTGATGCTGAGCTACGCGCATCTCCATTTGCGGATAACGCTGTACCAATTGCAGATAACGTTTCTCCGCGCTCAACGACATAATGTCCATCGTACGTTTTTGCGAGGCCACATAAGCGTTTTGCATCAACAATCGAAAGAAACGCTCAAACTTCGGATGCTGACTTAGCAACACTTCGTAATCATCGCGGTGAATGGAAAGCACCTCAGTGTCCTGCAGCGCTTCTATGCTGAAGAACGCCGTATCTCCTGTAATGAAACTAAACAAGTCGGATGCCCACCAATTTTCAAATGCCAGGTGGAAGATGTGTTCATGACCTCGTTCGTCGGTTGTGAAGGTCCGAAGACTGCCCGACAATACAAAGTAGAAATGCTCGCAGCTCTCACCCGATCGAACAAGCGATTCACGTTTCTTATATGTCTCTCGCCTCATGACGCGATATATCGCCTCGAACTCGATGTTCGAAAGCGGTATATAACTCTTGATGTGATCTCTTAGTGCTTGAGGCATTTCAATTACGATTTAATCAATCGCATGGTTCCACGATGCATACCGTCGGAAATTTCGACAAAGTAAATACCTTTTGCCAATGTAGCTATTGAAAATTCAAAAGTTTCCGTGTCACTTCTTCTACTTATCAACCTCGTTTCCAATCTACGACCAAAACTATCGAATATGGAATACGTCAGGTTCCTGTCAAAGCCCATGGCATCAACGTATACGAAATTCTCCGCCGGATTTGGATATACACGCACGCGATGCCCGGGCAACTCAGTGACACTGGTCTGCAAATTCGTTTCGAATCGGAATCGATGAATAATCTCCTTCCCAAAATCGCGCTCGAAACTCTCGAAGTCAAAACCGCTTACACGATCCAACTTACAATATCCTGAGCCATCGCTGTTGGCAAAGAAATCCAATCCATCATCATCACTGTCCTTCAAGTGGAAGGTGTAACATCCGGAATTCAGTTGAATAGTATCCCTGTAGATGGTTGCCGCTTCTGCGAAATCGTTGCGCTCATAAACAACCTCGTCCCACTGATTGTAGAGCACATACGACGATTCCCAAGGCGCATTATTCGTGCGCAGAATAATGATAAGACGATTGTCATCCAGATTGGTGTAGGAATAGGTTGGTGGTCGCTGAAACACCGACTCCGCGTAATTGTTGGTCTGGTTATCATCTGTACCGTCATTGCTAGAGGCAAGTCGAATATAAAAGCGCAGCGTTGCCGCGTCATCGCCACTCCACAATGTGGGGTCGGAATAGGTCAGCTCAATTTCTTCTCGCTCATTGAAATCCAGATTACCTGTCCATTCCATTTGTTCCTCTGCACCGCCTATGACTCCATATTGAATTACCACATGCGTCAGTGGTTGAGAACCTAAATTGCGCAAAACGAAACGTGGGTTATCACAAATAGGATTCCAGCGTGAGTGTATCTTCCAATCGCTCGGAGCTGTGATCATGTCGATTTCCGGATCATGGGCATGATTGATTGCACCATAGCCCACAAGGGTCCCGAAAAATACATAGTTACCGTAATCATTGTAGGTAATATCGTAGTCAACAGAAAATGAATCTGCATTCGCCGCAAAGGGTGTCAACTCAAATTCCTTGGTTGTCGAATTCATCCCGGGACACCAGCCCGCTCGATCGAAAATCCACGTACCTCCTTGGGGATATAGCGGGTTATCTGCACATTCCTGCATTATATCCCATGACCAATGCTCCTGTCCATTCACCTTTACACTTTGCTGATTGCTGCAGAACTCAGCACAGTTGGGCGGGTTATCGAACTGATGCCCCGTATTCGTTGTGAGCAACTTCCACGACTCCTCTCCATCTTGCTTATTCACCGTTTTTGACGTAACCGCATTATCGAAATTACTCAGCCCTTGATTGGTGTCCCAAAGACGCTCAACGCGCTTCACTTCACGTGCCGGTGTGCCTTCAATAAACAAGAACTTCATATCAAGCAGCTCCTGCCAATTGCCTGACTCCAACTCCACCGAATCGCGCAGTAGCGGCGCCCAATCCGTGACGTCAACCACCCACGTCCAACCATCTGAACCCAAGTCGAGCTGGATTCCATACATGGTTATGAAACGATTCAATTCATAGCGATCGATAACTTCAAAAGGGCGCTGCCAATAAGTGAAATCGGAATTGTTCAGCGTGTATTCCGTTGGAATCGAAAGTTCGTTTATGGTATCGCCTGATGCCGTAATCGTAAACGAAAAATCAGCCAGCCAGCCATACTCTATTGAAAGAGGAACAACATTGTAATCTGATGAACCGAATTCAACAATAGAGACCGGTGGCAAGAACTCTTGTACTGCATTCGAAATCGTTTCCAAATGGCTTACATACTGCCCCATTTTCAATTGCAAAATAGGTCGCGTATAGTCGATGCGCGCATTGCGCCAGCGCTCATTTCCACTGTAGGAAATTCGGTCTGCATTGCCGTGAACCCATGCATCACGTCCATGGCCACTGCCATCGAGTACGAGCTCACCATCCTCTTCGTTGAACGAATAGTAGACCTGCAAATTCGACCAATAAGGATGCTCCGAATTAAGATCCTTGCCAAGCCATGCCGCAATCGTGGACTCATCCAGCGCGACATTGAACACAGCAAATTCATCCACACTTCCATTATAGAAATTCGACCAACTCGTTGCTCCGCCAATGCTAAAACGCTGAATGTCGAGCATTACATTATCGAGATTAGTTCCCGAATGCCACAGCACACCGTTCAAGAAAATTTTCATTTCACCACTCGTGCAGTTTTTCGTGAATGCCCAGTGATTCCATCGCCCTTCAAAATCTTGGTTAGTCGCAAGTTTATTAATGCGGTCGTATCCTCCGTCGTATCCGGCATCCCAATAAACATTCGAATTACTCCAGGGCAGGTGAACGTTCAATACCCGTTGATTGAGCGAATTCACACCTTCGAAGATGGTTCCGTTCTGTGGTTGAATATTCGGATCACCATATTGCCACAACATGATGGTAACCTCGTTGCTCACCTCCTCAAACGCTTCCTTGGGTACCTTCACTTCATCTTGCCAATCCATGCTCATGTAGCGATCAGTTCCATCGTAATGCAATGCTGATGGAAATGTCGTTTCTTCGGTTTGCCATGCCGCATCGATTGTTGATTCAACGTTCGACCAACTTACACGAACAACGAGCGATGATGCTCCGTCCCATTGCCATTCGTTGAGCAGGTTATAATCGCTCCAACCGTTAGCTGAAAGAGCTAGATTGGCATCATAGACGGTTACAAACGCATTCGACATGAGCGCCTCGGAAGCCATAGTATCAGTGGTCATTGAAAACTCTACCTTGAAAAACGTCACCGCATTCGGTGCATTCGCGAATGCAAGTGCAAGTCGAGAAAGCACATCATCTTGATTCATTCCGGCAGCTATCAATTCCGATGACCGATAAAGAAAAACGGATTGTGCCGACGTTCCAATTGCGGAAGGCGTAGCAATCGATGCTGGATCACTGCCTATTGAAAACACAGTTTCATCAACAACGGCATCCATCACGCGAATGCTTTGATTGTATTCGCGTGTAATTACAATTGGTTGCGATGTCAAATCAACCGAATCAAAATCCGCATTGTTTACGAAGTAAAGCGGATGGCTCGCCTGCGCGCTGTCAATCACTCCTGTATGATCATACAGATAAGTGTAAGTCAAATAATCCCACTCACCACAAGGGAATCCCAGGTTTCCGGCTGTTCCATCTTCGAAGCACTTCAGATTATAGTACATGAGTATCTTCTGATAATCTACACCGTTGTTGCTGGATGGAAAATCGAACCAACGTCGACCAGGTGAGTCGTAAGCTGCCGCAGGATTGTTCTGAGCTTGCCACGTAAACGTTTGCACAACGGTTGTATCGGCACTTTGGCTTCTGACAGGATTGCTCAGAAAACCAAAAATGACGAGTAACAGCATGGTGATAGAAAGAATTCTCATGCTCTAAAATTAAATAAAATAGCAAATCAACAAATACCCAAACCCTTCAACACTGCACCGCCAGTTTAGCGATCAACTTGTCATAGGAATAGTATTCTTTTCCAACTCGCATTTTTCTTTGAAAAAACACGGCCTTCGGAAGTATAGCCATCGTTTACCGCATATAACATGCTCTGATGGAATAAACAATAGACAAGCATAAACGGACAAATGCATCAATTCGCGCATGCGGAATCCCTTCACCCAACTGCATTCGAATCATGGAAACAACTTCATTCACTGCCCCAACAATCCAACCAAAACTGAGCGAGAAATTTCTTCACCATGTTTGGAAGTTTGGTTGGTTTAATTCGAAGAGTCTAACAACCGTTACCGGGCAAGAAATTGAAATCCTTCACGCGGGTTTGCACAATCACAATGCCGGCCCCGACTTTATGAATGCGCGCATCCGTATGGGTGATACGATTTGGTGGGGCAATGTGGAAATACACATTCGAGCATCCGACTGGTATAAACACAACCATCAAAGCGACGACAATTACAAGAACGTAATTCTTCACGTTGTGCTCTTCAACGACACATCCATCTATTTACATAATCCAGGCGACTTGCAGGTACTTGATTTGTCGCAATGCCTCGACTGGAACATTTGGGAGGCACATCAGGAATGGCTCAACAACTATCGTTGGATTCCATGCGAATCGGCGATACATAAAGCTGAGCGCGCATATTGGTGCATGGCCATCGACAGGTTGCTCATTGAGCGACTTCAAGATCGCGTCGAATATCTATTCAAGACTCTTGAACGCACTGGCGGAAACTGGTCTCAGGTAGCCTTCGTTGAACTGTGCAAAGCATTCGGTTTTAAGTCAAATAGTTTACCAATGGAAATGCTTGCCAATTCTATTCCCTATTCAATCATTCTTCGTCATAGCAGCGACCCACTGCAATTGGAAGCCCTTTTGTTTGGACAGGCAGGAATGCTGCAAGGAGAAATGCTCGATGACTACGGTATGCGCCTTCGCGATGAATACTCAATACTGAAATTAAAACATGACCTTACACCTCTTTCGAAGTCAATTTGGAACTTTGGAAAAGTGCGTCCTTCCAACAGCCCCATGCTGCGCATCGCTCAGTTGGCCAGCGTGCTTAGTCGAACCTGCCAATTAGCGTCATCACTTTTGAATTTGCAAGAGCCTGAATTGGGAACATTGTTCGCTGCGCAGACGCACCCCTACTGGGAAACACACAAGCAATTTGGGATTCGAAGAAAAAAGCCTCTTCAAACTTCAATGGGAAAAATGTCAACCGAACAACTCATTATAAACGTTGCTGCCAGACTGCGATTTGCGCATGGGAAATATCACAACAACGTAACTGTGATGACAGATGCGCTGGATCTTCTTCACAGCATACCCTCGGAACAAAACCAAGTGATTCGCAACTGGAACAAACTAGGGATAAAGAGTGACGACGCCGGCGACTCGCAGGCGCTGATACAACTATATAGCGTATATTGCTCCCAAGAAAGATGCATAGAATGCCCAATAGGCATTTCTTTGCTAAACACACCAACCCATGAAACGCATTCATAGCTTGCTTGAAAAACAGCTATTCGGCATTTGTGCCGGCATTGCCGACTATATGGGCGTGAAGACCCGCAAGGTTCGCTTGAGCTTTATCTACCTGTCATTTCTGACATTCGGTTCTCCTATTTTCGCCTATCTCGTTCTGCTTTTTTGGAAACAAAACTCCAAAATCTGGAAGCCCTGGCTTTGGAGCAAAACAAACAAGGAGTTATAGCAACTCATTGGCCAAATTAGCCAAATCACTGCGTTCACCTCGCTCGAGTGTTACGTGGCAATATAGATCCTGACCCTTCAAACGCTCTATCACGTAAGACATGCCATTGCTTTGTTCGTCTAGATAGGGTGTATCTATTTGACGCACGTCGCCAGTCAATATCACCTTTGTGTTTTCACCTGCGCGCGTGATAATCGTTTTCACTTCATGTGGTGTAAGGTTTTGTGCCTCATCAACGATGAAAACGCAATTCGACAAACTGCGACCACGAATGAAGGCTAGAGGACAAATTGTTATCTTGCCTTGAGCCTGAAGCTCATCAATGATCTTTCGTTTCTTTTCATTATCGGAGAACTGATTCTTGATAAAACTCAAATTATCCCATAGAGGCTGCATATACGGATTCACTTTCTCTTCAGCGTCACCGGGTAGAAATCCGATTTCCTTATTGCTCAAAGGCACAATGGGACGAGCCAAATAAATCTGATCATACTGATTCTTCATCTCCAATGCACCAGCCAATGCAAGCAATGTTTTACCGGTACCCGCAACGCCTGATATAGTTACCAGCTTCACATTCGGATTCAAGATAGCATGCATGGCAAAAGCCTGCTCAGCATTCTTAGGCTTAATGCCATAAGCATAAACTTTATCTACACGTTCAATTTCTTGAGTCTTCGAACTAAAATATGCAAGAGCAGAGGAGGTGCAATTCTTCAAAATGTAGAAGTGATTATTCTGCTTCTCTTTACCCAAAACTTCGGTCTCTATAGAGCGTCCCTCTTGATACAACTTCCTGATCACTTCCGAATCGAGGCCCTCGATGGTTGACTTTCCGCTATACATGATCATGGCATCCTTCACCTTACCGGTCTTGAAATCTTCGGCCGGCAAATTAAGCGCCTTCGCCTTCAATCGTAAGTTAATATCCTTCGTTACCAAAACAACACGGCACGCAGGTTCATCTTCTTGAAGCTTCAGCGCAGCATTCAGTATTTTATGATCGTTCTTGCGCGACTCAAATATGGATTCAGCATTCTTGGCAGAGTCATCCGACGCGTTTAGAATGATTCGCATGGTACCACCCAAACCATTCTCCAATGGAATCCAATCTTGCAACGATTGTTCCTCCGATAAACGATCTATGATTCGAATGCACTCACGGGCCTCAAAATTTTTCATTTCATTGCCGACTTTAAACTTATCCAACTCCTCCAATACCGTAATTGGAATTGCAATACGGTTATCCTCAAAACTGTGAATGCAATTATGATCATGAAGCAACACCGAGGTGTCGATTACATAGATCTTGTGAATTTTCGAAGTTTGGAATTGGCTCTGATTTTTGATGAGAGTTGTCCCTTTAGCTGATTTCGCCATGGACTGTTTGCGACTTGCTGCGCTTGATTTCTTAGCTACTGCCATACTGGTAAAGTTGTTTAGGTTTTAATTGTTTTCTTGATTCATCGATCAACTTGCTCAACTGCTCAACAGCACGAATCGAAAGTACCCGAATCATACTCAACTCGACATTCAAAAAGTGCGAGTTATGAACCGAATCGAGGTGAAATAGCAGCCAACAATTCCTTCATCTTGTCATCACACTTCGTTCATGTATCTGAACTCATGCAGCGAGCCAATTGTTTATTATACTTTTGCCTACAATGCAACGAATGCTTAAAATCGGAATTGTTTGCTATCCCACCTACGGAGGAAGTGGAGTGGTAGCAACAGAACTTGGGAAGGCTTTGGCCGATCAAGGTCATGAAATCCATTTCATCACTTACTCTCAACCGGTGCGACTTGGCGCTGCTCATAAACGTATTCGCTATCATGAAGTAAGCGTGAGCGATTACCCACTATTCTATTATCCGCCTTACGAATCGGTACTGGCAAGCAAAATGGTGGATGTGGTTAAATATGAAAATCTCGATTTGATGCACGTGCATTACGCCATTCCACATGCTTCGGCGGCTATCACTGCGAAGATGGTTTTGGCGGAAGAAGGAATCAAACTCCCTGTAATAACAACCTTGCACGGAACCGATATCACGCTGCTTGGAAAAGATGCCTCCTTTGAGCCTGTCATCTCATTCGCGATTAACAAGAGTGACGCAGTTACTGCCGTATCACAAAGTTTGAAAAACGATACCTACAAACTGTTTGGAATCAATCAAGAAATTGAGGTCATTCCCAACTTCCTGAACGCAGAACATGAGGCTGCAGAAAGTTCACCTGAACTCAGACGTGAATACGCAAATGATAGCGAGCGTATCATCATACACATGTCCAACTTCAGACCGGTAAAGCGTATAATCGATATCATTGAAGTATTTGCGTGTGTGCAACCTGTTGTCGCGTCCAAGCTGATTCTTTTGGGAGATGGTCCCGAAAGATCACGTGCCGAACAAAAATGCCGCGAACTCAACATCAGCGAACATGTGACCTTCGTAGGTAACTTAAAGCATCCGCAAGAATTATTAAGCATAGGCGATTTGTTCATTCTTCCATCCGAATCGGAAAGCTTTGGTTTGGCTGCACTGGAAGCAATGGCCTCCGGACTGCCAGTTATTTCAACCAATACAGGGGGGCTTCCCGAAGTCAATCGCCACGGTGTAACAGGCATGATGAGCGATGTAGGTGACATCGATGACATGGTAAAAAACTGTATTTATTTGCTAGAGGATTCCGCAAGATTGGCCAAATTCAAAACGCAGGCAAAGCGACGCGCAAAAGACTTTGCCATCGATAAAATTTTACCCTTATATGAAAAATTGTATCAATCGGTACTAGATAGGTCATGAATCAAACCGAACCAAAATTCATCGGTAAACGCATTCGTGTAATGCGCGAGAAGGATGCGATAAATATCGAAATCAATCAAAAAATAGAGCGTTGGCAGGAAGCCATGCTCCTCTTTTGGTTAATGGCTTGGACATACTGCGGCGGAGTTTTTTTATACTACGCTTTCAATGCTAACAGCCAGTCGGAGCAAATCTTTTTCATTATTAGCTGTTCCCTTTGGTTGTTTTTCTTTATCCGAATTACGAAAGTGTTTCTCTGGCGTATCATCGGTAAGGAAATGATTCGCATCAGCAAAGAGGGTGTAAGTATTCGCAATGCATTCGGACCCCGGGGAAAGAAAGAACTATTCCAACATCAGAACATCTTTAAACCCGGTTTAATCAAACGAGAGTCCACATCATTTTTAGCTTTTCTGGACGACTCTTTTTGGATTATCGGCGGAGAACGCGTTGGCTTCAGTTATTCCGGTCGACGCATTCAATTGGGAAAACAACTTTCACTGCACGATGCTGAACTTCTCTTGCGTGTAATGGAAAGCGCAATGCGTGAATACAAGAAAGGCTAACGCATATCGACTGCATATTCCAAGGCCATTTCATAGCCTCGCAGTCCGAAACCGCTAATTACTCCTACACATTGTGCCCCTGTTAACGACGTATGACGAAACTCCTCGCGTGCATACAGGTTGCTAATATGAACTTCAACAACCGGTGTCGATATGGCCGAAATAGCGTCTGCCAAAGCAACACTCGTGTGCGTATATCCGCCCGGATTGAGAATAATAGCATCATAGGCGAAGCCAACCTCGTGCAACTTATTGATGAGCTCTCCTTCCACATTGCTCTGGTAATACTCCAGGCGAACCTCGCTGTAAATCTTAATTAGAACAGCGAGATAGCTTTCGAAATCCTGATTGCCGTATACCTCCGGCTCTCGTTTACCGAGTAGGTTAAGGTTGGGACCGTTGATAATAATGATTCGTTTCGACATACTCAATCGGGCTCAACCAATGTGGCCTGCTTCCATGTTTCTTCGGTAATGCTTTGGCCGTTGCGGAAAAAATAAATAGCCGTCTTAGAAACAACCTTCTTATACTTTTCGACCTTATTTCCAATTTTCACCAAGCGCTCGGTTACCATCTTGTTACCCAACTTGTACGAGTTTTCAGTAACACCTTGCTTCAACGTTTCGGTACCGGGGACTGCTTTGTATTCCTCTTCGCTTCGCTGCTGGCCTGCATTCTTTTCGAACGCATCCTTCCGAGCCTCATAGCGCTCATTAGAAGATTTACTCTCACGTTCACGCTCCGCAAATTCAACATCTCTCTTTTGGCGCTCAATTTCCATCGCATTTTCGCGCGCCTTGATTTCCTTACCCTCTGTAAATGCTTCCGCCTCATCCTTCTTCTGATCAATTTTCAACTGCGTATTGGTAATACGCTGATCAGCTCCTTGCTTGTCATCACGCGATTGAATTTCAACCTCCTTCTTGGCATACTCAACTTGCGATGCCTTTTGCTTCCTTCGCTGCTCGCCGGTGTCACCTACCGATTGTTGCTTGTCGCGTGCGAGCTGAGTCTTCATTCCATTTTCCGCGCGCTGCGTGTCGCCCTTGCTTTCATACTGTTCAGTTTGCGCACTGGTGCGCTCGCGCAATTGTTGACTCTTTTCTACATTCTGCTTTCTGTAACGATCATTCTGTTGAACCGACGCCTGTATCTCTCGCTGCTTCTCAGCGTTCTCATTGTTGTCGCGAATACGGAGATCTGCGCGCTTTTGTGCTTCATTCTGCTCCTTACCTGTATCCTTTTTCTTGCGATCATTGTCAGCAATAGCAGCGCTTTGAATACTCGCACCAATATTCATTAACTCCGTTTGCGTTTCAAACTGGTCGCGCATCCTCTCTCTGTTCATTGAAACGAGTACGTCGCTATCCTTATCCTTCTGCTCGAAAAACGCAACATAATCCAACACTTGCTGTTGCGACACTCGGACCTTATTGGCGTATTCCTTTTCGGCTGCTTCACGGTAGTAACGCTCCACCTGGCCTTCTGCCTCAACGTTCACATCGCTATCCCACTTTCGCTTCTTGGCAGCTAGTTTCGCTTCAGCCGCCAAGCGGGCCTCCTCCAATTCGCGTCGCTTCCGTTCCTGATCCAACCGTTCTTGCTCCAACAAATCAGCAAGACGCTGCTCATCGGCCAAGCGCTCAGCATCCGCAATTGCAGCCAATGAATCTGCCATTGCCTGCATTGCGCTCGCTTCGTTTTGTGCCATTTGGGCTATCAACAAATCGATCGTTTCAATTTTCGATTTGGGATACTGCGCTTCCGGTTTAACGAGCAACGATGCCTCATATCGCTCGCGAGCCTCCGGTAATTTCTTATCCGTAAACAAACCGTCGGCAACTGCTATAATCTCTTGATACTCCTTCTCTATTCGCTCCTTCTCAGCATTTTCTGCTGCACTGGCATTGTCTAAGTCCTGTTGAACTCTACGCTGCTCAATGAGTCCTTCGAGTTCGGTTATCTTTTCTTTCGGAAACTGCTCAGAAGGTTTCAATTCTGAAGCTGCTCGATAATGCATAAGGGCTTGCTCAAGCTTGTCTTCATCCTGACTGCGGGCCCCCAAGGCGAGCTTATCCTGATATTCCTTCTCAAGACGCATGCGATCTGCCTCGTAAGCAAGCATGTCCTTCAATGCAGACTCTGCCTTTAGAATTTGATCCTTCGGATAACTTTCCGTGGGGAACAACTTGGAAGCTTCCTTATACTTCTCGATTGAAACCGCGTAATCCTTATTCGTGAACTTCTTATCAGCATCTTCTATCATCGCATTGTAGATGCCTCTATTCTGACCATCTGCTATGGCAAGATCAATCTTGTGAAGCATTTCCTTTTCATAGGCCTGATTTTTTAAATCCTTGGCCTTCGTAAATCGATCGCGCGCTTCGGTATACTTCTTTTGCTCAAAAAATACATCGCCTTCCTCGATGAGCTTTTTGTAGCGCGCCTCCACATCCTTGTTGGCGTTTTCCTCATCCAGTTTTGCTTGTGCCTCAGCTAACTTTGACTTAGCGGTTGGGTCATCCGGAAAAATACCCAATGCACCACGGTAGTTAGTAATGGCATCGGCATACTTTTTCTCCAGCATCTTTTGATCGCCATCCTTAATGAACTTTTCAAAATCAGCCTTCAGTTTCGCAAGATTTTTCTCGATATCATCCAACCTTTTGAACTCAGTATCGATTTCCTTAGCCCTTTGTTCGCTGTATGCAAAATCAAATGAAAGTCCGTCCTCAGAAGGATTATAGGTTGCTTTTGCCAAAGGCTCGCGCAATAATTCAGTATTGAATCCCTGACGATACGGGAAGAGGGTTCCGTCTACATTCATGTCAAAACCACCATAGCGATCCTCTTCAGGAATGTTACGTGTATCAATACGAATCACTTTTGCCAAGTAATCACCGCCCTTCGAAAATTTTATGTCATAGGTAAAACCCAACGGTAATTTGAAATCATACTTTCCTGTGGTACCCGCGTTGTATGAATCGTAGACCATTCCGTCCTTAAAAACCTGAACGGTCACTCCCTCGAGCTTCTTCTTGGTGATTTGATCTTTTAATTGCCCGAACACGTGGGCGATATCGTTTTGGGAAAGCGCTGCCTGACATATCAAAGCAGCACAACACAGCAGAAAGTATTTCAGTGTTCCGTTTAACATAATCCCAAAAGTTCTCCTTGAACGTAAAAATAGAACAATTTGTTTGGTTCCGGAGCAATTAACCAAAAAAATGCCTGCCTATTTTGCACTAAGCCTTTGAAATGCTGCCATTACAACTCGCTCTCCATCCATGGCCGCACTTACTATTCCTCCTGCATAACCGGCACCTTCCGCGCAAGGGTAGAGGTTGCATAAATCGACATGATGTAACAAATCAGAATGCCTTGGGATACGAACAGGCGATGATGTTCTTGTTTCCGGCGCCACCAGCATGGCAGCATCCGAAACGTAGCCTTTCATTTTCTTACCGAATGCCTCAAAACCCGGTCGCAATCGGGATGAAACCCATTCGGGTAATAAACCATTAAGATCGGATGCAACCACTCCAGGTTGATAAGACGTTTGCCCAATATTCGTTGACCTTCTTTTTTCAATAAAGTCGACCAACCGCTGCGCCGGGGCCGCTTGAGTGCCGCCACCGGCAAGCCAGCAGGCGCGCTCGATGGCCCGCTGATAATGTATTCCAGCCAGCGGACCAAAGCGCTGCAAGTCTCCCATCTCGTCCCAAGAAACGGGAACCACAATACCACTATTCGCAAATGGATTATTTCGCTTACTCGGCGACCAGCCATTGGTCACAATTTCTTCTTGTTCCGTGGCACAAGGCGCTATGATTCCCCCCGGACACATGCAGAACGAGTATACTCCAACGCCGCCCACCTGATGAACCAAGCTATAGCTAGCCGCAGGCAATTCTGACGGCCTGGAAGCGCAATGGTATTGTGCTGCATCCACCAATGACTGGGGGTGCTCAGCACGCACACCTACTGCAAAAGGTTTGAATTCGATGCGAATGTTCCGGCCATGCAATAACTCGAATACATCTCTTGCGCTGTGACCGGTTGCTAAAATATAAGCGTCCGCTTTCAGTACAATGCCACTTGAAAGCGTAATTGACTCGACCTCTTCTCCATTGTGTGTTAGGTCTGTCATTCTCGTGTCGAAATGAACCTCGCCTCCCATTGCACGGATTCGATTGCGCATTGCCTCAATAATACCCGGGAGTTTGTTGGTTCCAATATGAGGATGTGCGTCTGCCAATATATCCTCTGACGCACCAAACTGAACCAAGGTTTCAAGAATCGAGCGCACATCCCCTCTTTTCGTGCTTCGTGTATACAACTTTCCATCGGAATAGGTGCCCGCTCCGCCTTCGCCGAAGCAGTAATTAGAATCCGGATTCACCCGATGTTCTCGATGTATGGAAACCAAATCGCGCCGACGTGCACGCGCATCCTTGCCGCGTTCAATTACGACGGGCTTTATTCCCAACTCCAAACACTTCAAGGCTGCAAACAGACCCGCCGGCCCTGCACCAATTACTAAAATCGTTTTGGAATATTGGCCAATCTGACAAAATTCTCGTTCGCGATATGCCGGTGGGATTGACTCTCCGGCAGGGTAAATAGCGACCTTATATAGGACTTTAATTTCTCGGCCTCTTGCATCAATCGACTTTCTTAGGACCCGAAATCCTCTAAGAAGCTGTCCTTTGGCCATAGAAGATTCTACGGCGGTCTGTATACCTCCCCCCGATACTATTTGACTCAATGAGAGAACGAACTCTTTTTCAATTGCCATAAATCTGTTGGACTATTCATCCAAAATTAAATTGTAAAAAAAAGAGCCCTTGCGGGCTCCTGTTAATGCTTATTTCAAGAATTCTACCTTCGGTTTGGCACCTTCAAACCAAGTTGGTAGGCCCCACAATCCGGAACGCATTTTATTACCATTAGAATCTTGGGTAACAACTGCCAATTCCTTTCTAGACTTCATATTAGCAAGAATCACTGAAATATATTTACCCAAATCGGAACGTGATTTCCCTGGATATAAACCGGCGAGCTTGTCTGTGATTACCGAATTCGTAGTGAAGCGAGCGTTTTTACCCACTATTTCCTGAATTTTTTCAGCCAAATTAGGAATTCGATTTCTTTTGCCCGAATTCTTATCTGCAGGCTTCGAACTCTTTTTTGTAGAAGAAACAACCAATTTCTTGGGTTTTAAATCCATTGGCTTTGGGGCTTTTACAACATTCACAGGCTTAGCTGTTTTCGCTTTAACAGGCTTGATTACTTGCTTCTTAGCACTGGGTGGCGCTTTTAATTCAGGAGCAACCATTACGTCTGAAGGCTTTGTAGCGATTGGCTTTGGACCTGGCTTTTTTGCGCCCGGCTTGTTCTTGGCTCCCGGTGGGCGACCGCGTTTGCCTGTTTTTACTTTCACCTCAGCTCCCAACATCTCTTGAAGAGTAGGGATTTTAGCCTTACGGCCTCTCGACGATCCTACTCGTTGCAATATCTGATAAGCTTCGGAAAGAGCATTATACTCCTTTTGAATAGAATCCATTCTGTTGCGAATTTGATCCAAGTAAATTGCTTTTGCCATTCTATAATTATTTGTACCGCAAAAGTATGCATCACAGCAAGTTCACAAATAAAAAAACGACAACTTTTGTCATATTGAGAAAATTCAGAATGAATAATATGCTGTATTTTAATAAAAAAAATTAGATTAAAATCTAACAGTATCGGTATACAAGGTGCATACATTCTGAATTGCAACCAACTGCAAACAATCATGAAAATGCGCTAATTTCACGGCCAAATTTTTTGTATGCCCGCACTACGCAAACCTGTTCTGAAGTTCAATAAGAACCATGGCTTGAACAACGATGAACTGCTTCGACTGTATCGCGCAATTCTACTGCCTCGACTTATTGAAGAAAAAATGCTCAGTCAACTGAGACTCGGGAAAATTTCCAAATGGTTTAGCAGCTTCGGACAAGAAGCCATTTCAGTTGGAGTAGCCCTTGGAATGGATTCCGACGAATACATTTTACCCATGCACAGAAACCTTGGCATATTCACGGGCCGAAATCTCCCTCTTGACCAACTGTTCATGCAGTTTCAAGGTAAAGAAAGAGGTTTCACCAAGGGACGCGACCGCTCGTTTCACTTCGGCACACAGAAACACAAAGTAGTAGGCATGATTTCACATCTGGGTCCGCAGCTGGGAATTGCAGATGGTATAGCGCTCGCAAACAAACTTGGCAATCAGCAAAAAGCAACCATTGTATTCTGCGGCGACGGCGGCGCAAGTGAAGGAGATTTCCATGAAGCATTGAACGTAGCTACTGTATGGGATCTACCCGTTATTATCGCTATTGAAAACAACGCATGGGGACTATCTACACCCAGTCGAGAACAATTCCGATGCGCTCAATTCATTGATAAAGCTATAGGATATGGCATGCCGGCGGAAGATGCCATACAGGTCGATGGCAACAATATTATTGAAGTATATAATGCCGTTCGCAAGGCGGCAGAGAGTATAAGAAAGCGCCCAAGACCCATTCTCATGGAATTCATGACTTTCCGATTGAGGGGGCACGAGGAAGCTAGTGGCACCAAATACTATCCCGATGGTTTGATACAAGATTGGGAGAAAAAAGATCCTGTCGACAATTACGAAGCATGGCTATTTGAGAAGGGTGTTATTGATGAAGAAACGGAAGGTCAAATCAGAACAGAACTCAAACAGCAAATCAATGACGCACTGAAAGTTGCATATGCCGAACCCGACATTGAGCCTTTTACTGAAAAGGAGACTGGCGACGTCTACGCCCCCTTCAACAATGCCACTATCGCGCCGGCCAATAATGAAACCTCGGAGCGCCGCTTCATTGATGCCATAGGCGACGGGCTTCGCTCCAGTATGCAGCGTCATGAGAAGTTGGTGCTCATGGGACAAGACATTGCAGACTACGGCGGAGTATTCAAAGTAACTGAAGGATTTGTGGCTGAATTCGGTAAGGACAGGGTCCGCAACACTCCGCTTTGTGAGTCCGCTATAGTTGGAACCGGACTCGGACTTTCAATGTGCGGCTGGAAAGCGATGGTCGAAATGCAATTCGCTGATTTCGCCACATGCGGATTCAACCAAATCGTAAATAACTTGGCCAAACTCCATTATCGTTGGGAGGAAAAAGCAGACGTTGTAGTGCGCATGCCCACTGGAGCGGGTATGGCGGCCGGGCCGTTTCACAGCCAAAGTAACGAAGCTTGGTTTGCCCACACTCCCGGACTCAAGGTGGTTTATCCGGCATTTCCTTACGATGCGAAAGGATTGCTTTGCCAAGCTTTTGAAGACCCCAACCCGGTAATTTTCTTCGAACACAAAGGACTTTATCGAAGCATAGCAGGACAGGTTCCTACTGGTTTTTATACTATTCCCTTCGGACAGGCTCAACTCGTAAGCACCGGAAATCAATTCACCATCGTCACGTATGGATTGGGGGTGCACTGGGCTTTGGACTATTTGCAGCAACATCCCAACTATCAAGCTGATTTGATTGATTTGCGCACGTTGCTTCCACTCGACATGGAAACCATTTACGCATCGGTCAAGAAAACAGGACGTGTGATTGTATTTCATGAAGACTCTTTGACCGGTGGTATCGGAGGTGAAATTGCCGCGCGAATTGGTGAAGACTGCTTTGAGCACCTCGACGCACCCGTTGTGCGCTGCGCAAGCTTGGACACTCCCATCCCTTTCAATGCCGAGTTGGAGAAAAACTTCCTTGCCAATCGCTACCTAGGATCGGCTATCGAAAAACTGCTGAAATTCTAATTCAACGTTGTTGTGTTTTGTTCATAAAAGAGTAACACATTATTGACGTGGTAGCAACCATGGGATTTCACTTTTGTAAAAATCTCAGTGGATCACCTTGGAAGATAAAATCGTTTATAACGACCTCGAAAAAGATATCGCGCATTTCTCACGTGCAGTGGGGCATCCGGCACGCATAGCTATTTTAAGAGAAATTGCTAAAAGAGGCTATAGCATCAGAGGTGAAACTATTGATGTACCCCAACTTTCTCAAGCAACCATTCAACAACACATGCGTGAGTTGAAGCGCGCAGGACTGCTTCAAGGCAGAATTTTCGGAGCAAAGGCAGAATACAAAATTGATCTTGAAAATTTGCGGAAGTTCGAGGAGCAATTCCTCACATTCATGTCACTATTCAAGAACCCTTAACGAGGGTGTAACCAACCCTTAACGCGAGAAATCAATTCGAATTTGACTTATTCGTCACAATATGCATCCAACGGCCAGCAGCTTGTAAGCGAACGCGTTTACGAGGAATAACCAATCTGCCTGCACAGCTCCTCGTTGTTCGCATTCAAATAAGATCCATCAAGATCAGCCCAATCACACAGGAATGTAAGTTCCTCTGCTGCATCGCATCCGACGCTGGATTCACTCATACAACCTATTAATGCCTTCTTCCCTCGACGCTGCAGCTCCTTCAATTGCTGATAGGCCGGAGTAATGCCTCCACACTTCTGAAGTTTTACATTCACTCCATCAAAGGCATCAAACACCTCGTGTAGGTCACCGAATTGCTGGCATGCTTCATCAGCTATCACCGGAATTCCGGTTCTTTCCCGCAATTTATAGGAAAGCTCGCGATCATTCTTGTGAAAGGGTTGCTCAATTAACACGCATTCATGCGACTCCAGAAAATCGATTAGTTCGAATGCTTGGTCGATATTCTTCCAAGCCTGATTGGCATCCACGGCGAAAGGTGCATCAGAAAGTTCGCGGAAACTACGCAGCACTTCCTGATCGTTCAATCCATCCAACTTGAGCTTAAAAAGGCTGAAGCCTTCAGACTCTGCAAAGTCTAGCTTCTTCTTCATCTCCTTGATATCCGAAACGCCTAGCGTGTATGTGTGTGGAACCAATGTTACGTTTGCCGGAGCGCCTAAGAGAAAAGAAACAGGCTGCAAATTCATCTTGGCGTGAATTTGCCAGCGAGCCATATCGAGCGCGGCTAAGGCAGGCATCAAATCCGGTATGATTTGTCGAAGAGCCGAAAACCAATCATCGGGAAGATTTAATGACAGGGCCTCCTCAATTCCGGGTCGATTCAACGCATCGAATACTTGTTGAGCAGTTACACCCAAGTATGGAGGCAACGTGGCCTCACCAAAACCAACAAGTCCATCCCATTCAAGCATCACAAATACGACATCGGTTCCCAACCGTTCGCCATGAGCAATTCTGAATGGATACCGAAAACGCAGATAAGTCGTATAAGTTTTAATTTCCATCATGGCGAATGTGAACCAAAAAAGAAGGATTGTATAAGCTTGGTTTGTTGTAGTGATGACTATCTGAAATCATATATCTAAAACTTGCTCCCGCCTCCTGAACAAGCACATGCCCTGCAGCTGTATCCCACTCCATTGTGGGGCCATGACGAAAATATACATCGGCAAGTCCGGACGCGATGTAGCAAAACTTCAATGCGCTTCCCGCCTTGATAAACTGTGCTATCGGAAAATGACGAAGCGCTTCCTCTTCTTCGGACGAACCATGCGAACTGCTGCTCACTGCGATCCAACCATCCCTTTTGTGATTGGCGCGAATCGGACTACTCACTGAACCATCGTGCTTGAATGCACCTTCTCCGCGAACAGCCCAAAACGTATCGCCCGAAGCAGGAACGTGTATGAGGCCAATTATCGGCTCTGCATCTTCCATTAAAGCCAAATTAATCGTAAACTGATCGTTGCGCTTTATGAACTCCTTCGTGCCATCGAGTGGGTCTAAGCACCAATAACGCCTCCACTCCTTTCGCTGACTAAACTCCGACTGTGCGGACTCTTCTGACATCACAGGAATGGATGAATCTAGTTGTATAAGCTGCTCGGTCAAGAAGTCATTCGACCGCTTGTCGGCGGCAGTCAACGGTGAATTGTCGGACTTCCATTCAACTTCTGCAGCTTCGTTACTTTGATAAACGTCCATGATAAGTCTTCCGGCCGTTTGCAGCAGCTTGATGAGATGTGGTATCGATTCCTTCATAACGCCTGGATGTTATTGGGGGCATTTCCTGCAACGGCTGCCACTGATTTCAAAACAACTCGCAAGTAACGCATTAAAACCTCATGTCCAATTACGCTATTGTCGAAGCAAAATCCTGCTATTTTTACGCCCTATTCAAAATTTATCATGAGAGAAATTCAGTTCAGAGAAGCTATTTGTGAAGCAATGACAGAAGAAATGCGCCGCGATGAGTCGGTATTTCTGTTGGGTGAAGAAGTAGCAGAATACAACGGCGCCTACAAAGCGTCGAAGGGCATGCTCGATGAATTTGGCGCAAAGCGTGTAATTGACACCCCTATTGCAGAGCTTGGTTTCTCCGGTATTGCAGTAGGTGCAGCCATGAATGGTTTGCGCCCTATTGTAGAATTCATGACCTGGAACTTCGCAATTCTTGCTGCTGATCAAATCATCAACTCAGCTGCGAAAATGCTTCAAATGAGTGGTGGCCAATACAATGTTCCAATTGTATTTCGCGGCCCTAATGGCACAGCGGGTCAATTGGCAGCAACACACTCGCAAAGCTTCGAGTCCATGTATGCGCACATACCGGGCTTGAAGGTAATTACGCCTTCGAATCCATACGATGCAAAAGGGTTGCTCAAAGCAGCTATACGCGATAACGACCCGGTCGTTTTTTTCGAGAGTGAAAAAATGTACGGCGACAAAGGATTAGTTCCGGATGGTGAATACATCTTGCCAATTGGCGTTGCTGACATCAAGAAAGAAGGTACGGATGTAACACTCGTATCCTTCGGTAAAATCATGAAAACAGCATTGGCTGCTGCCGCAGAGTTGGAGAAAGAAGGCATCAGCATGGAAGTTATCGACTTGCGCACCATTCGTCCGCTCGACATCGACACCATCGTGCAATCGGTTAAGAAAACGAACCGTCTCATCATCCTCGAAGAATCATGGCCGGTGGCTAGCATATCAACTGAAATTGCCTACCGCGTTCAGCGCCATGCATTCGATTACCTCGATGCCCCTATCCGCCGACTCACTCAAAGCGATACTCCATTTGCGTTTGCCACTACACTCATCGATGCTGCATTGCCGCAAGTTGAGGATGTGGTAAGAACAGCAAAAGAAGTTTTGTATCGTTAATACAACATTGCAAAAAAAGAAAAGCCGCTCATGAGCGGCTTTTTTATTTCTATCGTTCTTGGATTATCGTCGAATTACCCGCTCTACTTTTCGTCCACGGCTGGTTTGCACATCCAGCAGATAGGTGCCCGCAATTAGGGGCAAGCGCACCTGTGTGCGCGAAGCATTAGGGCTGATGGTTTCTACAAGCTTACCATCGAGGCTATAGACCTTGACGAATTGTATAGCATCGTTTCCGGCATTCACCTGTACAAATCCATTCGAGGTAGGGTTGGGTGAAACAGTGAATAAGCGTGCTTTCTCTCGAACATTTGTAATTGTAGAGTTTACAGTGTAGCTCGCCATTTCAACCGGATCCGGACCTTCCTGCCAATACATTTCCTCGAATGAATTGATCAGCGGATGATCCATTGCAAACATTTCCTCATTCCATTTGGGTGGCAATGACTGATACCAAAAACGCGCGGTTACCGTCACATTCCCACTTATTCCTTGCAGCGGAATGTGATAGTGTACATCATCGGTACCTGATCCTTCCAGACCATTGATTGTATTAAAGTTCGCATCAAAGGCAGCTGCTCCAACCACCATGGTCGTATCGTATGCAGCATGCGTTGTACTGAAGCCGGTAGGCACCAATCGATTGTCTTTAATCATGTGATGAGCACGCTCCAACACGGTAGTAACGTTACCCATTACGTCGCCCATAACCATTTCATATATCTGTACCTCATTCACATCATCCGTGATTAAGTCGTAGTGAGGCTCCCAGGTTGGGTCTTGTCCTTGTACTTCAAAATCGGGGTTGATTCGACCTGAGTGAAACACTTCATTGCCATCTTCATCAGTCATAACAAATTCGACAAATGCTCTCCTTGCAGGATAACCACTTGGCATTTTATGGCCCGCTTTATTGGTGAGGCGAACGGTGTAGCGCGCCGTATCAGAGTCGATAACTCCGGGTATGATTTCAATTTCCGCCGTGTGATTTTGCAAATTATCGAGCGTGCGATCGATCACCGTTTGGAAGTGCTGCTCATTGGCAGTCAATCCAAGTTCATCGATTCGATTCTTCATGAGCTCCAGCATGAAGGTGTTACCGCCAACTAGCCAGTGCTGTGCAAAGGGCTCTCTTCCCGGCAGCCAGTCATAACCCGATGCCACGATAATAGGCTCTTCTGTTTTCGGCATGTGACAGCCCTGGCATTCTACCGCATAAAAGTCTTGAGAATTGTAAGAACTATTGAGCCACTCGTGATAGGTTGCTTGCTCAATAAACGTCGTACCCGTTGCATTGCCCTCGAGATCCGCGGTATTCGTAATCAGCGAGTGGCATCCTGCACAAGACTCCGACTTCGAGGCTTTCGGATGCGCCACTGGCGCTACACCTACGAAGTTGGACATAATAAAGTCTTGCATGGGCAATCCATTTTTAGGGATGTCGAAAATGGGCCCCCAGATAGTATCCGCGTTGTATTCCAACTCGCCTGAAAAGAAAAGCCCGGTTGTTTCAATTTGTTGTGCGTGACAAGCCATGCAACTCACACCGTCGAGAGCCAATGAGTCGGAATCGAGCATTTCGGTGGTGTAAAACTCTACACCGTCGTGGGCTGCTTCAAACCTTCCCATGGGAGCATGGCAAGAGGTGCACTTGTTGGTGAGTTCACCGGCGTGCCCAGGGTTAACAAGCGTCTCATGAACTAACTTGGCTCGCCACATTGGATCTTTAGCGGAGTTGGCCATCATAGTAGCTCTCCAGTTTTCAGCCGGACCAACATTCACTCCATTGCCGTCTACCAATGCCAACGGCGGATTAGCAACATCCATGTCCACTCCGTGACAACCAGCGCATCGGCCCGAGCCCATAAACATATCGGACGAGCCCGTGGGCAGATCACCTACCAGGTTTCTGTACGAACCCATCTCTTCCGAAGAATGATATCCTTTAGGCTTTCGCTTTTGATAGGCTGCTGTAAAGACAACAAATACAGCTACAGCAGCTGTTAAAACTAAAATTTTCGCCTTGGTTCTTGATCCTTTCCAAAAGTCCATAAATGCATATTAATGTTTCGAAAGTACAATCACAAACCTTAAACACCCGAACAAAGAACAATCGAAAACGCTCAATGAGAGGTGACCCGAACACCAACTACCAAACATCCAGCTTCTCAACCGCAACATCGCCCAACAATTCGTTGATTGCATCCATCAGTTTGGTCTTTTGGTAGGACAGTTCCTGCTTGAGTGGTCCGCTGTCCATTTTCAACACAAGTGTCTTTCCGTGTAGCTTGCTTTCGCGTGTTTTCTTCCAAATAACTTCGCCAACCACTTCTCTATAACAACGCAAAACCTCCATTTCTTGGTAACGATGTTCCCATCCGTTTCGACGCAAGATGTCTGAGATAAGATCCTTGAGCGGATTGTCAGTATATTTTCTGTTCGACATCGCAACAAATATCGATTTAAAAAACGCTTATAGCTGTTCTAGTTTTCCACTTTCCACTTTCCATGCTTGGTATGGTATGCCTACTCCAGACAAAACCGCAGGCATTCGTTCGATGCTCGTATCGGTAATGAACATTTGCCCAACATCATTGCTGGCGATCCACCCCATGATATTGGTGACTCTGTGTTCGTCTATCTTGTCGAAAAAATCGTCCAGTAGCAGAATGGGCTTCACACCGGCAGATTCCTTTATGAAGAGATATTGGGCAAATTTCAAGGCAAACAAGAAAGACTTTTGCTGCCCTTGAGATGCAAATTTCTTGAGCGCATTCCCTTCAATAAGGAAATCCAAATCGTCGCGGTGGCAACCTGCTGAAGTGCGCTCCAACTGCCTATCGCGGCGATTGTTCTTGCGCAGCAACTCTTCCATAGTGGCTTCATTTAACTCAGAATCGAAGTTGAACGACACCTCCTCAGCGCCACCGGAAATCTCGGCGTAAACCCGCTGAAAAACTCCCTGAAAGTTCTTAAGAAAAGAAGCTCTCGCCTCGTGAATGGATGCCGCTCGCTCCGTTAACTGAACATCCCAAATCTCCAAAAACTCATCGGGAAAATGCGGTTGTTTGGAATACGTCTTCAGTACCGTGTTGCGCTGAAGCAGCGCGTGATTGTATGCAATCAAATCGTCGAGATATCCGCGCGACAATTGCGCTAAGGTGCTGTCCATGAATTTGCGCCGCACCTCACTTCCCTCCCAAATGAGCTCAATATCATACGGAGTAATCATAACGCATGGCAGCAGTCCTATATGCTCAGCCAGTCGATCATACTCCTTGTGGTTTCTCTTGAATACTTTGCGCTGATTCTTTCTCACCGAGCAAATAACCTGTTCCGGATGGTCGCGTCGGATGAACTCACCGGTAATAGCAAACTGATCTGCTCCAAACTGAATATTCTGTGAGTCAATCGGATTGAAGTAACTCTTGCAATTGCACAAATAGTAAATAGCATCCAGCAAGTTTGTTTTGCCCGAACCATTTCTTCCTACGAAACAAATTGCGCTTGCACGGGTCTCAACGCTCAACTCTTCATAGTTCTTGAATTGATAAAGTGCTAGTTTTTGAAGTCGTATTTCCTCCATGCTAATCAATACCATTGAACACCAAAATCAGTGCGCCCCGAACCGAAGTTTACAAATTCTCGATTGAGCTCCACCATATAGAGATACTCATTTTCAAGCTCAACCGTGGCTTCCTCATCTGCGTCGAGCACTACACTTCTGTCGGACTCAATAAAAAGCGGCCACGCATTCATTGAATCGCGCGCATCGAATGCCAAAATGTGACCAAGCCATTGCTGTGAAGATGCTTTATAAACTTTATAAAAACACACGTCCAATTTCGCACCCCGGATGTCGGCTGTTCGGCTTGAAATGAGCACAACTGAATCCGCTCTGTCTTCATCCGACTCGTATTGATTTTTCAAGTAAAGTGTTGCCAAAGCTTCACGGGTAGCCCATTCGGAAGGCATTCGCGCAGTTGATCCGTTCTCTCGAAGCATGGCATACAATGGATGCACCTGATTATTCATCCGCGCCAATCGATTAATAATGGAATCTGAAGGCGCTATTCCGTGATCCAAATCGAACGAAGTCAGGTCTAACAACAATTGCCCTCTCTTGGATGCCCTCGCCTTTGCAAAAAAAGCGACAACGTCCTTCTCCTTTCGAATTGGCTGCAGGATTGAGCAGTAGTCGAGCAATAAATCTGTATTAAAACCATAACCTTCCTCTGAACTACTTTTTAAACGCTTCAACTCATTGCGCGCCTCAACCAGAATTTGCGGAACCAAATAGCGATAGGATGCAATGGGAAGCCAACCACTATCGGCTGCCATAGCCATGAGGTGATAAATACTTTGCTCGTACTCATCGATAGCCAATAGCTGCATTAGTTGGGGTAAGAGCGGAGCAGCTAAACGAACGGAATCGAACAGTGCCTCGCATCCGCTGCCTCCAAGCTCGTCGAAAACAATAGGCGGTTCTTCTACCACCAATTTCGCATAGGTACGCCATGCCCTAGCTGTTTTCATGCGCAGCAGCGCGGAAAGCAGCTCGTATTGATATTCGGTGCTATCCGGAAAAGCATTGAACTCGCTAACAATAAAATCGACGTTTTCAGACGATGTATCGGCAGCCAGACCTGCAAGCAACTTTGACTGAATATGCAATGCATCATCTCCCTTAAAATAGGGCAACTCCTTCAAGAGTTTACGCATCCGGCCGGCCGATTGGGCTGTAAAATCCATCTCGCCAGTAATCTGCAATGCGCGCAAACGTAGGGTTGAATCAGTAGAGATGAGCGCATCAAAGTATGCATCATCGCGCGATTGAAAATGCGGATAGGGAAAGACGGTATCTGTTGAATTGAAGGTTTCAAATGCCGTTCTCAGAAAATCGGATAATCCAACAATTGAGTCGTAGCAGGTCGAAAGATGATAGAACGACTTGTGATGAAGCACCATGCGATGCATGAAGCGCTTCGAAGTACCTGTATCGCCAACAATGAATTCAAAATCGGCACCCGACTCACTCCATTGAACTCGCTCTGAAATAAGTTGCATGTCAATGCCCATAACCAGCGAGCGCTTGTCATTCAGAAATACCTGCTTGTCCTCCCCATCCGAAAACTCATGATATCGCTGAAAATCGATCAGCATCGATTGCGCATCCAAAGGAGGACTCAAGGTAAGAGAGGCGTTGGTTCCGAAAGGTGAATTAGCCACCACTTCGAGATCCGCATTGAAAAGCATAGCATCAAGAGAAGTTGCGATTTTCGGCGGAGCGTATGGCAGTTGAGCAGAAAAATGCAACTCGTCATTCTGATAAAAACTATTCTTTCCCATCGGAGGATTCACCATCCTAAAAGAATCAAACCATGTGCGGCGCGCCGATTCATCCGATTCGTTGGTGGAGAGTGCCAGGTAGCTAAGTGCGTTCATGATAAACATCGCATGCAGCTTTTCTTTCTGTGAATACCCGCCTTCCTTCGGTCCACTGAATTGGGCCTCAACTGCAGCAAGTCCTTGATGTTGCTTAAACACATACGAGTTCAACTCAAGTTCTCTGTCTTGGGCGAATGCGCGCATTAAACGTTGAAGTTCGTATGCATCTTCATCCAGGAAGCCGGGGTTTTCAATTACATGGCGTTGAATGGTATAGTATGTATTATTCTTTGAGTCGGTTGAAACAACCTCGAAATCTGCGCTACCGCCAACATCAGAAACCTGATCGTAGCAAATACCCCGTGATGGCAGGCCAACACGAATCGACCCATCCGGCGACTTCCATTCGTTGTCAGTTGATTCTGACTCATTGATTTTTAGATTATCAAAAAACTCAGCACCAAAACCTGCCTTCACCTTATCGCCTGTTGCAGCCAATTTGAGCACGATGATTTCATCCGGCATAGCAACAATTCGCTGCCGCTGATAATCGCCCCTGCGTGTTCTATTAAGGACATCAATTCCGGAGTAACGCCCAACTTTAATTGCCTTTTTAGAAATCACTTCACCTGCCACCGTTTCGTAGAGCGAACTATCAATGATGGCTAGCAAATCGGTACTTGAATAGCCCGTTAGTGCATTGTACGACTTCAATCGAGTGAGCGTGTAATTTGCCCCGTTAGCCATGTCGAGGCCAAGCCACGTGGTCGACTCCTTGGTTGCATGAGTGTGATACACCTGAGTGGGGACACTCACCGTAACCAAACCATCTGGCGTCGTGAAAGTATTGAATGGCCTTTCGTATAAACGCTTGTC
Organism: Chryseobacterium gleum; assembly: GCA_945862415.1. Classification (GTDB taxonomy): domain Bacteria; phylum Bacteroidota; class Bacteroidia; order Flavobacteriales_D; family Sanyastnellaceae; genus JAIBBG01. The sequence continues at coordinate 69,082 of CAMAYP010000001.1, read as the reverse complement.
TATTTCCTTTCGACGCTTGGCATTTCGACTTCCCTTGTTGATTGGAGTGACATCGTAACCCATTTCCCTGAGGGTTTCGATCACACCCCCTTCTCCCGGCAAATGTGCGCACCCCATGGCAGCGAACACTGATTTCCCGACCTGCAACAAACTATCCATATTGCGGACGAACAACTTGTTTCTTTCCAGCAAAATGAAAGTGCGAAATGCGTTTGTGCTTGCATTGCGACTCAAGGAATCAATCAAATCAAGATCCTGCCTTCGATATGCGGGCTCAAGTTGTCCGTTCAACTCTTCGAGTTCATTGATATCGCCCTCGTCCCATTCACGTTGATCAACTTCCTGCGCATCGGCAGCACTCGCCTTTCGAATAAATTCATCGCTTTGTTCGTACGTCTCCAAGCCGATTGTCTCGAGACCCATTTTCTTTGCAACTTGATATATGTGCATATCCAACCACGTATCTTCCTCAAAGTCTATTGAAGTGCCACCATCGCCATAACGAAACATCAGGTAGTTGAGAATATCGGGCTCATAGAGCAACGCCTCGCGCACGCGCTCATAGGCACTGCGGCCACCTCCAATGCTCCAGTGGCCACGCAGCGGTGGCAACGGAGAATCGCTTGCAAATTCGTCGTAATAACTCTCTTCCAATTCTTGGCCACCGAGCCATTGCCCCACCTGAGGATCTCGGAACAAGGCTTCCAACCAAGCCTCGGGTTCCAGTTCAAGCGCCACGACATCCGCCGATTGTATACAGTCGTAAAATGGATCGCCCAGTTGAAATGCCAGCTTACCGCTTATGTGCATTGTACCGTAGAGGTACGAGGGCTTTCGCAAACCCTTGCCGGAAACCTTCCACAATAAGCTTTGGTATTGACCGTGAGCAGAGAAACCAACCCCCAACAATCCAAGTAATAAACACAGATAAGCAAGGTATTTCATAGGAAAAAGCGGATTCACGGGAGACGATAACCGGTCAAAAATAGGGAGTATAGATGTCCAAGTAATCAGATTTGTCAGATGATAACCGAAATCGATTATTTTCGCAGCCGCATAACATTGAAAAATATGTCAAAACAAGACGCTAACACAGGAGAGACCTTAGTTGACTTTCAACAAGTAGCCTCCAAGACTGAACACTTCTTCGAACAAAACCGCAAATCCATTTCTGTTGGAATGGGCGCGGTAGTATTGATTCTAGGCGGATTTTTCGCCTTTCAGTTTCTCTACAAAAAGCCCCGTGAAGTGGAAGCTTCAAATGCAGCCATTCGTGCAGACTTATTAGTGGAAATGGATTCCATTCGTCTAGCTGTTTTGGGAGATGCCAATTTCGAAGGCTATGAGGCAATTGCCACCAACTATGGCGGAACCAAGGTTGCTGATCGTGCACATTTTTGGTGCGGTGTATACTACCGCGACATTGCTAAGGATTACAATGCAGCATTGGAACACTTCAAACAAGCAAGCTTCGACGATGAGGCTATGAGCGTTGAGTTGACCGGTTGTATCGGCGACATGTATGTTATGTCGAATGACTTGGAGCAAGGTGCTTCATGGTTAGAAAAAGCTGCCAAGCAAGCTAATTCCAGTGCGAGCCGCGATTTCACAGGACCGCTTTACAATCTGAAAGCCAGCAAAGTTTACATGGAGCTTGGAAACAACGCGAAGGCTACGGCGTTGCTTCAATACGTAGTTGATAATTACGACAAGCGCTCTCAAGAGTATGGTGAAGCCGAAAAGCTCCTCTCCTATTTGAAGGCGAAGGGTTAGTCGCATGGCAACACACAACCTCTCTTCTTACAACAAGGATCATCTTCCCGATGCACATTCGATGCGCATCGGGATTGTTGTTTCTGAATGGAACGATCACATAACATCCAATCTCTTGAAAGGATGTGTCGATGCTCTTACCGACTGTGGAGCAAGCAGCAGAAACATCATCGTTGCTCATGTGCCCGGTAGCTTTGAGCTTTCCCTGGGTGCTCAATTGCTATTCGAAAATCATAAACCGGAAGCAGTAATCTGTTTAGGTTGTGTTATTCGCGGTGAAACAGCACACTTCGATTTCGTTAGTAATGCTTGCGCAACCGGCATTCAACAACTTGCCCTTAAAATGAGTAAGCCCGTTATTTTCGGCGTACTTACCGACGACACCGAAGAGCAGTCTATCGCACGCAGTGGCGGAAGCAAAGGGAACAAAGGCACGGAAGCAGGTATAACAGCCATCAAAATGATAGGCCTGCAGCGCGAACTTGAAAGTAACAATTGGTAATTCGAAGTGTACTACACTTCCATTTCCTGAAACGACAACTCCTCTTTTCCTTTCTTGGTGAGTCGATATCCGGAGTTGTTCTTATTCATTATATAACCGTCCAGGTACAAATTGGCAACGCGCTCTCCGAGTTGTGCGCTTCGCGTTGAAGAAGCATCATCGTGCTCTATTCTACTCCAAAAAGCGGTCTCCAACTGGCTCAACTTGATGAGTTCGTTCTTGTTGTTCTTCTTGTAGGTTTGAATAATATCGAGAATGACGTAATCGTATTTGTCCAGAAACATGAGCAGAATGGTTGACCGGTTAATTTAGCTTGGCGTGTTAACGCGGGGCTAATATAGAATCGACATTAGCGGTGTCATGTGTGCAAGTCGCAACCTTTTGCTCACAACTTTTCAACCTTCATCAGCATCGTATAATTGCGATCACCAAAGATGCGGTTGCCAAGAGTTGTATTTGATATACCTTGCACTCACTGAACCCATTCTCATGAAAAAAATCTTACTCGGACTTTTCTGTGGCACTGCTCTAAATGGCATTGCACAAATCACGATTAATAGCAACCACCTTCCGAATTCAGGCGATTTGCTATTCACTCGCTCAGCGACCTTACTAACCGATGTCGATTTGGATGCAACCGGCCCCAATTATACCTGGAATTTCGGCGATGACATCATTCAAGCGGGAGAGCTCGACGCCGGAACTGAATGTGTCGATCTCAGTTCGTTATCGCTGTTAAATCAGGTGTTCTTCAATAGCCCGTTGTTTCCTGATTACAATTCGGATTTCGGAATTGGTGCCGCACTTCTCGACAATCCACTAATCAGCATTGAGAACGCTTATCAGATTTACAAGAACAGCGGTGGTGTTTACGCCATGACGGGAATCGTTGCTACCGTGCAAGGCGTGCCTCTCAATGCTCAATACAACGAGCGGGACATCATTTACGATTTACCGCTTACCTACCCCGCTACAGGAAATACGCATTCTGTGTTGGAGCTCGATGTTCCTACCGTTGCCTATTACGGCACCGATCAATATCGCAACTACGAATGCGACGGCTGGGGAACTATCAACATCTACGGAGAGTCATTTGACGTCCTCCGCGTGAAGTCAACATTGGTTGGGTTCGATTCCATTTATGTGAGTCTCGTTCCTTTTGGCTTTCAATTCCCAAAAGACATAACGACCTACCAATGGATTAGCACCGAATTCAAAGTTCCTGTTTTAGAAATTGTATCGACCGCCGGAGGATTTGGAGGTGATCAAATTACCGCCCGCACAGCCGACCTTGGCGTGGGATTGAACGAACATGTGACAGCTGCGTTGAATGTATTTCCGAACCCGGCTAATGGTGATTTGTACATTGCAAATGCATCAGCCAACGACACGTATTCCATTTACAACTCCGAAGGCAAAATCATTAGCACAGGCACTCTCACAAGCAACCAGATTGACATCGACGTGCTGACCACCGGAATCTACTTTATCCGATTGCAGCATGAGAATTCTACGCTACAAGCTCGCTTTGTAAAGCAGTAAATTAATTTCCGCAAGGAAAATCGGAAGAACCGTTCGGATCGCAGAAGTTGAGCGCCGATGTGTATTCGCTTTGAACGAGTGCGCGCAAATTACCCGAATTGGGTTGTTGGTTGTTGTCAAATGCAATCAGTGGTAAACTGATTAGGTTGCGCGTTCCGCGAGAAGCAAACAATCCAATACCATTACTGACGTTCGTGTATATCGGACGTTCTTGAACCACTCCCGCAGAAGGCGAGTTCACCTCGATGTAGGACTTCAAGTCATTGTTGCCCATGGTGAGCATCACATCAAAACACTCCGTGCGTTGTTGCTGAGAATCGTAAGTTCCGATAACTCTTCGGATACGTTGATCGGCCACCAGATTATTCTGCAAGAAGGAGAAGAATGCACGACCGTCGAATGTAATCTTCAAAAGCTGACCGTTGGTGATTTCATCATCCGAAATACTTCCGAGGTAGTAATCCAAAAACTTCGGAGTAACGCTTATCGGCGTTCCTGACCAATCTGCGTTCTCATAAAGCATTTCGGTATAGTGAAAACGAAGACGCGAATCGTACACATTGGCGTTGGTGGCGGCATTCCAGCGAATTGCTACCTCCGAGGTATAATTGAATCCTCCGTTGGTAGAAACGGACGCAAGAATAAACGTTGCATTCTGCTGAGGCGTGAGCCAAGAGAAGCTGTTATAACTAACAACCTTTGTTGTTGCTGTTACCTCTCGGCCATCGGTAAACTGGAGCACAATGCGATAATCCGAATTTTGATCGAGTCCGGGTAAATTCGGATTCCACGGCACAGAAGGACCCTTTGGTATAAAGTAATACATCGTCTGTTCAGGCCCGTAGAAAATACCATTCATTTGACGATTGCTTACCGTGGTTGAAACCAACTCATACTCCTCTACTACATCACCATCCACTATGCGCTCCACCACCTTCTTTACGAAATCATCGTCGGTGTATTCTGAACTATCGCGCACAGCAGCGTAGTTGTTGTTGTCTCCCTCACCCAAGAATGTCTTGTTGATTTTTATCCACTGCGTATCCTGCACTGAAATCACATTGTCGCCATTGTAATCCGGATCCAACAAGCCGAAAATGACTGTTGTGTTCTTGTATGGCGCATTCAAATCCACTTCAGTCTCGCATGAAGAGAAAATAGTGGCAATCACTAAAAGTGAGAATATCGTTTGTTTCATGATGGAATTTCTAGTACAAAGGTGCACAAATGTACCCTAATGTGGGTGATACATGACGCATGCATGTGAAAGAAAAGAGCATCGTTTGGACGCGCAGCAGCGCGTCCAAGACGCCCTCCTGCATGCACTACAGCGCCAGCAAAAAACGCAGCGTATCCACTCCATCGGCATACTCCCACAGAGCCGGGCTCTGGCTGCCACCGAAAGGAATGTCGAGAAGACTCACCATGCACTGAATTTCATGCGATCGGGAAGCTAATTCTGACCGCAAAACCTCCTCGTCCGAATAATATTCGTAATAGAGGCTTCCGGTTGGAGAGGCCAACGCTTGTTCCTCTTTCAGGAGCAAAAATCCATTATCAAGCAGTTGCTCCATATTCAGAAGCCACACGGCCTTGTTGTAATCGTAATTATTGGCGTACTTGTGGTGATTAATAACTGCGTTGTATTCGAAGAGCGCTTTGTACAATCGATCGATGTCGAATCCTTCCGGCAAATAAACCTTCGACACATTGCGGCAGCCGAGCCCGAAATACGCAAAAATATCGCGCCCCAATCCCTTCAATTGCTCGTCCGTTTCCTTGCCTGAAAGTATGGCTACACTCGTTCTGCTCTTTCGAATAATATGCGGCAGATGCCCGAAATACTGCTCGAAATAGCGCGATGTGTTGTTACTGCCCGTGGCGATTACTGCTTGCATATCCTTCATGAGACCTTCTGCAAAAACCACCTGCTCCTCAATTGATTCGTCAAGTCGGAACAACACCTTCAGCAATGCGGGCATCAACAGATTATCGTCGGATGAGAGTTTAATAAAAGCAATGTGACCCGTTAGCAAAACACTCAGCACATCATGCAAACCCACCAATGGGAGGTTTCCTGCACAGATGACTCCGACTTTCCGCGGGCTACCTTCATTGCTCCATTCATAGCGATTAAGCCACTCCTCTAGCCGAAAGTGCTGCAACTCACCACTCCAAGCGAACAATGCCCTGCGAACGTTGTTTTCGGTAAACCAACCGTTGTGATGCACATGCGTTTGGATGATTTGATTCAGCTCTTCAAATTCTTCTGCAGTAACTCCCGATTCATATCCGGGCCAGGGCGCAGATGAACCTAAGGCCTCGAATATTCGGCCCCACTGATTGATTGCTAGAATTCGATACTCCGATGGTTTACGCATACTTCACAAGGTGTTATTTTTGTGCCGCAAAATTAGAAAGTAAAGACATGGCAATAATGATTACCGACGAATGCATCAATTGTGGTGCATGTGAACCAGAGTGTCCCAATCACGCAATCTATGAAGGTGGCGCAGAATGGAAGTATTCTGAAGGAACGGGCCTGCGCGGCATTTTCACTCCACTTGCTAATTCGGGGGAAATCGATGCAGACTCAAATCAGACGCCGGTTAGCATGGATGTCTATTACATTGTTTCAGATAAATGCACCGAATGTGTTGGCTTCCACGACGAGCCACAGTGTGCCGCGGTTTGCCCTGTAGACTGCTGCGTTGACGACCCGGCTCACCGCGAAACAGAGGAGCAACTCAAGGCCAAGAAAGAATTCATGCACCTATAGAGCTTAGCGAACGATAATCTCATCGCAGAATAGCCACGATGGCTCTCCCGGCGCGTCGTGCCAACTCGGACAAGGCCCGTGATTCAGGGCGACCATTTTAACGTATCGAGCCTTTTCATTCATTCGTTTCAGCGTTAGCGGTTCGAAAAACTCGCCGTCCTTCTTTTCGTCCATTGTACAATCCACTCTCCCAGCCGATTTCCAGTTCTTTCCGTCATCACTGACGAAATACTCCACCGATTTCGGAAGGAAAATCCAGGCATTTCCATACATAAACCAACGGGTTTCCAATTCTTGAATTTCTGTTGAAGCCCCCAAATCAATGACAGCTTCCATGTCCTTGCCTTGAACTGCCTGCCAAGCGCCATCACGGAAATTAGCAGAGCCCAACCTACCATCTACCAAGGCTTTCAATCCACCACCTGTATACCAAGGCGAAGGCTCATAATAAAGTGTCAATGAATCATTCAACGCCTTATGTGGCTCAAACCACCACTGCATGGGCTCGGCATAACGCAATTCACTCATGGTTGCTTGCGCGCTAAGCAACGTTGGTCTGTCAATCACGATAGCATTCGTGTAATTCAGGATTTTGTCGCCCGGCCTTGTGCCTGCAGGTGCCAACGAATAGGTAACATGTACTCCCTGAAAAGCCGGCTTCAATTCAACGTTCAATGTATTTTCCGCAGGAGTCGCAAGCATCGATACAGGCACCTTGGGAAAACCGGAATTGATTCCAAGCGCTCGCAAACGTGGATAATGCTCTTCCACCCGCTTGCTGAAGGCTGCATAATTGCGCTGGTCGGGATAGGTCCACAACACCTCTGCAAGAGCCAACATGCGTGGAAACACCTTGCTGTCGACCGTTTCTTGAGGCGCATGCTCTGTCCACATGTTGCACTCACCCCCGCGAATGTATTTCGACTCAGCAACGGAGAGAGAAGCCGGAATTGGATTGAAATTATAGACCTCTTCCATGTCCGTTGAACTCAGGCCATAGTCGAAATAGCAATGGCTGGTGGGCGACACCACCACATCATGCCCTGTCTTGGCTGCGTGTTCGCCGCCTTCCATGCCGCGCCAGCTTTGTATCATGGCATCGGCCGGAATGCCGCCTTCCAGAATTTCATCCCAACCAATGATGCGCTTGCCCTTGCTTTCTAAAAATGCAGCAATGCGCTCAATGAAATACGTTTGCAACTCCGCCTCATCTTTCAGCTTCTCTTGTTTGATTCTGCGCTGGCATTTTTCGCATTGCTCCCAGCGAAATTTCGGAGCCTCGTCGCCCCCAATATGAATGTAGGGCGATGGGAAAAGTTCGCACACTTCCGTCAGCACGTTTTCCAAAAACTCAAACGTGTATTCGTCACCTGCGCAATAGATATCCTTGAACACACCCCAATCGTTTTCGACCTCGATGGTCTGGTGCGTGCAACTCAAAGCAGGATAAGCAGCGATGGCAGCACTTGAATGTCCGGGTAGCTCAATTTCCGGTATAACCGTGATGTGGCGCTCGGATGCATAGGCTACAATTTCCCTAATCTGTTCTTTTGTATAGAACCCGCCGTACTTAGTTCCGTCCTTTTCTGTGCGCCATGCACCGACCTCGGTGAGCAATGGATATTGATCGATTTGAATACGCCAACCCTGATCTTCGGTAAGATGCCAGTGAAGCACATTCATCTTGTAATAAGCCAGTGCATCGATGTACTTCTTGACGAAATCAACCGACATGAAGTGACGGCAGCAATCGAGCAATAAACCGCGGTGCGGAAATTTTGCGCCGTCCTGAATCAGCATGGTGGAAAGAGCATAAGGCAACTTCATTTTTTTTTGCTCCGCCTCAACCGGTAGCAACTGTCGGATGGTTTGAACCCCATAAAAAACACCCTCATCAAATTCAGCATTCACCAAAATACCTTTGGGGGTTACGTTTAGGCGATACCGTGAGCGATCGGCCTGCAATGCGCGTTTTCGTAGTGAATCAGGCAAATTCTTCAAGCTTTCCTCAGTCTGTTCGCTGCTGATTTTGGATGCGCTTAATAAAATAAAATTCTCTTTCGGCATCACATTCATATCGACAACCTCCATTTTTCTACCGGTCGCTTCGAAGAGCCATTGCGCTAAAAAGTCGGCCTCTTTCCTTGCCGCCAGGTTGGCTGCGATTACCGTCTGTTCATTGAGCAAAAATTGCGACTTCCCCATATTCCACTGATCGGGTTGAGGTATCACATTCATCTGTGCCACTAGTGCGTTGCAGATTGAGGAAAAAGCAAAAAAGAGAATGGTAATTCGACTCATTGTATTAGATCTGATGAATGAGATTGTAGGTATGTATTGCCGCCAAAGCCGCAGTTTCCGTGCGCAAACGAGCACTGCCTAAACTCACAGGTTGAAAGGAAACAGCCATGGCAGCCTGCACTTCCGTTTCCGAAAAATCACCTTCCGGACCAATGGCAATGCAAACAGTTGATAGAACATTACTTGCATTTAACTGAATCGAGTCGCGAAGGAGCGTGCGTGGCAAATTATCCATGCAATGCGCAATGAAGCGCTGCGAAGAATCGACTCCCTTCAACCAATCAGTAAAGTTTATTGACTCATTGATTTTCGGCAGAAACGTGCGGCGTGATTGTTTCAATGCTGCTATGGCCACACGATGGATGCGATCCATGGTAATGCGCGAACGCTCGGAATGAGCACAATTCAGGAAACTGATTTCGCCCACTCCCAGTTCCACAGCTTTCTCTACCAGCCATTCGATTCGGTCGGCATTTTTTGTTGGCGCTATTCCAATGTGCAAGGGCACTATCGAATCGGATGATGACAACTCGTCTAATACCAAGGCCGAAACTCTGTGCTTATCCACAAGAATTTGCGCTGTATACAAACCCCCGCAGCCATTGGTTAGCTGAATGCGGTCATTGCTTTTAAGACGCAACGCTTTTGTGATGTGAGTTGCTTCAGAAGAGTCGAATTCGACCGCGGCATGCAAGGCTGCCTGCGAATGGTAGAAGAAAGTGGTGCTCATTTGCTCAATTGTCGGGTGTATGCCAAGTGTGCGCCTGCGTATGGCTCCCTGAAGTTCCAATTACCAACGCCTATGAAACTAATACCCGAGTATTTTCCAAAGCGCAGCCCTGCCTCGATTTGAAAAGGAACACCCAGTGTAAGTCCGGTAATGTATTCATTTTCATAATCCGCCTTTCTGCAATACTGTCGCACATTGAACCCGAATCCAACGGCGCCGGTCACATACCAGGACCTACCGCCCCAGCCATCGCCCCACAGCACTCCTAACTCTGATAGCTTGTTATGTCGCTCGGTGCATGAATCGTCGGCAGCCATCCAGAGTTCCTGTGTAAATGCGACGCGTGTCTGAACCAATGAGCCTTCGCCACGTTTGGTGTACGAAAACATAGCCTGCCACGACCAATAGTCCGATGTATTTAGCCCACCCCCAACACTCACCCATCGCTTTCCACGAAGCGGGTTGTCTTCGTATTGTCCGTGAAGTACAGGGAAGAATACAACCCACGACAACACGAACAAAACACTTATTCTCAGAAACTTAATCATCTAAAAATGTGACCTTTACAGCAGTTATTCTAATGCCAATAACGTTTGAAAAGGGCATTGTTTTGCCGCAAGATTCTTTTTTTTTCCATACTCACCTGTTTTTCTTGAACAACGCAGTACATTTGCTGCCCTAAAATCAATACTTGTTAACCGGGTTTCGTACCCTACAGACAAAAAATTATGGCAGTAAAACTTCGACTTCAACGTCACGGTAAGAAAGGAAGCCCTTTCTACCACATTGTAGCAGCAGACTCACGTTCACCACGCGATGGTAAGTTCATTGAGCGAATTGGCAGCTACAACCCAAACACCAATCCGGCAACTATTCAGCTGGACAACACTAAGGCCCTTGAGTGGCTCAGCAACGGTGCACAGCCAACTGATACAGTTCGTGCCATGCTTAGCTACACCGGTGTACTTTACCGTCAGCACCTTCAAAAAGGTGTTTTGAAGGGAGCAATCACACAGGAAGAAGCCGACAAGCGATTTGAAACTTGGTCTGCAGAAAAGGGCAACAAGGTTCAAGGTAAAAAAGACCGTTTGGCAAAAGAAAAGAGCGATAACCTCAGCAAAATGCTCAAGCATGAGCGTGAAGTAAATGAAAATCGCCTCAAAGCCATGACCGCAGCTGCAGAAGCAGCCAGCGCAAGCGCTAATCATGTTGAAGCGGAAGCTGCAACTGAAGCACCTGCTGCTGAAGAAGCACCCGCCACTGAAGAAGCAGGCGACAGCGCTGAAGCATAATTCTAACGATATTTCAAAAAGCCACTCTGCGGAGTGGCTTTTTTTTTAGACACGAAAACGCATGACAACCCTTCCCGACAAAAAAGACCTGCACGCCATCGGTTATTTTTCTAAACTGCATGGCTACAAAGGAGAACTTACAGCCGCTCTCGATACCGGCGACATTAAGGACTACGAGCATCTGACTATACTCTTTCTGGATGTTAGGGGAACACTGGTTCCCTATTTCGTAGAGTCACTGGAATACAAAACCAATACAGCTGCGAAAGTGAAATTGGAAGGCGTCGATTCAGAAGAAAAAGCAAAAGCACTGGTTAAATCAACCATCTACATCAACCGAAGCGACATGAGCGCGCCTGATACCGACCGCGCCGCGTTGCGAGCCATTGAAGGTTTCAGGGTATTCGACACAGAGCACGGCGACATCGGCGTTGTTGAGCGCATTGAAGAATCACCCAACAATCCGCTATTGGTAATTCTGCATGGAAAAAAGGAAATCCTTCTCCCGCTGAACGGCGATTTTTTCGAATCCATCGATGAAGAAAAACGCGAAGTCTACATCGATGCACCGGAAGGGCTCATTGACTTTTACCTCAGTCAATAATTACCGCTTTTCTTTCAACATCTTTTGCAAAACTTGATGACCAGCCGGGGGTGCATGGCTGTGTAATTCGCCGTACATTCGCGCCCGAACAAAAAACTTCTGATAACGATGAGCAAAGTTTTCGATCTAGATATGATAAAGGCCGTGTACAGCCGCTTCCCGCAACGTGTGGAGGCTGCTCGTAAAGTAACCGGCAAACCATTAACCCTTACCGAAAAAATCTTATACACCCACCTATGGATGGGTGATGCAAACACCGCGTTCGAACGAGGCAAAAGCTATGTGGATTTTGCCCCCGACCGCGTAGCCATGCAAGACGCAACTGCCCAAATGGCGTTGCTTCAATTCATGCAGGCCGGGCGCAAAAAAGTAGCAGTGCCAAGCACCGTGCATTGCGACCACCTTATTCAAGCTCGTGTTGGCTCTACTCAGGATTTGAGCGACGCGCTGAATAAGAACAACGAGGTATTCAACTTCCTGTCTTCGATTTCGAATAAATACGGCATCGGATTTTGGAAACCCGGTGCAGGTATTATTCACCAAGTTGTTTTGGAAAATTATGCATTCCCGGGCGGAATGATGATTGGTACTGACTCGCACACGGTTAATGCCGGGGGCTTGGGTATGGTAGCCATTGGTGTTGGTGGTGCAGACGCTATGGACGTGATGGCAGGCATGGCCTGGGAACTCAAGTTCCCTAAGCTCATCGGTATTAAACTGACAGGAAAACTCAATGGATGGTGCTCAGCAAAAGACGTTATCCTCAAAGTTGCAGGTATTCTTACAGTGAAAGGCGGCACAGGATGCATCGTTGAGTACTTCGGCGAAGGCGCGCAGTCACTCTCGTGCACAGGTAAAGGAACCATTTGCAACATGGGGGCTGAAATCGGCGCAACTACTTCCACTTTTGGCTACGACGACAGTATGGAGCGCTACCTGCGTTCAACCGGCCGCCCGGAAGTTGCTGATCTTGCCAATGCAATTCGTGAGCACCTCACCGGCGATTCTGAAGTGTATGAAAATCCGGAACAATACTTCGATCAGGTAATCGAAATCAACCTGAATGAATTGGAACCACACCTCAATGGTCCGTTCACTCCCGATTTGGCTACTCCTATTTCAAAAATGAAGGAAGAGGCAGCCAAGAACAACTGGCCAACGAAGGTGGAGGTTGGGTTGATAGGATCTTGCACCAACTCATCCTACGAAGACATTGCTCGTTCTGCATCATTGGCCAAGCAGGTTATTGCAAAACACCTCAAGCCGAAAGCTGAATTCAGCATAACTCCCGGCAGTGAAGTAGTGCGCTACACCATACAGCGTGACGGTTTCATTGACACATTCAACGAAATGGGAGCAACGGTATACGCCAACGCATGCGGACCATGCATCGGTATGTGGGCGCGCGTGGGCGCTGATAAGAAAGAGAAGAACACCATCGTTCACTCATTCAACCGCAATTTCCAGAGCCGCAACGATGGCAACCCGAATACGCTTGCATTTGTTGCTTCACCTGAATTGACAACGGCACTTGCCATTGCCGGCGACCTTACGTTCAACCCAATGACAGATACATTGGTGAATGAAAAAGGCGAACATGTAAAACTCGATCCACCCACCGGTGATGAGCTTCCAACAAAAGGCTTCGATGCAGAAGACCCGGGATACCAGGCCCCTGCAGAAGACGGCAGTGGTGTTGAGGTAAATGTTGCAACAGACAGCGAGCGCCTCCAGTTGCTTGCGCCATTCTCTGATTGGGACGGTCAAAACATCACAGGCGCCCGCGTGCTCATCAAAGCAAAAGGCAAGTGCACTACCGACCACATCTCGATGGCTGGTCAGTGGTTGCGTTTCCGCGGTCACCTCGACAACATCGCCAACAATACACTCATCGGTGCTACCAACTTCTTCAACGGTGCTCAGAACAGCGTGAAGAATCAGCTCACAGGCGCATACGATGAAGTACCGAAAGTGCAGCGCGCATACAAAGCAGCCGGCGTTCCAACGCTTGTAGTGGGCGACCAGAACTACGGAGAAGGCTCATCGCGTGAGCACGCAGCCATGCAACCACGTCATTTGGGTGTGCGTGCGATATTGGTGAAATCATTTGCCCGTATTCACGAGACCAATTTGAAGAAGCAAGGCATGCTCGCACTCACCTTCAACAATGAAGCTGACTACGACAAGATTCAGGAAAACGATGTGGTAAACTTCACAGACCTTGTTTCATTCGCTCCTGACAAGCCATTGCACCTTGAACTGGCACACGAAGACGGTTCAAAAGAAACCATCGCAGTGAATCACACTTACAATGCTCAGCAAATCGAATGGTTCAAGGCCGGTGGTGCATTGAATTTGATCCGCAAGGGCTTGGCGAACTAATAAGCAAGCTCTACAACATAAAAAAAGCCCCGATTGAATCGGGGCTTTTTTTATTCAGAATAGGATATACATGCTTAGGTCGAAGTATCCCCTCTTTGGAGTTTCAACCTTATTTTCGCGCCATGAGTGCTATGAAACAACGTACTATAAAACAACCGGTTCATCTCACCGGCATTGGTCTCCACACAGGAGCTACCGTAAATGTTCATATTCTTCCGGCCCCTGAAAATCATGGCTATGTGTTTCAGCGCATGGATCTTGAAGGACATCCCCTGATCCCGGCCGATTGTGATTTGGTTGTGAGTACCCAACGCGGCACCACCTTGGAATACAAAGGAGCGCGTGTATATACCACCGAGCACATTCTTGCCGCTATTTATGGCTGCATGATCGACAATGCTATCATTCAACTCGATGGCCCTGAAGTGCCTATCATGGATGGAAGCGCTAAGCCTTTTGTGGACGCGATTGAAAGTGTAGGCTACCAAGATCAGGATGCTGATCGAAAATACCTCGTGCTTAACGAAAACCTTGCATACGAAGACAAGGACAAGAACGTTGAGATGCTCGCCGTGCCAACCAAAGGCGGAGAATTTCGACTTACCGTAATGGTTGATTACAATTCGCCCGTGCTCGGAACTCAACATGCACACATGTATGAGCTGAGCCATTTTATTGACGAAATATCGAGCTGCAGAACGTTTGTCTTTTTAGGAGAGCTTGCTGTACTTGCTAAAAACGGATTGATTAAAGGCGGAAGTCTCGACAACGCCATAGTGCTTGCAGAGCGCAATTACAGCGACGCTGAAATTAAAGATATTCTCAAGCAACTAGGGCGTGAAAACCTCGATGTACGGGTAGAAGGAATGGGTGTTTTAAATACAGTAAAACTTCAGTTCGAAAATGAACCCGCCCGGCATAAACTGCTTGACATCATTGGTGATTTGGCACTAACAGGCCGTTTTATTCGCGGGCATATTCTCGCGGCACGCCCCGGACACTTCGGTAATGTTGAGTTTGCCAAGATTCTGAAGAGTCTTTCTAAAAAGCAAAAAGACACCACACCAACTTTCGACATTTTCAAAAAGCCTTTATACGACATCAACGATATCACGAAGATGCTACCTCATCGCTATCCGTTTTTACTGATCGATAAGATTCTGGAAATGGATCAGACCAGCATCGTTGGGATTAAAAACGTGACGATGAACGAGCCTTTCTTCCAGGGACACTTCCCCAATAATCCGGTAATGCCGGGCGTACTTCAGATAGAGGCAATGGCTCAAGTGGGAGGCATTTATGCGCTTTCACAGGTGGAAGACCCGGAAAACTACAGCACTTACTTCATGAAAATTGACGGAGTGAAATTCAAGCAAAAAGTGCTGCCCGGTGATACCATTATTTTCAAGCTAACGCTGGAAAGCCCCATCAGAAGAGGATTAGTCAATATGCGAGGTGTTGCGTATGTAAATGGCAAAGAAGTTTGTGAAGCAATCATGCTCGCTCAAGTAGTGCGAGACCTCATAACCAAAGAAACTACTCAAGAAGCAACCGCATGAACGCCATGAACCAAATACACCCCGATGCCCGCATAGCAGCAAACGTTGAGATAGGTGCATTCACTACTATTGCCGCAGACGTTGAAATCGGCGAAGGCACCTGGATAGGACCCAACGTTACCGTCATGGACGGCGCTCGCATCGGAAAGCACTGTAAGATTTTTCCCGGCGCTGTCATTTCGGCGATTCCTCAAGACCTCAAATTCGATGGTGAAAAAACCACTGCGGAAATAGGCGACTACACAACTATTCGCGAATGCTGCACCATAAACAGAGGCACAAAAGATAAATTCAAAACAACTGTGGGCAGCCACTGCTTGCTCATGGCTTATGTTCACATTGCACATGATGCCACTGTAGGTAACCACTGCGTAATTGCGAACAGCGCCAACATTGCTGGGCATGTTGACATTGAAGACTGGGTAATTATCGAGGGGGTAGTTGCTATACAACAATTTGTACGAGTTGGACAACACGCATTTGTAGCAGGCGGTAGCTTAGTTCGCAAAAACGTTCCTCCGTATGTGAAAGCAGCGCGCGAACCACTCAGCTACGCAGGTGTGAATACAGTCGGTTTGCGCAGACGAGGACTCGACAATGAAGTAATCGCCCATATTGAAGATGTATACCGCATGATTTACGTGCACAACAGCAACATGAGCAGAGCAATGCACGCTGCAGAACTTGAGCTACCCAATACCGAGCACAAGCAAATCATCCTGGATTTTATACGAGCCAGCGATAAAGGCATAATACGCGGACCTCAAGGTCTCTGATACGGTGAAAATCGAGCTTAACCAAATAGCCAAGCGTTACCAGAAAGAGTGGGTTTTCGAATCTGTTTCGATGCACCTCGCCTCCGATTCGCAAACCTCTGTTGTTGGCAATAACGGCTCTGGAAAATCAACACTCTTGCAAATTATTGCCGGTTACCTTTCACCCACTCGCGGTGAGATAGCATGGAGGAAAAGCGAGAAGCCTATACCTCGTGATGAGGTATTTCGGCACGTTTCTATGTGCTCGCCTGCCGTTCAACTTTGGGACGAATTGACCTTTCGTGAAAACATTTCCTTGTTCCTCGAATTCAAAAACCTTCCCGGTTGCGATGGCATCGTTGATTTCGCAAATACCATTCAACTGGAAAAACACCTGAACCAGCCGCTAAAAACCTTTTCAAGCGGAATGAAGCAACGGGTAAAACTCGGACTTGCCATACTCTGCGATGCACCCATATTGCTGCTGGACGAGCCATGCTCTCATCTAGACCAAGCTGCTGTCAACTGGTATCAATCTCTGTTGAAAAATAACGTAACAGGAAAAATCCTTTTGATTGCTTCCAACCGCGACGAACGAGAAACGTTTCTTTGCACAAACGAACTCGACATCAATTTGCACAAGCATCATCCCTGATGCCCCGGACGCAGAAGATCGTTCACTGTTTTCACCGGATTAAACGTTGAAACAGGAACTTCCACAAACACGGTATTCCACAACGCCATCGCACCATTCCACAAGCCCGGCCATTCCAATGCTTTCAGCACGGTTCCTTGCTGAAATTTCTCTGTGACAAAACCAGCCGTATAATCAATAAACTCATCTAACCGATAATTTTCTCCGGAGCGACTCTTGATGCTGCACACCAAATCGACCGGATTAAAATGTGTAGATGACGAAAGAATTTTTGCCTGCTGTGCATCTGTGAGATCCACTTGGCTACTTTCCACAATCTGTTTACTGATATACCCACCTTGCATTCTAACCCAGAATGGACCTCCTCCCGGTTCTCCCTCATTGCGTACCATACCGCATACACGCAACGGCCTGTCGAGCCTCAGTTGAGCATATTGCAACAACTGCTGTCGTGTCATGTCATTTGGTAATCCGGGTTGAAACCATGTTTGAATAAACGCCAATGCTTCATCAAGCGCCGCATCATCGGTTTCCATGCGATTGAGCAAATCAAACACCCTTGTGCGCAGATCAAACAGCACTCCACCTAAAATTTGTTTGTAAAAGACCGTATCCGCCAATGCTCGTTGTACGGTCACATTATCGATGTTCTTGATGAATACGATATCGGCGCTCAACTGCTGCAAATTGTGTATTAATGCACCGTGCCCGCTAGGGCGAAAAACCAACATCCCATTCCTATCGCGAAAAGGCTCATTATCTTTAGTTAGTGCCAGCGTATCGGTTGAAGGATTTTGCGAACTAAAAGTCAGTTCAAAATAATCAAGCTCGAATTGTCTCAGCTTCTCATCGAAGTATCCTGAAACGCGTTCGAAATGCTGAGGCGCCAGTGTAAAGTGAATTCGGCAACGACCATCTCCTTGTTTTCCATAAGCCATCGCCTCATGCAAATGCTCGTCAAAAGCAGTGTATTGCTCGCTGCCGCTGTTGTGAAATACAACCAGACCTTTCAATTGATCGTCATAATTCAACCCGTGTGAGCCTAAAATAAAATCGAATATGACCGACCATTCGTTTCGTGAGCGTAACTCTTCCAAATTCAATCCAGCTTCCTGCATCCGCATTTCAACTTGGGCCTTGAAGGGAAACTGGTCAAATCGAATAATAAACTCCTCCGTTAAATCAGATACATTATTAGGGTCGTAGTTGTATAGATGCTTGAACATCCGGCTCGCTGCACCCGATGAAGGAACAAACTTTTGAATCGAAATTTTCTGCGCTGCTTGCTCGAATATCTGCTTGTACGAAATACACTCAGTGACAGACAGTGCCAGTATGCCGTCACCAATCGTGCAAGGCCTGTCTAGATGAGCAGGTTGAGTGTCGTGCACAAACTGATGAATTTGTTGCAGCACAGAATTAACGCTCATTCCGCGTTGAGTCAATAGTTCTTCATCCTGTGCATTGAACGGCATAGCTGCAAATTTTCACGAAGATAATAGCAGTAATCGGCACTAGATTAAAAAGAAAACCGCTAGGTTCAAATCCGAAGATTCTCACCATAGCGGCCCTCCACCCTATTTCGGTTGAATATTGCTGTCTATGCTGCAGGACGCTGTATGGCCTCCATCAACTGATTATATACAATTTGACAGTTCTGCTTTACACGATTCACCAGCAGCGGCAGTCCATCCAGGTTGCGCAGATACTTCGAATCTTGTTCAATCTGAACGATGTCCGCCTCCATATCCTTTATACCAAGCATCGCTATCGAACTCTTGGCCTTGTGTGCCAAAGGATGAAGCGAGAGTGGCTCATTCTTGCGCACGCACTCTTCCATTTCTTGCACGTACTTCGGTACTTGCTGGAGGAACAACACAATGATGTTGTTAATCATTTCTCTGTTGCCTTGAAATACCTGATTCAGGTAAGACAAATCGTAGCGGGCGGTAGAATTTATTTCCATTTTCAGTAAGTTAGGTTAGGTGCTTGTACCCATGCACTCCTGTAAAGGTTTCATTTTTCCAAAAAAAAATCACACGCTCCTTTAATACCATCGCGTTGAAGATTGCGTCATGGGTTTTATCTTGCGCGCCATGAAAAAAGTTGCAGTAACCGGTGGAGCCGGCTACATAGGGTCTCATACAGTTATTGAATTGCTGAACAATGGATTTATTCCTATCATCATAGACGATTTCTCCAACAGTGATGAAAGTGTATTGAGCGGCTTGGAAGAAATTCTAGGCTATGCTCCAACGGTTTATCGCTGCGATTGTACCAATTATGAAGAACTTAAAAAAGTATTTGTAAGCGAAAGTCCGGATGCTGTTATCCATTTCGCCGCATTTAAAGCGGTAGGTGAGTCGACAGAGCAACCTATACGTTATTACCGAAATAATCTTGACTCATTGCTTACTGTGCTTGAACTGATGCAGGAGCTCAATATTCGCGACTTAGTTTTCAGCAGCAGTTGCACAGTTTATGGTCAGCCCGAAACACTGCCTGTGAGCGAAGACTGCCAGCAGCAGCAAGCAACCTCGCCCTATGGCTATACCAAACAAGTGTGTGAGCGTATTCTGGAAGACACGGTGCGGGCCAATCCAACCCTTCGTTGTGCGCTTCTGAGATATTTCAATCCAATCGGAGCGCATCCTTCAGGACTTATCGGAGAACTGCCCTATGGTGTGCCTAATAATCTCGTCCCTTACATCACGCAAACTGCCGCAGGGATTCGACAAAAACTAACGATACACGGAAATGACTACGCCACTGCCGACGGCACATGCATTCGTGATTATATACACGTGTGCGATTTAGCATCAGCACATGTCAAAGCACTGGAATGGCTGGCAGGCCAATCGCACGCTTGTGAAGCATTCAACCTAGGGCAAGGCAAAGGAAACAGTGTTAAAGAAGTAGTCGACACGTTTGTAAGAGTCAATGAAGTGCCTGTACAAGTTGAAATCGGACCGCGACGACCCGGCGATGTTGAGCAAGTATGGGCAGATGCTTCCAAAGCACAGCAACACCTTCAATGGAAAACGGAGCGATCGCTTGCCGACGCGTTGAAAGACGCCTGGAAATGGCAAACACGCCTTAAGTAGGCATAATACCCCCTATAGTTTAAATCATGACTGTTTGGGAAATAATCAACCAGTTGATTACTGCTCCTAAACAAAATCCTGCGTAAACCTGCCCGTGGGTGTGAGCATCTAAATAAAGCCGTGAATATCCGGTAACGCCTGCCATGAGAACCGACATGGCCGGGTAAAGTGTATCTAAGTTCGGATGAATAACATTTAGGGCCAACAACGTCCCGAATACTCCGCCTTGCGCAAGCATGTGAACAGAGATTTTCCAAACGCTGTTTATACTTAGACTAATCACCAGTGAAAGAATTACGGATAGGAAAAAACTAAATACCGTATCCGGTAAGTAAGGCCCCTTCCACCGCAGCATTATGTAGGAAAGCGAGTAGTAAAATATGACCAACAAGTAAGGTCCAAATCGTTCCTTTCGATTTCGCAGTTCAATGCTGGTAAGCATCCCATATTTTATCATAATGAGCATACTCACTGCAGGAGCGACTATGTTAATTCCAAGCAGTAAAAAAACAAAATAATCTGCCTGCGAAGGAGCTATGTAATAAGGGTCGATAGTCCGCACAGACATATAGATAATGAGAGGCATCCACAACGGATGAAACACCAACGACAGAACTTGTGCAATGCGATAGGTTACATTGTGACGCGTGAACACTGTCGATTTTTCCGAAACTGTTTCTACCATTCCTTTCTTAATCGTGCTACCGGTATGCCTAATTGTTCGCGATACTTGGCCACTGTTCGACGCGCAATATTATAGCCCTTATCGTTCAGCAGTTTCATCAATTTCTCATCCGTGAGTGGTTTTCTCTTCTGCTCAGCCTCAATAGCATCCTTCAGTATCTGCTTAACTTCACGCGATGAAACCTCCTCCCCGTCGTCGGTGCTAAGACTTTCACTGAAAAAATATTTCAATAGATACGTGCCGAAGGTGGTTTGAATATGCTTGCTATTGGCAACACGGCTAATCGTGGAAATATCCATTCCAACCATATCCGCAATATCCTTCAAAATCATGGGTTTCAGCTTGGTTTCATCACCCGTTAGGAAGAACTCCTTTTGATAATTTACGATGGCCTGCATGCAGTACAACAGTGTGTCATTTCGTTGTCTGATAGCGTCAATGAACCACTTTGCGCTGTCTATTTTTTGCTTCACAAAAAGCAAGGCTTCCTTTTCCTTAGTGTCCTTTACTTTCGCTTTAGCATAATGCTGCATCATTTCGCGATACTCACGGCTAATGCGCAATTCAGGTGCATTGCGGGCATTGAGCGTGAGCTTCAACTCCTCGTCTTCCGAAATCAATAAAAAATCGGGAACGATATGCTGCACGGTTCGGGCAGCTTCTATCATACTATTGCCCGGCTTTGGATTCAAATGAAGAATAAGATCAATCGCCGGTTTTAACTCGGCTTCTTCAATATCCAGTCGTTTCGCTATTTTTTCGTAGTGTTTCTTGGTAAACTCTTCAAAATACTTCACCAATACCTTCTCGGCCATTACTGTGTCGGCATTGCGAACCTCTGAGCGCCTTACTTGAATAAGTAAACACTCCCTCAAATCGCGCGCGCCCACTCCGGGTGGATCCAATTCTTGAATAGCGGACAATACCTCCTCCAAATCGGCAACAGTAGCGCTGATATTCATCGAAAAAGCAAGGTCATTTGCGACAGCCGCCAACTCTCTGCGTAAATAGCCGTTCTCATCCAAATTGCCTATGAGATACTCCGCCAACATGCGTTGATCGTCGTCCAACTCTGTCATACCCAACTGCGCAAAAAGCAAATCCTGAAAGGTGCGCCCTGCGCCCAATGGAGTGTCACGCTCCTCATCATCCGAACTGTGATTGTTGACTCTTAATTTATAATCAGGGATATCATCATCATCGAAATAATCGGAAAGATCTATTTCATCCTCCTCCTTATTTTCACTCTCCGAATCCTCTTGTTGGTCCTCGCCCTGATCATCATCAGCAGGATCGGTATCTTCATTGCCCTCTTCCAGGGCTGGATTGACTTCCATCTCCTCTTTAATGCGCTGATCCAACTCCATTGTTGGAATCTGAAGCATCTTCATGAGCTGAATTTGCTGAGGCGATAATTTTACCTGTAATTTTTGTTGGATCGTTTGCTTCAACATAACGCTCCAAACCTACACCAATTTTTGGTTTCCATTGACTTCTTATCGTTTCTTTGCGTCAAATCTATGTGGGGTAAAATAGGAGCCTTCATATTACGCTATCGCGCACCCTTGGGGTTGCTGCTTATTTTGATTACGGCCGTTATGGGCTGGCAATCGCAATACGCGCGCATGAGCTATAAATTCGGAGGCGTGCTTCCTGAAGACGATAGCACCTACATTGAATATCGCAGCTTCGTAGATCAATTTAGCGAAGACGGTAACGTACTCGCTATCGGATACAAAGACGAACGCATTTGGGAACTCAATAACTTCAATCAGTGGCGCAAGCTGGTTCGTGAACTGCAAGCCACCACCGTAGAAGTTGATGGCCAATCCTTCCCTATGGTCGACAGTGTTTTTTCGACCGGTAATTGCTACAATCTAGTTAAAGACACAACGCTGCAGCGTTTCGATTTTCAGCAGCTCATAAAGTACGACCCTACAACACAGTTCGAACTCGACTCTTTGCGTGGAATACTGAATAGCCTACCCTTTTATGAAAAGCTGCTATATAAGAAAGATGGCGACGCAGGTTTGATGATGGTGTTTGTGAATGCCAAACTGTTTAATTCGGAAAATCGCGGCAACGCGGTTGAGCGCATGCTAATGCTGTCCGATCAATTTACCCGTGATACGGGAATCCAAACCTTTGTATCGGGAATGCCTTACATCCGTTCGGTCATGACCGTTAAAGTGAAGGCCGAACTGAAATTCTTCACCATTCTTTCGGCTATCATTTGCATGGTACTTCTCTTGGTATTCTTTCGCAGTGTGAAAGTCACCATGGTCGTTATGAGCGTGGTAGTCGTTTCGGTGGTAATTGCAATGGGCAGTATTGCCGTTTTCGATTACCCGATTACAATGCTGATGGGTCTCATTCCCCCGTTAATGATTGTAACAACGGTTCCTAACTGTATTTATCTGGTCACAAAGTATCATCAAGAGTATCAACGTTACGGCAACAAGACTAGGGCACTTGCGCGGGTTGTTCAGAAAGCCGGCGCTGCGGCATTCATGATAAACGCCACTACTGCCGTAGGTTTCGCAACATTCATTTTTACCTCGAGCGATTTGCTGAAACACTTCGGTGTGATTGCCAGCTTGAACTGTTTGCTAGCATTCTTCCTGTCGTTGCTCGTATTCCCAATTGTATACAGCTATCTTCCTCCACCTACCGAACGCCACCTTGGGCACCTCAGCTCGCCGTGGCTGGAGAGAATTCTCGACGCATTAGTGCGCAGCGTAATTTTCCACCGCAAATGGATTTATGCCATTACCCTTGTGTTGACCGCCGTTTGTGTATACGGAATCAGCCGAATGCACACCACCGGCAATATCGTGGACGACATTCCGGATAGCGACCGTGTTATAACCGATTTAAAGTGGTTTGAGGCAAACTTCAATGGGGTCATGCCATTCGAAATTCTTATTGATTGTGGCAAAAAAGGACAAATAACAAAAGACAAAAATCTGCAGAAAATAGAGGAGCTGCAATACTTGCTTGCCGGATATACGCTGGAATTGAAGGATACCACAATCCATCCATTTTCCAGATCACTCTCTATCGTAGACGCCAGTAAATACCTGCGACAAGCTTTTTACATGGGCGATTCTGCCTATTACACGCTAATACCACGCGAGGAGCAAGCCTTCATTGGAGAGTTTATCGGCGATGACAATCGTGCCGACAAAGGCGTAGAAAAAACGTTTCTCGATAGCACCAAAAGACTCACGCGCGTGACTACCCAGGTAGCAGATATCGGAACGAAAGAAATGGACCGGTTGATGGCCGATATCAAACCAAAAATCGACAGCATATTCGACCCTGCCAAATACAAGGTGACGCTAACGGGCACCTCTGTAGTATTTCTCGAAGGAACCAATTACCTCGTGGGCGATTTATTCAGTTCGTTGCTTTTCGGTGTCCTCATCATTTCGATTATGATGGCCTTTATGTTCTGGAGCGCACGAATGGTTTTCATTTCATTTATCCCCAACATTATTCCGCAAATCATTACAGCCGGCATCATGGGGTTTGCCGGCATTCCCTTGAAGCCTTCAACCATCCTTGTATTTTCGATTGCACTCGGCATAACAGTCGACAATACAATTCACTACTTAGCAAAGTATCGTCAGGAATTAAAAATCCACAATTGGAAAATCAAGGAGTCTGCCTTGCTTGCCATCCGAGAAACAGGCGCAAGTATGGTTTATACTTCCTTAGTTCTCTTATTTGGCTTTGGTTGCTTTGCAGCTAGTGAATTTGAAGGAACCCGTGCGCTTGGAGTTCTTACGGCAGTAACCTTGTTGGTGGCAATGATTACCAACCTTCTAATACTGCCGGCACTCTTGTTATCGTTTCAAAAGCGCATAACAACTAAATCTTTTCAAGAGCCCTTCTTCCAAACGCTCGATGAAGAAGATGACCTCCATTACGATGATTGGAGCGTGCGCAAAATTGAACTCGAAAAAAATTAAATTAGTATTCATGAAAGGTATCATTCTAGCCGGTGGCAGCGGAACCCGCTTATACCCTCTCACGTTGGCCGTGAGTAAACAGCTCATGCCTGTTTACGACAAACCGATGATTTACTATCCGTTGTCGACCCTTATGCTTGCCAACATCCGGGATATCCTTATTATCTCAACACCACACGATTTACCCGGGTTTGAAAAACTCCTGGGCGACGGAAAAAGATTGGGGTGTAACTTCAGCTATCAGGTGCAGGAAGTACCTAACGGTCTTGCACAAGCCTTTGTGCTAGGGGCCGACTTCATAGGCAACGACAAGGCAGCACTCATTCTTGGCGACAACATCTTTTACGGCCGGGGTTTGGGACATATGCTACGCGAAAACACGGAAATCGATGGCGGGTTAGTATATGCCTATCACGTTCGAGATCCTGAACGGTATGGTGTGGTTGAGTTTGATGCCAATGGAAAAGCCGTAAGCATCGAAGAAAAGCCGAAACAACCCAAAAGCAATTATGCAGTGCCCGGTCTTTATTTTTACGACAACGATGTAGTTGAAATAGCCAAAAACCTGCAGCCAAGTGCACGTGGCGAATACGAAATTACCGATGTAAACAAAGAATATCTGCGTCAGGGACGCCTCAAAGTGCAACGCATGGACCGAGGAACCGCATGGCTCGATACAGGCACATTTGCTTCGCTAATGCAGGCCGGTCAATATGTGCAAGTCATCGAAGAGCGCCAAGGATTGAAAATTGGATGTATCGAAGAAATAGCTTGGCGCATGGGCTTTATTGACGATGCACAAACCGAACAAATAGCACAACCACTTGTCAATAGCGGCTATGGCAGGTACATACTCGACCAACTTAAAGCCGGTAAATAAGTACATGCATTCCTTAGCAGATTTTCAAGCCGTCATCCAACAAAAAATTGATGGCTTCTGCCGTAAAAACGGCGACGAGAATATCCTCCAACCGGTCAACTACATATTGAGTCTTGGAGGCAAGCGTGTTCGCCCGCTGCTTACACTGCTCGCAGCCGACCTGTTCGAAGGCGATTCGGAAGACGTGGTTTACCCGGCCATTGCCATGGAAGTCTTCCACAACTTCACACTCATGCACGACGATATTATGGACAATGCACCGTTGCGCAGAGGAAAACCTACCGTTCATGAGAAATGGAATCGCGATGTGGCCATTCTGAGCGGCGACGCTATGCTCATACAAGCGTATCAATTACTCATCAAGACCAAACAAGAGGTCTTGGGAGATGTGATACGTACATTCAACACCACGGCACTGGAAGTTTGCATCGGTCAGCAAATGGACATGGACTTTCAATCGCGCAAGGATGTATCAATCGAAGAATACATCGAAATGATCAGACTCAAAACGTCTGTTCTGCTCGGCGGTTCAATGAAAATAGGTGCAATCATTGGCGGCGCCTCATTGCCCGACCAAGAAGCCATCTATGATTTCGCGATTGCTCTAGGGCTTTCATTCCAACTTTGGGACGATTATCTGGACACGTTTGGTGACGGATCAAAAACCGGAAAACAGGTAGGCGGCGATATATTGGCCAACAAGAAAACCTACTTGATGATAGAAGCCTACACGAAGGCGAACGAAAATCAACGCGCGCTTCTGGACCTGCAACTTGAGAATAAAAATGCAACCGCCAAAGTCGAAATTGTTAGCAACCTGTTTCGTGAATTAGGCATTGATCTTTCCTTAAAGGAAAAGGTAAACGAGTATTATCAACTTGCCTTGCAGCGTTTGAATGCCATTGATGTGGCCCGTGAAAAAAAAGAGAGCTTGCACCAACTGGCACAAGCTCTTCATACACGTGAGTTCTAACGCTTATTTCGTTCCGAGCTTCTCGAAAGACCCGGTAAACACCTCTTTATCTGAACGAGTGAAGATGTAGAAGTAAACACCATCCGGATTATCCGAACCGCTCCAATTGTTTTTGTAGTCCTTATCCTCAAAAACAATCGTTCCCCAACGGTCGAATACAACGAGGCTGCTTCCACGGAAACCTTCAATACCGAAAATCTCGAATGTATCGTTCTTGCCGTCACCATTCGGGGTAAACACGTTGGGAACCTTCGTATCACATCGCTGTGTTACAATCGTTGCTGCTCCTGAAGAAGCGCACTGATCGGTAAAGGTCACGTAATAGGTGCCATAATATTCAGCTAAAAATGAGTAATCCGTGTTGGTGAGCGAATCTTCAGAGAAAACAATGCTATAGGGTGGCGCACCGTTTCGAGCCAAATCTTCCGTTTGCTGTCCAAAACAATTATAGATCAACGGCGCAACGAAAATGGGGCCCGGCTCCACTACATCAAAATCCGTATCGAAAGCGGTTCCGCACCAATCGCTCATCGATATAGAGTAACTACCGGCATCGCCTTCATCAAAAAAATGTGAGGTCGTTTGCGAACCATCCCACCATGTATAACCATAGGGGGCAAAACCTCCTGTGATGACAGGTGAAACAGTTGTATCGTTGTTGCAGATATACACTGTTTTCATAGCGACAGCAGGCTGTATATAATCACGAATAACGATGTTGGTAGTATCAGAATCGGGCTCGCCTTCGAGATTGATAAAGTTCATTACAATCTGCACCGACTCGTCGCCTTCATTGATACCATCGGCTACAGCAATAATCGGAATAAGCACCGGTTCACCCTGAAGACTCAATGTAATTGGCAACGCCTCATAATCGAGACCATTTATTGCAATACCCGAATAGGAAAAATCGACATCCAGTATTTCAGCAGCACATGCCGGAGGCTGCACACGCAACTCTCCGTTTAAACAGCCTTCGATAAGCACAAAATCTTCCTCCAACGTGCTAGGCGCGCCGACTGAATAAGCCTCGATACCTGCACCTGAAAGCTGGAAGCTACCTTCCTCAAACATTACCATCGACTTCAACCCGGCGTCTGAACCATCGGCAATTGCAAGTTTCATGTGATAGGTTTGACCGCATTGCAAATCAGCATACACACGCAACGAATCAGTGTAGCCTGTGCAGCTAATGGTATTATTGATTATGTTTCCAGGGTTATTAATGTAGTATTGAGTGTTCAACACATTATTTACCGAAGAAATAGTAATGGGCAAGAAGGGGTCGCTGTTGGGAACGCCTGCAATGTTTTGCGCACCATCCGGAAACGCTGCGGGCGAGGCATACGGGCCGGTAATACCCGGTCCTGAAATCAGAAATGAAAAGACGTCATTGTATTGTGTGTTTACGAAGGTGAGGTATTCATCCGATCCAAATACATACTTGAAAGTAAGAATAGGCCCTGAAGCAACGAAGTCGAATTCAAGTATCGCAACATCGAAAACACCATTCACTACAAACGTCTGATTGATTAGCGGGGGAACAGAGTTGGCGATATCCAACAAATCAGGCTCCGTATTCACGGGATTGATCGGATCACCGAAGAAAGCATCTGCCTCAAAGTTATTGGCGTCGCTTGTGCTCAACACGATACCGTTGGCAATCGGAAAATTGCCTCCTGCGTTTTGATACGTTCCAAGCTGAATGACATCGCCTGTGAAGGTGATGTTACTAACCTCTAAATCGGGTCCTACCAACGCTGCAACAGCCTCTGCGGGAGTAACTGTGGTAACGGTTACCTGAGCTATGCTATTCGCAGCAAATACGATAAGGGCAAAAAAAGGTATAAGAATTCTCATAAGATTTGGTTTCGATAATTAATGACAGAAGGCTTCTCTAAAAAGTTGTCCGTATCAGCGAACGAGTTGCACATGACCCGAACGTTCAAACGAATTATACCTAGCATCTGTAGCTTGCAAAATAAAACTATACGCCCCATTGGGCACATAATATTCTCCTCCACGCATGCTTCCATCCCAATACTGCTCCATGTCGCCAGTTTCAAAAACCACCTCACCCGACCTATTAAACACGCGCAATTGGTAGCTGACCAAATCTCGACCAACCGGCTTCCAAATGTCATTGATGCCGTCGGCGTCTGGAGTGAATGCCGTTGGAATAAAAACAGCGCCGGTGGCTTCGAAAGTCTGAGACACCTCGTTGTGGCAACCTGCTGCCGAATAGGCGTGCAACGTGGCAACCCATTCATCCACTGTATTGAAGCGGTGAACCGGATTTTGGTCATTCGAAATAGTACCATCCGAAAATTCCCAAAAGGTAACAACCGAATCGGGCATTAAATTCGTAAATCCCACCAACTCATCATCCAAATAAGCGGAGATAAAATTGGGCTCCACGAAATCGACAGTTACAAAAACATTTGCGCTGGCCGTATTGCCACACTCATCCTGAACGAATAAACGATAGGCTGAAGATGTGGTAGGTGTTGCATAGACAGTCGCTTGATTGGACCCACCCTCCCACGACAACACGAGCTCGCCAACTCCCCCCGATGCACTTCCCGACAGCAATGCGCCATCATACAAGCAAATCGTGGTATCGGCAGTCGTAGAAACCTGCACAGGCACTGCAGGAATGAAAATCTGCATTTCGTCATACCCCGCATTACCACACGCATCCTCAACCGTCAAAGCGATGGCTGTATTTAATTCTGTCGAATAATTGATTGCTGTGTCATTCGAATACTCCACGCCGTTGACAGACCAAGCATAGTCTAAATCGCCCGCACCTCCGGAAACCACCGGCTGAAGGCTACTTGTTTCAAGGCATGTCGTATAAATATCAGAAGGTAGCGCAACTGATACCGGCACAGGGGGAACCAAAACATCCACCTCATCGCTGGTGAAATTCCCGCACTCATCGGTAATCTCCACGCGAACCGTCGCATCGTTGAAAAAGAAATTATCGAATTCCTGGGTACCGGGCTGTGCGGCTCCATCCACAAACCACTCATACGTAAATGCGCCTATCCCACCTGTTGGCTGCGGATTGTAAACTACTTCATCAATGCAACGAACGGTAACATCTTGTCCCAAGTTCACTTCAATAGGCACAGCGGGCACATTGTAGTTAAACTGATCCGAGACTTCTACACCGCATAAATCGGTGACCGCAAACGCAATCGATACGCTGACATCAGAAGCAAAGAGCAAATCAGTATTCACAGATTCCAATGCTCCATCGACATACCATGCTACTTCATACGGTGGCAAACCACCGGAAATTTGCGGCTGAAATTCCTGCACGTCTAAACAGGTCGCGGTGAGGTCATCAGAAACTTCTACGAGCAACTGCGGATTCACAACAAACTCAACCGATACACTCCCATTAAAAGGGATTACGCCGCACGTATCAGAAACAGAGTACGAATAGGTTGCGGCCTGTTGGGGAATAACGATATAGCTCGCGCCTTCAAATACACCGTCCCAAACAAGGGTATAATCACCCAAGCCTCCTGTTATTGTAGGAGTAAATGTGACCGATTCTCCGCAATTAATCAATGCATCGTCTAAGGCTACTTCGAGCGCAGGAAGATCATAAACGCTGATTGAAACATTCGCACTGCTCGATCCACAACCGGCGTTTTCCATGGTAATTTCAAGTGTCTCCACACCTTCCATCACAAAATCCTGAATTGCCTGGAATGTGATGGTTACCTCATCTTGTCCTGCCGGAAAAACAATTTCCGTGTAAGGAAAATCGATATCGGTGCCGATGATAGCATCACCTGCGAATGTCAGGCTGTAGCTCACCTCAGCATCAAGCACCCCCGCCCTTGAAAAAACAAGATTACCTGCCTGACACCCTTCAAAAACGCCTCCGTCGATTGGCGAAGAATAATTGGGCGCGGAATAACTCATAGAAAGAACGTTGCTCTGAAAGCTACCCGCCTCCAGAAAAACCCATGAATCGTACAAATAGTCCATTGCATCACCTATCACAATTTTGATGTGATAATTTTCACCACAAATAACCTCTGCATAAGCGGTAAGCATGATTGTTAGACCATCCGCCTGAACGTTGGCTACTCCGCCCGTATTGTCAACGTAATAAGCGGGATTTTCAAAATCATTGACGGTATTGATACTGATTGGAACCGTAGTACCGGGAATCAGCGCTATGTTCATGGCACTGTTGGAGTATGGACCGTTCAAGCCGGGACCGCTCAGAAAGAACCCGAATGCATCATTGACACTATTGACGAACTCCGGATATTCATCGGATGAGAAAACATAATTGAACGCAAGGCTGTCGCCGGTAGGCACGAAATCAAATTCTAATACCGCTGTATTATTCAGAGCCATGCCACTGAGTTGCTCCAAATCGTTATCACCCACACCGTCGCTAAAATCAGGCGGACCCTGATTAAAGCTTCCGCTGCTGTTCGGACCATCCGCTCCATTGGCATTGCCGGTGCCAATTACGACTCCGTTGCCAATACCCAAACCACATCCGTTGCATGTAAAACCTCCAATCTGCGCATTGTCACCTTGAAAGGTAATGTTACTCGCCGTAACACCGGCCCCAAGCAACACGTTCTGCACCGCAGCATCCGCGTTGATGCCATTGTCAATCACCAACTGGGCCGACAATCGTCCGAGGCAAAAAACAAATAATGGAAAAAGATAACAGCACTTTTTCATCACGAATGGAGAAGATAATTACGGGCTAATTTAATGATTTTTAGTGGAAATAACCCCTCTTTGGTCGACACAAATGATCTTGGAATGTAAATTAGCCGCGCATGCAGGAAATCATACGTATAGAAGGCCTCACCAAATTTTATCGAATTGGGGATGAAACAATCAAGGCGTTAGATGGAGTGGACTTATCCATTTCCAAAAACGAATACGTAGCTCTGATGGGGCCTTCAGGTTCCGGGAAAAGCACCATCATGAACATTATCGGTTGCTTGGATACGCCAACCTCGGGTAGTTATTTCTTGAACGGTCCGGATGTTGCGAACCTGGACGATAACAAACTGGCTGAAATTCGCAACAAAGAAATCGGCTTCATTTTTCAAACCTTCAACCTGCTGCCCCGCTATAGCTCGCTCGACAATGTTGCCTTGCCATTGATATATGCGGGAATACCCAAAGATGTTCGAAACCAAAAGGCAAAAGATGCTCTGCAAAGTGTTGGTCTTGCCGAGCGAATGAACCACAAACCCAATGAGCTTTCGGGCGGGCAACGCCAGCGTGTTGCAGTAGCAAGGGCATTGGTGAACAATCCGTCCATTATTCTGGCCGACGAACCTACCGGTAATTTGGACACCAAGACAAGCCATGAAATAATGGCTTTGTTTGATGATATACATCGTGCAGGCAACACCATTATAATCGTTACCCACGAAGAAGACATTGCGCGCATGGCCCGTCGCATCGTGCGTATGCGCGATGGAAAAATTGAAAGTGATCTCCCCAACGTTCCACAACAAGCGAGCGCTTAAGTTTTCAATCTATTCGGTTTTAAAAGCAATGTGGTAAATTCGCGGTCTCAAAACGCCGTGCTATGCCTCATGCTACTATCGCCGAATTATTTGCTTCTCAGCCAATAGATACCACTGTTACAGTGAAGGGCTGGGTGAGAACCCTTCGCAACGACCAATTCCTGTCGGTTTCTGACGGCTCCACGATACGCACTATGCAAATCGTGGTAAGTAAAGAGCAACACGGTGAAAACACCTTGAAGCGCTTGCAGACGGGCGCTGCAGTGGCTGCAACCGGCAAGGTGCAGAAGAGCTTGGGTAAAGGCCAAGACATTGAAGTCATCTGCGATCAACTCGAAATCCTGGGCGATTGCGACCCGAATGAATATCCCATACAGATGAAACGCCATTCGCTGGAGTTTCTCCGCGAAAAAGCACACCTACGCTTCAGAACAAACACCTTTGGAGCTGTATTCCGAATTCGCCATCACCTTGCTTTCGCCATTCACAAGTTCTTCAACGATCGTGGATTCTATTATTTGCATGCCCCGATCATAACGGGTAGCGATGCCGAAGGTGCGGGTGAAATGTTTCGTGTCACCAACTTGAACCTCGATGAAATTGCAAAAACCGGCAAGGTTGATTTCTCGGAAGATTTCTTCGGGAAGACAACGAACCTAACGGTAAGCGGACAATTGGAAGCCGAGCTCGCAGCGCTTGCCCTAGGCAAAGTGTATACATTCGGACCAACATTCCGCGCTGAAAATTCCAATACCAGCCGACACCTTGCTGAGTTCTGGATGATTGAACCGGAGGTTGCCTTCAACGACATCACCGACAACATGGACCTCGGGGAAGCATGCCTGAAATACTGTATCCAATACGCGCTCGAGCATTGCAGCGAAGACCTCGAGTTTTTGCAGGAGCGCGAGTTGAATGAAGATAAGCAAAAGCCGGTTGATGAAAGACAGTCCATGCCGCTGCTTGAGCGTTTGAACATGATTGTGAGCAATCAATTTGAACGCATCACCTATACGGAAGCCATCGATATTCTTCTGCAGTCGAATCATTTCAAAAAGAAAAAATTCAAGTATCCGGTTGAATGGGGAATTGATATGCAGAGCGAGCACGAGCGTTACCTGGTCGAGAAACACTTCCAGAAACCTGTGATTATCACGGGCTATCCTGCTGCCATCAAAGCGTTCTACATGCGCATGAATGAGCCCGATGCTCAAGGACGTGAAACCGTAGCTGCGATGGACATTTTAGTGCCAGGTATCGGTGAAATAATCGGTGGGTCTCAACGCGAGGAACGTCTCGACATGCTTCGCAGCAAGTGCGCGCAATTCAACATCCCGGAAGATCACATTTGGTGGTATTTGGAAACGAGAAAATTCGGAACGTGCGTGCACGCAGGCTTCGGAATGGGCTTCGAGCGTCTTATTATGTTCGTGACCGGCATGAGCAACATCCGCGATGTAATTCCTTTCCCGCGAACACCACTTAACGCAGAATTCTAAGACAACAGTTCCTTCGCATTCGCCAGTGCCGCAGCTGAAAGTTTCTTCCCTCCGAGCATTTCTGCCAATTCGTTCACGCGCTTTTCACCCTGTATTACTTCAACAGAAGTAAAGGTCTGATCGCCGCGAACTTCCTTGGCAACTTTCCAATGATAATCGGCCTTGCCTGCAATCTGCGGTAAATGCGTGATGGCAAGCAATTGCATGGAAGCACTCATTTCTTTGAGAATAGCGCCGATCTTCAAGCCAACCTCACCACTAACGCCTTGATCGATTTCATCCAATATGAGCACCGGCAATCGCTTGTATTTGCTAATTGAGGCTTTTATCGCTAACATCACACGGGCTATTTCTCCTCCGCTCGCAACCTTGTGTATGGGCTGAAACTGCCCTCCTTTATTTGCTTTGAATAGGAAGGCTATTTGATTCCTTCCCCAGAAATCAAAATCCTCTTTACGATCCAACTGCAACAACACTTCCGCGTGCTCCATGCTAAGCTGTGAAAAATAACCGCGCATTTCCTTTTCGGCCATCTTAGCTCCCTTGGCTCGTGCATTATCCAATGTCATCGACCATTCGGCCAACTCATCAGCGCATACTGTTATTTCCTGTTCACACTGCCTAATTCGCACTTCCAACTCTTCCGATGAAAAGGCGCGAGACTTCAGTTGATTCAAGATGCTTAGCAGCTCCTGAGCCGTTTGCACGCGATGCTTCTTTTGCAACTGATAAAGCATCGAAAGGCGTTCACCTATGTGTTCTGCCCGCTTTTCATCGCTCTGCACTCCGGCAGCGAAAGACTCGATGTCACGTGTTAACTCGCGCAATTCGATGATACTACTTTCTAGCCTGTTGTGATACTCAGTTAGCGCAGTACTATGGCTACTCACCTTGCCCAAGATTGATTTGGCCGACGCCAATCGGCTCAGCACAGAATGTTCAACGCCGTCGAGAATTTCGCCGGTACTGTGCAATGCCTGTCGAATATGATCGGCATGTTGGAGCGTATTCAACTCCGACTCCAATTCTTCTTGCTGTAACTCAACCAAGCCGGCCTTTTCCAGTTCCTGCAATTGAAACTGAACGTAATCCTGCTCCTGCTGCCATTGCGACAATTGATTGTTCAACTCACCGAGCTCTGCGCGGAGTTTATTCCACTTCTCAAATGATACTCGGTATGATTTCAAAACAGTGTCATTGCCTGAAAAAGCATCCAGCACTTCAAACTGAAATGACCTTTCTCCCAAGAGTGAATTTTCATGTTGACTGTGTATATCAACCAAACGTGCGCCCAGCATTTTCATAACCTGGAGCTGAACCGGGGTATCATTGATAAACGCTCTGCTCTTGCCGCCAATGCCAATCTCGCGGCGCACCACCGTGTTGATCTCGAAGTCTAAAT
Organism: Chryseobacterium gleum; assembly: GCA_945862415.1. Classification (GTDB taxonomy): domain Bacteria; phylum Bacteroidota; class Bacteroidia; order Flavobacteriales_D; family Sanyastnellaceae; genus JAIBBG01. The sequence goes on along the minus strand of CAMAYP010000001.1, from coordinate 34,160 downwards.
CATTTTCCTCAAAAAAAGATTTCAGTTCACAACCCGTTAAATCGAATGTTGCTTCGACTACACATTTGGCATCGCCGCGTCTCATCGACTTTGCATCGGCTCGTTCGCCTAACAGCAGTCCAAATGCCCCCAACAAAATCGACTTACCACTACCCGTCTCTCCCGTAATGGCAGTAAACCTCGGAGAAACAGGAATGGAAAGCTCATCGATGAGCGCAAAATTCTGCACGAAAAGAGACGTAAGCATGCAATTCAATATTAGTAGAGCAAAGTAAGCGCATGCCGTGCTTGTCGCTTGGCTCGAAAAGACGCCATAGGGCTACTATTTATTCACAGCTTAACAAAACCCTATTGAAGGATGCGCTCGTACTTAGAAATATTGCCCGGATCAAGCAACTTGCAATTTTCTACAACCTGCTTCTTCTCTTCCATTACTCGTGGCTTGTAGATGTTCACTATTTCATCAGACTTTGCATAGAACAACACCTGCATGTTGTAGGACGATGGCTTAATTCGATGCACATCATTCAAACCATCTATAGCAGCGCTCATTGCCTCTATTGCAGCTGCCTGATCAAAATAAAGTTTATCCAACCCTTTGCGATGGTAGTTGTATTGAAACTCACGAATGGCCTTGAATGTTTGAGAGAGTATATTTTCAATTAACCAAAAACGGTTCTGACGACCTTTTTCATTGCTCCTCCAGCCCGGCTCTGCTGCGTTTTGTGCATTGTTGATGATGGCCTGACACGTGAGGTAATGATCGGTACCGCCTTCCATAGCAAACGTATCGTAGTCCATCGCTAGAATTAGGTTGGCGTAGAAAGCAAGCACGCTGCTCAAATTATCGCGATGTTGATCATTGCTCCACTGAATCATGGTGTTTTCCTGAAACACAAATTCAAAATCGCGGTCGTTGATATTCAGCACCGAAGTTTTGTAATCCGAATTATAAACCGGACGACTGCTAGTGACCTGCAAACTTCCCTTGAACGAGCGATTGTCGACCTGTTGCTCAATCGTTATCTGAAAGGTGCATTGCACGCGCTCACTGTTCTGCCAGGTATCCTTAGACCATTTACGACCGTTCAGAAACTCGGTGATGTTGCTCTTCATGGTGTTGAAGAGTTCCGGTGGCGACATCACTTGTTGTGGTATAAGCACGTTCACGGTTGCATTCAACTCCTGGGCATTCACCGCAGCTACAATGGACAATCCTATGAGTGAAAGTAAGATTCTTTTCATGCGTTTATCAATTCTACAATTGCATCGGCTATGTCGCTTGCAACTTGCGATTTGGGCTTCAACCCGAATTCTCGGGTTTTATTGTTGCGCCAAATTAACGTGATTTTATTGGTGTCTGTTCCAAAACCGGCACCCTCATCGCGCAGACTGTTCAATACAATCAAATCCAAATTCTTCTTTTCGAGCTTCGCTGTTGCATTACTCAGCTCATCGTTGGTTTCTAGCGCGAAGCCCACCAGCAATTGACCTGTGCGCTTAACGCTTCCCAAAGTCATGGCAATATCAGGTGTCTTTACCAACTGTAATGTCCAATTCTCATCACTCTTCTTTTGCTTTTCGGACATGGTTACCTCAGGCATGTAGTCGGCAACAGCGGCGCAGAGCACAGCTCCATCAACCTGATGGAAAACGGGCAAACAGGCATCCAACATTTCGTTCGCTGAAGTAACATTCACACGATGAATGAGCGGATGCTGCGTTGCCAGGTGCGTAGGACCGCAAACCAATGTAACGCGTGCTCCCATATCTGCCAGTGTTTCTGCAAGTGCAAAACCCATCTTACCTGTAGAATGATTGCCAATAAACCTCACCGGATCGATGGCCTCGTGTGTGGGGCCTGCCGTCACAAGGAAGTGCTTTCCAAGCAGCGGACTTTTTGCAGTAAGCGTTGAAATTATTGATGCAACTATTTCCTCGGGCTCGGCCATTCTGCCCACTCCTATTAACCCGCTGGCCAACTCACCTTCACCGGGCGCCAGCAGGTGATGCCCAAATGTGATTAGTTTCTCAATATTCTCCGTTGTTGCTCCGTGCAGAAACATGTCATGATCCATAGCCGGCGCAAAGAAAACCGGACAGCGCGCACTCATGTAAACAGCCATGAAGAAGCTATCGCATTGCCCGTGGGCCATTTTACTCAGCGTATTGGCCGTCAACGGGGCCAGCACAATCATGTCGGCCCACAAAGCAATTTCGACATGATTTACCCAAATGCCGCTGTCTTTGTCTTCAGTAAAATCTGAGTGTACCGGGTTTTTGCTCAAGGTCGAAAACGTAAGCGGTGTCACAAATTGCAACGCCCCGTTGGTGAGCATTACACGCACCTCCGCTCCCGACTGCACAAGCAAACGAACGAGATAGGCAGCCTTGTATGCTGCAATACTGCCAGATACGCCTACTATTATTTTTTTTCCTTGAAGCATAGGGTCTTAAAATGAAGAAAGATGGCATTCGCCATCTTTCTAAGTTCTAATATTCACACGAATTAAATGTTCGTAATTTCTTCGGGATAGCGCCAGTGAACGGCACCGTCCATCAATTCTTGAACTGCTATGCTGTGAGGCTTTGGCAAGCGCTCGTAGTGACGACTGATTTCAATTTGCTCGCGGTTCTCGAATACTTCTTCGAGGTTATCGCTGTTGCTGCCGAATTCCTCCAACTTCTGCGACAATTCTTCTTTCATCTCACGGCTAATTTGGTTAGCGCGCTTTGTCAACAATACGATTGTTTCGAAGAGGTTACCATCCACCTTATCATACAACTCACTTGTATTGCGGGTAACAGTAGTCTTGGCGGCAGTTGAATTCTTGTATGTACTCATTTTTTAGATTGTTCGATAGAGGTTGAACTCAATTTTTCTACTTGCTTTTCGCTTTTTAGGAAATACGTTTCCGCATCACTGAGGAAAGCACTGATAGGAAAAGCGGCTGCAAATGTACGATAATTTTCAGCTACTGCGCGCATTCTTTCCAATTTCTTCTCTTCTATACTTCCTTCGGCAAGCATATACTGACACTTGACTATCAAATACATAGCCTCCTCACGGTAGATTGAACCCGGATATTCCCTGATAAAATCTTTCAATGCCGAGGTTGCCGCCTTGTACTTCAGTGTTTTGGCGAATTGATAAGCGTTTTCATACGCCTTTTGCTCAAGCTTCATGCTCAAGCGTTCCATTTGATGGTTCGCCGAATCTTTCAAATGACTATTGGGATACTTATCCAGAAATAGCTGGTATTCGTCAATTGCGTTGCGGGTATCGGTCTGATCAAGCGAATAAGTTGGCGATAACTGATAACTGCACTCTGCCGCCAAAAAAAGACACTCCTCAGAACGCGGGCTGTTCCCAAAGGTTTTGGTGAACGTTTTCAGATAGTAGTTCGCCAAATAATAGTCCTTCACACCGAAATGACTTTTCGAATACAGAAAATAAACATCTTCTGCCAGTTGTGTCCCACGCGTCAAGCCAATGAGTTCCTCCAAAATGGGTAATGACTTGTAGTAATATTCCTGATCGTAATATTCCTTCGCCTTCGTGTATTTGTAATTGATATCCGTGCTCTTGAGCACCTTGTTGTACTCGCTGCAGCCGGAAAAAAGCGCAACAGCCGAGACAATTAGAAACAATATGCGAAATAAACGGAGGGTGTTCATGACTTCGGGTGCGAAAATAAGGTAATGTGCACATCAGCGGCGATATGTCTGCTTCACGCATTAGAAAAAATCTAAAAGCCGGCCTTGTTTATAACTGCTGAACAGCCCTGGTCAATGTCATTAACCATTTCCTAATTTTGTCTTAGAAATTTTAAAACTCAATACGTTGGACATTTTTGATCGCATTGCCATGAACCGCGGCCCGCTGGGTCAGCACTCCAAAGAATCGCACGGCTACTTCACCTTCCCGAAATTAGAAGGAGAATTGGGCCCTCACATGACCTTCAGAGGCAAAAAGGTACTGGTGTGGAGCTTGAACAACTACATCGGTTTGGCAAACCATCCCGAAATCAGAAAGGTTGACGCCGAAGCTGCAGCTGAATGGGGCATGGCCTATCCAATGGGAGCCCGCATGATGAGCGGTCAAACCAAATACCACGAGCAGCTGGAGTCGGAGCTCGCATCCTTTATGCAAAAAGAAGATGCTTTCCTTCTCAACTTTGGCTACCAAGGTTGCATGAGTGCTATTGAAGCGCTGGTAGGACGCCACGACGTGATTGTATACGACAGCGAATCTCATGCTTGCATGGTTGATGGTGTTCGTTTGCACAATGGTAAGCGCTTCGTTTTCCAGCACAATGACATGGAAAGCTTCGAAAAGCAACTGAAGCACGCCAAGGCCATCACAGACAAAACAGGCGGCGGAATCTTAGTTCTGACCGAAGGTGTTTTCGGAATGGCCGGTGACCAAGGCAAATTGAAAGAAATTGTTTCCTACAAAAAAGAATACGGCTTCCGCTTATTTGTTGACGATGCTCACGGATTCGGATCGATTGGCGAAAATGGCCGCGGAGCAGGCGATGCGCAAGGCGTTCAGAAAGACATCGATGTGTATTTTGGAACATTTGCAAAAGCAATGGCAACCGTTGGTGCTTTTGTAGCCAGCGAAGAACACGTAATCGAATTCCTGCGCTACAACATGCGTTCGCAAACATTCGCCAAAGCTTTGCCTATGCCGATTGTTATTGGTGCCATCAAGCGTTTGGAAATGCTTCGCTCCATGCCTGAACTGCAAGAACAACTTTGGAATATTGCAGGCGCTCTGCAAAATGGATTGAAAGACGCAGGCTTCGACATTGGACATACAAACTCCGTGGTAACGCCTGTGTTCTTGAAAGGCTCGCTAGGTGAAGCCACCAATGTAACGCTCGAACTTCGAGAAACATACAACATCTTCTGCTCTATAGTTGTATACCCGGTAGTACCTAAAGACGTAATCATGTTGCGCCTTATACCAACTGTAGCGCATACAATTGAGGATGTGAACTACACAATTGAAAGCTTTAAAAAGGTGCGCGAAAAATTGGAAGCCGGAGCATACAAAGCTGAAAAAATTGCCAGCTGGGCATAATAGAAAAAAACGACCCTACGCAAAAAAGGCCGCTACATGCGGCCTTTTATTTTTTCGCAACCATACTACTTTACATTTTTCGCCAAAAAACTCTGCACCTCACGGATGCTCTTGGGCTTCAGTACAATCTCTCCCTTGGCATTCAGCAGGTAAAAAGCCGGGGTTCGGGTAATGCGATAATCCTTGGCAACGGGTGACTGAAAGTCTTTCATACCACACACATTCGGAAAGGTAAATCCACGCTCTGAGATCGCCGTCTTCCACGCTTCTGGACTTCTGTCAATGGACACTCCCAAAATCTCAAATCCCTTCCTGTTCCAGGAATCGTAGCATGCCTTTACTTCCGGCGCTTCGCCTTTGCAGTGCTCGCAGTAACTACTCCAAAAAAGCACGAGCGTAAATTTTTTCTTAGCAGCCATCGCGTAGAGATCAACCGGTTGGCCGTTCACATCATTCAATTGAATATTCGGAGGCTTATTACCAACCGAAATTCGTTGAATGCTTTCTGCTGTGTTCTTTACTACACTGCTCAAATCTGCATCACCACAGGCATCCCCGTTGATGTAGTTGTCGATGATATACATGCAAACGGTTTCCATGTTGCTTTCATAAAAACCTACCAACATTTGATTCAAAGCGAATTCCAATACAGTATCGTGTGCTTTGGCTCGCTCCACAACCACTTCAATACAACTGTAGAATCCGCTATCGGTGCCTTTGCTGAAAAGCCGCATGAAACTTTCGATTCGATCGGAAAGCACCTTGCTGCGCGTAATACTCACATCACCAAAATCAACGTTGTCCCAATACTTGCGAATGTCGATGCGATTGGGCTCCTGCTTCCAGCTCATGATTTTGGCCAATTGAGTGCCCGGATACTCTGCAATCATTTTAATCTGAAGGTTCAGAAGCTCCTTTTCCTTGGCCGCCAGTTGCTTTTCAAATTCGGCCTTCTTCTCCGGGTTCTTCGCAGCACCAACTTTAGCATCTTTAATCGCCTTCAAGAGTGCCGGTTCCTGCTGCACATAAACACTCCAACCTTGGTTCTCGCGTGAACCGGTGGAGGTCATCGAACTTTCGAGCTTAAATGATCCGAATTGAACATCGACCAATTTCTCCGCAGGATTCAGAATTACAGGGCACATGTTGTTTTCATTCAGGCCTACCATATAGATTCCCAATTCCATATCGCGTTCGGGAAATGAGAACGCTCCATTCAAGAGTTGGGCGCTGTCCAGCTTAATGACATTGCGACCAAAAGACTCCCAGATAAACACTTTACCCGTCTTCTGGGCGCTCATAGTTCCCGTCAACTTTACCGGCCCTTTAACAGCAGGCCGTTGCAACGAATCAGATTCGCCACCGTAACACAGTTGGGCCATCAATAGCATGGCAACCATCCATAAATACTTACTCATTTTCAGAAAATTTTTACTGTAACAAAAATACGAGCAACACTTACAACACTTGTTTCAAACGACTGCACTCTGCCGCTTCCTGCAAACACAAGGTTTACTTTTGCAGGCGCGTACGGTTGATAAAAATCAGGCCAAAACAAGTAACACAAAAAAACGCGGTTCGTAATGGGTTTTGAAATTACTAAACAAAAAGCTATGGCGTTGATGGGGATAGAATCGTCGCACGATCATGAAGACTTCGTGAATCAACACGAACAAAAACTATTTCAATGGAAGCAGGAAATCATGCAGAAATACGTGGTTCCTGCCCTCTTGCGCAATAAGCAAAAAGCAATTAATGAATTGACCCATGCGGAGCAAATCCTTGAAATCAAAGAGGCCTCCGATGGAAGCTACTCTCAATCCTTGATAATTTCCAGCGAGAATCGAATCGGAATGCTCGAATCATACGAAACTGCGTTGAGCAATTTGAAGCTGGCAATCATGAATTCAGCGTCATTCAATGATCTTTCAAAAGCAATGAAAGAAATTATTGAATTGCAGGAAAACTACATGCATCACTTTCTTCTCCTTTTCATGGAATATTCGGAAGCATTGCCTGAAGAGGTCAACTCGCGTGAAATGATTGATACCGGTAAATTATTAATCGCGCTGAAGAATAATCAAATAGACAACAAACTGTCGTGGGCCATTGAGCGAGAGATTTCGCGCATCAAAAAAACACAAGGTATTTTCTAAAGAGCTTACTCGTATCTCAGTGCCTCAATTGGATCGAGCTTGGCGGCCTTTCGTGCCGGATAATAGCCGCTTACAACGCTCACTATAAAACAGATGGTGACACCTATGAATATCCATGCCCATGGCACCGTAAAACTCGTACCCACCACAAGTGACACAATGTTTCCTGCCAGAATACCCAAGAAAATCCCCACTACTCCACCCAACTGCCCAATCATGATAGACTCCATTAGGAACTGAGCGCGAATAGTGGATGAGCTTGCTCCAATAGCCTTCCGTGTGCCGATTTCACGCGTACGCTCCGTAACGGAAACAAGCATAATATTCATCAGCCCAATGGCTGCTCCCAAAAGTGTTATTACACCAATTATCGATGCTCCAACCGTGATGTTCGATGTGAGATCGTTCAAGTCGCGAGCAATTTGATCGCTCTTGTACATTTCAAAATTCTCTTCTTCACCAGGCATGTTTCCGCGTATGGTGCGCATCAAACCTCGCGCTTCATCCATCGCTACGTCAATCGTCTTAACATCCGTTACACGAATGTTCAGACTATACGCTGTTTCCTGCGTAGCCATGCTTTTGCGAACATTGGAAACTGGCACTAAACATTGATTATCGCCCGACATTCCAAAAGTATTGCCCTTGCTTTTGAGCACTCCTATTACCTCGTATCGATAACTTCCAATAAATAGTTCCTTTCCAAAAGCACCGGTATTCTCGAACAACTGCTTCTTCACGTCGGCACCAATTATTACGACGTTCGTTCCGTCTTCCATTTCACCTTCACTGAAATTGCGGCCCATCTCAAGATCATATCCCGATAACTCGAGATACGTAGGCTCGCAACCCAATACCCGAATATTTGGATTCGACTTCACACTTCCATGACGCAGCGTTGCGTTGAAAGATGCAACAGAAGTCATGGAAACAACAGCCGGATAATCGAATTCACGTGTAAAACGCTTGGCCTCCTGAAACGTAATAGGTGGGTTTTCTCTCTCTACCTGACCTCTGCGTCCGCCCATCGACCCTGAACGCATCGTAAACGTATTACTTCCCATGCGTCCAAACTCTTGGTTTACCTTGTTCTCGAGTGCTTGAGTAGCCGTAATCATCGCGACAAGGGCCATAATGCCCAATGCTATAATACTCACTGTAATTATCGCACGCAGCCGCTGACTGCCAATAGCCAGCCAAGCTATTCGGATGTTTTCGCGTGTTGCAGGCGATATCAAGCGTTTCATGGATGACACAAAACTAAACCCTTTCAATAGGAAACGAATGCAGGACTGAGATTAATCGGATTCTACAGCTGTGTAACTAATGCTGTATTTTGTACCGAACACGACCGATATATTTGCATTCCAAATAAAAATCACTATGGAAGCAAAAGAACATGTAAAGTGTTTGATTATAGGCAGTGGTCCTGCCGGTTATACCGCCGCTATTTACGCAGCTCGCGCAGATATGAAACCTGTAATGTATGAGGGCTCGCAGCCAGGCGGGCAATTGATGGACACCACTGAAGTGGACAACTTCCCCGGATATCCGCACGGCGTGAAAGGCCCGGAGATGATGGCTGATTTGAAAAACCAGGCAATTCGCTTCGAAACAGATGTGCGCAGCGGCTGGGTTACGAAAGTGGACTTCACAGGCCCAAAACACTGGGTAGAAATCGACAACGGAAAACATACCATCAGTGCCGACTCCATCATTATCTCTACGGGTGCAAGTGCCAAATGGCTCGGGCTGCCAAATGAAACACGCCTACGTGAATTGGGCGGTGGTGTGAGTGCTTGCGCAGTATGCGACGGATTCTTTTACCGCAACCAAGATGTAGTGATCGTTGGTGCGGGCGATACAGCAGCTGAAGAAGCAACCTACTTGGCTAAGCTTTGCAAACAAGTATACATGCTGGTTCGTAGCGATAAAATGCGTGCATCTAAAGCCATGCAACACCGTGTAACAAGCACTCCCAATATTGAAGTGCTTTGGAACACCGAAACCGAAGACTTGCTCGGAGACCAGGGCTTGGAAGCCGTGTTGGTTAAGAACCGCGAAACAGGAGAGCAACGCACACTAAAAGCGACCGGATTCTTTGTAGCTATCGGACACAATCCGAACACAGCTGTATTCAAGCCATGGATCAATACAGATGAAACAGGCTACATTTTGAACGTACCTGGATCTTCCAAAACCAATATCGAAGGTGTATTTGTAGCAGGCGATGCGGCCGATAAAACCTACCGTCAGGCTGTCACTGCAGCCGGCACAGGCTGTATGTCGGCGCTCGACGCCGAGCGCTACCTGGCTGCGAAAGGAATTCATTGATGCTGAAGCCCACTCTTCGTCGGCTCCTTGTTGTTGCACTGCTTCTCTCGCTCTGCCATCAGCGAATGATTTCGCAAGTGGCGGAGACAGACTCTCTTGCTCCATATACCCGAGAAGAGTTGCTGGGAAAATTTAGTCCGGCGAAGCATAGCGCCTTTCAACTGATTGAAGCCCGGTACTCAACAAAAACCGATATCTATCTCAGAAAAGAGGCGTATGAAGCGTTCAAACGCATGCACGCTGCTGCGCTTAACGATGGCATATCACTGACAATCCTTTCAGCTACCCGCAATTTCGATGCACAAAAGGGCATCTGGGAACGCAAATGGAGGCGCCCTCAATACGAAAGCAAGTCAGACCTTGAGCGTATCGTCGACATCATGAAATTCAGCAGCATGCCCGGCACGAGCAGACATCACTGGGGAACCGACATCGACATGAATAGCTTGGAGCCTGCCTATTTTACTCAAGGAAAAGGGTTATTGATTTATCAATGGTTGACAAAGCGCGCATCGGAGTTCGGTTATTACCAAACCTACACATCCAAGTCCAACGGTCGAACAGGATATGAAGCAGAAGCCTGGCATTGGAGCTACATGCCCATTGCAGGGCCGATGCTGGAGGAGTACAACCGCTCCATTACTTATTCGGAACTTACCGGATTTTCGGGATGCACCTCCGCAGGGAAAGCACGTGTCATTGAAGACTTCGTGAATGGAATCGCACCGGAATTGAAGAAATAAAAAAAGGTCCTGAAAAGGACCTTTTTTGTGAAGGGTGATCGATGGGGATCGAACCCACGACAACCAGAACCACAATCTGGGGCTCTACCAACTGAGCTACGACCACCGTCTAAAATGCGGGTGCAAATTAAACGCATTTTTCTTTCAGAACCAACAAGAAAATCATGTAATCGTTTCCACTTAGATTGCACTCTCGAAATACAGTGAATAGCAAGCGACTTTCCATATTGTTTACCTCCAGCTGGTATCCCAGCAAGGCCCACTCCACAGTGGGCAACTTCGTGCAACGCCACGCCGAAGCGGTGGCCACGTTGTGCGATGTGTGGGTGTTGTATGTGGCCTCTATGCCCCAATGGCAGGGGCCACCGAAAATCGAAGAGCATTGCGAGAAAAACGTGAACACGCTAATCGTTTACTGCAAACGCGGATTTTTCGCTAAGCGCAAAGCATTTATTAAGGGAGCTTATCACTTGATGCGTTCAAAGAGTATTCAATTCGACCTCGTTCACCACAATGTGCTTTGGCCACATGGCTGGCAACCGCGCTGGCTAAAAAGTAAGTTTAACCTGCCTTATATCGTCACCGAACACTGGACCGGTTACGACCCGATTCACGCTGGAAAGCGTAGCCCTCTTTTGCTATGGATGTCGAAGTTCGGAGCTCAAAAAGCGGCATTCCTCTGCCCTGTAACGCTCGACCTGCAACACAAGATGATTGACTTCGGTATTCACGGCAACTACCAGGTTGTGCTGAATGTGGTCGACACAAGACTGTTTTCATTGGCGCAGCCCGACAACAATCGTGTGAGGTTTCTCCACGTCAGCTCGCTCATTGACGCGCACAAAAACATCAGCGGCATACTGCGGGTTTGGAAAGTGATATCGGACCGCAAACCGAACGTGCATCTTACCCTAGGAGGCGATGGCCCTATAGCGTATTGGAAGCAGCAAGCGGAAAGCTTGGGCATTCGCCCCGACTCCATCGACTTCTTCGGCGAAATTTCGTGGGAAGGAGTAGCCCGAAAAATGGAATCGTCGCATGCCTTATTGCTCTTCAGCAATTACGAAAACCTCCCGTGTGTAATTGTAGAAGCCCTCGCATGCGGCCTTCCTGTGATCAGCACACGCGTCGGCGGTATCAGCGAACACATCACCCCCGAACGCGGCATGCTCGTGGAGCGAGGCGATGAAGAAGCATTTGCACATGCAATCGAAACCATGGCAGCCAACATTCATCAATACGACAAGGCAGCACTGCGCGCGTATGCGCAAAAAAACTTCAGCAACGAAGCAGTGGCCGCAGCGTTTTTGCAACTGTACATGAGAACCATAAACAAGGGGTAAGTGTTGCCAGGCAACCTCTTGGTCTTCGCTTCAAACTCTACCCCTTCTTCTTGTAGAAGAAAATAATCACCAACGGCGAAATGAGTAACTCGGCGACGAGCGCAATAAACAGTGTAAGACTGATGAGCAGACCGATATAGAAGGTGCCCATGAAGTCTGACAGAATCAGCGTTAAGAAGCCTCCACTTAAGATCAGTGTCGTTACGACCATGGCTTTGCCCGTGGTCAGAAACGTTCGCTTAACTGCATATAACGGACTCATGCCTTCCAACAACAGCGTGCGTGTGCGCGCCAAGAAGTGAATGGTGTCGTCGACCGCTATACCAAATGCAATATTGAAGACAATCGAGGTGGTAACCTTCAAGGGTATGCCCGCAAAGCCCATGATGCCACCGACAATGATGAGCGGTATGAGGTTGGGGATGATAGTAAGTATAATCATCTTCGGCGACTGATAGACCGCCCCCATTATCAAACCGATTACAGCTATCGAGAGAAGAAGATCCCACACCATGTTTTCAACTAAGTATCGATTGTTCAAATCGATGAGATGAGCTGTACCCGTTACCTTGTAGTCAAATTTCGTTGTACAGTTATTTCGAATGAAATCGTCCAATCGCCCATTTAGTTCCTCATAGTGCTTCCGCCCGAAGTCGCCGATTTTACCCGCAATACGAAGCACCCCACCTTCCTTGTCGTAATGCATACTGACCACCTCTGCAAACTCCTTGCGCTGCACCAACTTATTAAGACGACGCAGCTCAACGCTGTCAGTGGGAATACTATAAAACTCACGCATACCAGCGTTTGTAGCCTGATTCGCGTTTTTCAAAATCTCTGTGTAGGAAACCAGAGAACCGACACCATAGGATTCACGCAACCAGTGATTGAGTGTGTCGAGATCGTGCAAGAAGGCGCCATCATTCAACTGAACATTTTCATTGAGCATGATGGCCATTTCAAAAGGCCTGCAGCCGGAAAAATTCTCTTCCATAAAAAAGAACTCCTGCTTCAACCGATGCTCGTCGCGCAAATCTTCGAGCATCTTGTTGTCGACCTCAACAAGAGAAATTCCATACACGCTGATGGCACATACAGCCAAGGTTCCAATCACTACACTAACACGCCTGCGCAGTATCCATCGAAAGGACGCATGCAGCCTTTTCGTCCAAAAATCATCGGAGAGTGCAAACGTGTTGAGTTTCGTGGGCTCAGCGAGAAACAAGATAGCAGGAAGCAAACTATACGTCAGACCATAAGCGAGCATAATGCCCACCGATGTATAGATACCGAAATTGCTGATAGGTTCTATGTTGGAAAGCACCAGCGTCAGAAATCCGATGGACGTTGTTACGGCCGTTAGGAAAGTTGCGAGCCGTATACTTTTAAATGCATAGCGTATGGCATCTTTTTTCTCACGACCGTTGCGCAGCTCCTGCATGTACTTCGTAAGCACATGCACCGAATCGCTCATGCCCACCACAAAAATGATGGTGGGTAATACGGTCAGCATTAAATCAAGATCGTTGCCCAACAGGCGGATGAAACCGAGTGTCCATAATATTGAAATAAGTACTACGAAAGTGGGAATGAGTATTCCCCAAGCCGAACGAAATGCGACATATAAAAAGAGCGTGGTAAGAATGAGACTCAGCGACACGAATAAAATGAGCTCGTGAATCATGAGCTCTACATATAGCTTTTGGCCAAGCGCACGTCCAATCACATGGGACTTTTTGAACTCAAATTGCGCAACAGCAGCCTCAATGTTCGCAGCGAGAAGATCGCAGCGCTCCTTCGAAAGCCTTTGTGTATGGCGTATATTGATTGCAACCGACTTGTAATCTTCCGAAAAAAACCACCCCACCAATCCCGTGGTCAGCGCCAGCTCAGAAGAATCTGCGGCGTATGTTTCAGGAGTTTCCCAACGCAACATGGGCACTTCAACGACTTGGCCTAGCAACGGATCCTGAACAACTCTTTTTAATTGCGTGGGTCCAATGGCTACAGTAACATCTTCAATAGCTGACAACTCTCGGCTCAGACTATCAATTTTGCGTAAGAAGTCCAATTGAAAAACAGACCCATCATTTTCAAGTGCGACAATGAAGAAATCATTATCGGTTTCGAATCGGTCGCGCAGGCCGAGGTAAAATTCTGTTTCGGGATCGTCCTTCGGAAAAAAAGCTTCGAAGTCATAACTAAATTTCAGGCCCGAAATTAGCCAAGCACAGAGAGCGGTAAGTAAAACCACTGCTCCAACAATTGCTATCGAAAGACGCCTACTCATACCTTGACGATTGCCAAACAATTTTACGCGCCTTAAGTTTAGAATTAATCAGAAAAACCTAGCCTTTCTTCAATGCGTCGCGAATTTCCTCCAATAACTGTTCAGATTTATTCGGTTCTGGAGCAGCGGCTACCTCCTCCGATTTACGAAGCTTATTCATTGCCTTGATAACCAAAAACATGAATAATGACACAATCACAAACTCAATCGTAACCGTTATAAAAGTACCATAGGCCAATACCGGCCCAATCTCCTTTGCATGAGCAAGAGAAAGCCCTGTTCCTTCTGCCTCGGCCAGTTGACGTGCCAATCGAACATTTTCGGAGAGCGGATAATAGAGATTTGAGAAATCCCTTCCTTGAATAAGTCCTACGAGAGGAAGCACCATGCCGTCGATAAATGCAGATACTACCTTACTAAAGGCGGCCCCCATTACAAAGGCGACAGCCATATCAATCAGATTACCGCGTAGTGCGAATTGTTTGAATTCTTTGATCATAGGGGATTTGTTTTGCCAAATATAGAAAAAGGGCCCCCTTGCAGGGACCCTTTTAAAAAATCACATATAAATCGTTTACTTTTTATCGTCTTTTACTTCTTCAAAATCAACATCAGTGACTTCCGAATCACTGCCTTGTGTATTGCCGGCAGGTTGACCTTGATCGCCGGACTGGTTGTACATTTCAGTTGCGGCAGCTCCAAAAACGTTATTCAAGGCGTCAATAGCTGATTTGCAACGATTCACATCCTTATCGGCGTGTGCTTGCTTCAACTCATTCAGCGCAGTTTCGATTGGCTCCTTCTTGTCAGCAGGAATCTTATCGCCAAACTCCTTCATTTGTTTTTCCGTTTGGAAAATCAGCGTATCGGCCTGGTTGATAGTGTCTACTTGCTCACGAGCCGCACGATCACTTTCTGCATTCATCTCAGCTTCACGCTTCATTTTCTCAATCTCCTCTTTGCTCAATCCTGAAGAAGCCTGAATTCGAATATTCTGCTCTTTTCCGGTAGCCTTGTCCTTTGCGCTCACATGAATGATACCGTTGGCATCTATATCAAATGTTACTTCGATTTGTGGCACTCCACGAGGTGCTGATGGCAGTCCATCGAGGTGAAAGCGACCAATCGTGCGGTTGTCCTTCGCCATTGCGCGTTCTCCTTGCAATACGTGGATTTCTACGCTCGGTTGGTTGTCGCTGGCTGTAGAAAACACTTCGCTCTTCTTTGTTGGAATAGTTGTATTTGACTCAATCAATTTGGTCAGTACACCACCCATTGTTTCAATACCCAAAGAAAGCGGTGTAACATCGAGCAACAATACGTCTTTCACTTCTCCGGTGAGGACACCGCCTTGGATTGCGGCACCGATTGCTACCACTTCATCCGGGTTAACACCCTTTGAAGGGTCCTTACCAAAATACTTCTTTACGGCATCCTGGATGGCAGGAATACGAGTAGAACCACCAACCAAAATAACTTCATCGATATCCTTCACAGAGATACCGGCCTTTTTCAAAGCGCTTTCACACGGCGCAATGGTGCGTTGAATGAGACTGTCTGCCAATTGTTCAAACTTGGCACGAGACATCGTCTTCACCAAGTGTTTCGGGATGCCATCAACAGGCATAATATAAGGCAAGTTAATCTCAGTCGAGGTGCTGGCAGAAAGTTCAATCTTCGCCTTTTCTGCACCTTCCTTCAATCGCTGAAGAGCCATTGGGTCCTTCATCAAATCGAATTGATTACCGTTTTCATTCTTAAACTCTTGCACCAACCAATCGATAATTACCTGGTCGAAATCGTCGCCACCCAAATGCGTGTCGCCATCGGTTGAAAGAACTTCGAAAACACCATCTCCAAGCTCTAGAATCGATACGTCGTGTGTACCACCACCGCAGTCAAATACTACAATTTTAATGTCTTGAGACTTTTTATCGAGGCCATAAGCCAATGCTGCTGCCGTAGGCTCATTGATGATACGCTTAACTGTCAAGCCGGCTATTTCCCCTGCCTCTTTCGTGGCCTGGCGCTGTGCATCATTAAAATATGCAGGAACCGTAATAACGGCTTCTGTAACCTCATGTCCCAAATAGTCTTCGGCGGTTTTCTTCATTTTCTGAAGAACCATCGCTGAAATTTCCTGAGGCGTATAGTTTCTGTCATCAATTTTTACACGTGGTGTATTACCATCACCCTTCACCACTTGGTATGGAACACGACCTGCTTCACGAGCGCACTCATCAAAGCTGCTTCCCATAAAACGCTTAATCGAGTATACGGTTTTGGTTGGGTTGGTAATGGCCTGACGCTTCGCAGGGTCACCCACCTTACGTTCGCCACCCTCTACAAATCCGACAACGGAGGGGGTTGTGCGCTTTCCTTCGCTGTTAGAGATTACCACCGGCTCGTTACCTTCCATTACGGCAACACAGCTGTTTGTGGTTCCTAAATCTATTCCTATTACTTTACTCATGATGTTGGTTTTCGATTTGACTTCGTTTGTTTGTCGAACCCCGCTTTTCAACCTTCCTGCCATCCGGAATTTCGGACGACTTTGCTGAAAATGTGTCAGTATTCCCTCTCCTGCCTGTCTCTTTCTGACAAGGCACCTGTCCGCAACTTACTTTTTGTCGCATATTGGCGGCAGACAAACCATGCCTGGCACCCTAACCGATCAAATCGGCAATACCGTATACATTCCAACGCCGCCCAGGCGCATTGTAACTGTTGTGCCCTCTCAAACCGAGTTATTGTTTGATCTCGGGCTTGCAGACAGTATCGCAGGAATTACCAAATTCTGTATTCACCCTAGCAGCGCAAAGTCAGTAAAAGCTATTGTGGGGGGCACCAAAAACCTCCGTCTCGAAAAGATTGCAGCACTCGAACCCGACCTCATAGTTGCCAATAAGGAGGAAAACGATCGTGAGCAAATCGAGTGGCTCAAAACGAGGTTTCCCACCTATACGAGCGACGTTCGTTGTTTGGAACATGCGTTAAGCATGATAAGCGATTTGGGTTGCATAACTGAAACCGATACTATAGCTGGGGAAATAATTCGAAGCATTTCCAATCGTTTCGATAATATCACACCCTCCTCCTGTAAGCCCTCTGTGGCCTACCTCATTTGGAAAAACCCGTGGATGACCGTCAACAAAGACACGTTCATTCACGACATGCTCCACAGAGCAGGATTCAACAACGTATTTGCAGACAAAACGGAATCCCGTTATCCCGTGGTAAGTGAATCAGAACTCAGCAATGTGAGCCCTGATTTCATCTTTCTCTCGAGCGAACCCTTCCCATTTAATGCGTCACATGAACTTGAAATGGCAGCACTTGTACCCAACAGCCGGGTATTCAAGGCCGATGGTGAAATGTTTAGTTGGTATGGTTCGAGGTTGCGTCAATTCAACACCAACCTTATTCACGAAATCTCTTAGCGTTTCAAGACAATTTGAAAAATGTTTTTCATGGCTTTGAATTAAAAGCATTCCTGACCAACTTTGAAGCGTGAAATTATGTACATCATTTATACGCAAGGCCATTTCCCGCGTCATGCTTATGCTCCTTCTAGTGTTGTGCCCCATGTTTGGGTCGGCGCAAAAAGTAGCTGTTGTGCTTAGTGGCGGAGGTGCTACAGCGCTTGCGCACGTTGGCTTTCTGAAAGTCCTAGAAGAGAACAATGTGCCGGTTGATTACATCTGCGGCACCAGCATGGGTGCTATTGTAGCCGCTTTATACGCCTCCGGACACAGTGTTTCCACCATTGATAGCCTAGTAAGAACGGAGGAATTTCTGAATATGGCAACCGGCA
Organism: Chryseobacterium gleum; assembly: GCA_945862415.1. Classification (GTDB taxonomy): domain Bacteria; phylum Bacteroidota; class Bacteroidia; order Flavobacteriales_D; family Sanyastnellaceae; genus JAIBBG01. The sequence continues at coordinate 16,391 of CAMAYP010000001.1, read as the reverse complement.
ATAAGAACGACCAGTTGGATTTTTACTTTAAAAACTCCGATACGGATGCAGCCTTTGGATCACTTCGGCTGTCGAGCGGAAGTATTATGAGCAATATGATTCCGGCCAATCTTATCAACCCGGTTTTGCTCGACTGGAAACTGATGGAGGGATTTTCTCAACCTGATGCAGCGTGCAGCAGCAATTTCGACAGCTTATATGTACCCTTTCGATGTATCGCGGCCGACATCGAAAGCAAGCAAGAAATTACGTTTCGTTCAGGCCCATTGAATATTGCGACCCGGGCTTCTTGCACATACCCTTTTTATATTCCTGCGCGCAGGGTAGACGGCAAACTTCTTTTCGATGGGGGTATCTATAACAACTTCCCGATTGATATGGCGTATCGAGAATTCAAACCGGACATTATTATCGGGTGCAATGTATCGGGCAGCAATCCAAAACCCAACGAAGACGATCTTATATCACAGCTTCAATCCATGATTCTGTATAGGTCAACATCACAAACACCCTTGCTCAATTCAGTAATTGTAAGCCCAAAAATGAGCGACATTTCGACGTTTGATTTTGACAAAATCGACGAGGCAATCGAAATTGGCTATCAGGAATCACTCGAGCAATTGCCTTCCATCAAACTTGCAATAAAGCGCGAACAAACCATTGAACAGAAGGAAGCAGCACGCAGTAAATTTCAATCCAAGTTTCAGCCTCTCATGATAGACCGAATTTCGATTGAAGGCTTAAAAAAGTCGCAGCGCAGATATGTGCAGAAAATCATGGTTAAGAAAGACGCCCCTATTGAGCTTTCCGAACTCAAATCACGCTACTTCAAATTGTTCGGTGATGACAAAATCAACACCATTTTCCCAACCACAAACTATCAGCCAGATAAAAAGACGTATACACTGAATCTTGACGTTAAGAAGGAAAAAGACCTGTTAGTTGCATTTGGGGGTAATTTTTCGTCGAGGTCTATCAACACTGGCTTCATTGGACTGAAATATAACTTGTTCGGCTTAACTTCTGCGACACTCTCTGCCAACAGCTATTTCGGAAGGTTTTACGGTTCCATTCATGGAGACATTCGTTGGGATTTTTCTTCGCGAATCCCAGTTTCTATTCAGGGTGGTTTTACCTTTAACAGATGGGATTTCTACAAGAGTCTATCCACTTTCTTTGAGGACGTAAAACCCTCTTACATTTTGATGAATGAACGATTTGGTCAGCTTGGAATATCTACACCAGCCGGATCACGAGGCGTACTTCGTGCAGAAGCCTTTTACACTCATCAATTCGACGAGTACTATCAAATCACTAATTTCATTTCTACCGATACTGCCGACAGGACAGAATTCAATGCCTGGGTAGGACGACTTTCTTTTGAGCGAAGCACCCTCAATCGCAAGCAATTTGCAAATTCAGGTTCGTTCGTCCAGTTGAGCCTGAAAACAGTTAAAGGTGAGGAGTTCACTATTCCTGGCACCACCTCCGAATTGCGCGACACAACAAAGACAGGCCATACCTGGTATACTGCTAAAATCAACTATCAAAACTATTTCTTCAACAGCAGAAAATTGAAATCAGGGTTTTATTTAGAAGGGGCATATAGCACGCAAGATTTCTTCAACAATTACATCTCGTCGGCAATAGCTGCTCCATCCTTCAACCCCATTCCCGAAAGCCGAACCTATTTTTTGCCTCAATTCAGAGCGCATCAGTATGCAGCCTATGGACTGATAAATGTACTAACCTTTACAAAGAAAATTGAATTGAGACTGGAAGGATATGCCTTTCAACCGTTCGGCGCAATCGTAAAGGATTCGTTTGGCAAAGCGACCTACGATAATTCGCCCGTAATAAACTACGTAGCATCGGGCACTTTTGTAACCCATACACCCATCGGTCCGATTAGCCTTAGCGCCAACTACTACGACAAGAAAAGCGAACCGTGGAGCTTCATCTTTAACTTCGGTTACATCCTTTTCAACCGATCGCCACGCGACTAATAAAAAAGGGCCTTTCGGCCCTTTTCAATTCAATGATTATCCCACTATTGTGTCGTAGGTCACCTTGTATTCTTTGTCGTCCGGGAAATATTCTGAACCTAAGTCCAACCACTCCTTGGCGGCATCCTTGCTTGTGCCGGCCAAATTTGTAGCATGCATTGTAAGCGCATATTTCAATAGATACAATTCTTCAGCAGCCTGCCCAGCCTTTTTCTCTGTTAGAATTGCTTTTGCTTTTGCTAAAGCCGTATCAGACTCCTTTTTTGCCTTCATTAATCCTTGTACAACACCCATCATCAGTTGTGCCCCGGCATCATTCGGGTCGATGTCAAGCAACTGATCATATAGCTGCTTGGCTTTGCTATATTTCTGCGTATCCATCATTGTTTCTGCCTGTGCAATGGCCGCGGCACGTATCTGCGCGATGTAATCCTCATATTCCGACAGATACTTTTTTTCCTTGTCCTTACTGCCATACTTTGAGATATACTTCATGGCATCCTTGAATGAATTGGGGTACTTCTCCTTAAACTCATCACGCTTGGACATTTCATAGAAGCAGCGGCTCATAAACATATAAGGAAGCGGATCCTTCTTCGTCTTCTCATCGAGGGTATAACCTTCAGCCTTGTAAAGGCACTTCTCGAACTTCTCGGTTACAAACAAGGTGAGCAAATCCTTGTATTCATTTTCAGTTTGTGCTCGCGCAGGTTGAATGGCCAATAGCGCCAAAATCAAAAAAGGAATTAACTTTTTCATGTGTTCTTTTGTTTGTTGGTGGCGATAACCAAAATGATGCCTAAATGATTAACCTTCCGCCGACGCAAAAATGAGCAAAAAACCTTGAGTTCAACACATTCTCCTCACGAATCCTCAAACGCCTGCATTCATTGGTTTAAATCGATGGGTTGGGAACCTGCTACTTTTCAGTTGGAAAGTTGGCAAGCACAAGCCAGAAGAGAGCATGGACTCATAAACGCCCCTACGGGTAGCGGAAAAACCTATGCTGCGCTGCTGCCCAACATAGCAAAGCACGCAAACAAGCCTGCGAGCACCCCTGGTTTGCGTGTGCTCTGGATTACCCCCATACGCGCACTTGCAGCGGAGATTGAAAAATCCGCCACTCGGGCAATTCGAGGAATGCAGAGTGCACTTACCGTCGACATTCGAACGGGCGACACGGGTGGTGCTGCGCGCACTCGCCAACTTAAAGTGCTGCCGAATATTCTCATCACTACGCCGGAAAGCCTTCATCTGATGCTCTGCTCCCGGCAAGCCGGCGACATTTTCAGTAACCTGGAAATCGTAGTTGCAGATGAATGGCATGAACTCATGGGAACCAAGCGAGGCGTGCAAGTGGAGTTAGCGTTGAGCCGGTTGAAAATCATGGCGCCTGACATGCGCATCTGGGGCATTTCAGCAACTATCGGCAACTTAACGGAAGCAATGCAATGCCTGCTCGGGAATAGCACAACGGGTAATCTCATTCGAAGCAATATTCGAAAACAGTATCAAGTTTCATCCATACTGCCCGAGAAAGCGGAGCGAATGCCATGGGCAGGGCACCTGGGCACTCGATTGGCCAAAAATCTCTTGCCCATAATTCACTCCAGCAATTCAACCCTCATTTTTACCAACGTTCGGTCGCAATGCGAAATATGGTATCGAACGCTGCTGGAGCTCGATCCTTCGCTCGCAGGTGTAATGGCGATGCACCACGGGAGCATCAGCAAAGAGATAAGAACATGGGTTGAAGAGGCTCTTTATGAAGGTAGGTTAAAAGCCGTCATCTGCACAAGCAGTCTCGATTTGGGAGTTGATTTTGCACCGGTAGAAACCATTATTCAAATAGGCGGCCCTAAAGGCATTGCTCGTTTCGTGCAGCGCGCGGGAAGAAGTGGTCACCGGCCCGACGCCATCAGTAAGATATTTTTTCTGCCCACCCATTCCCTCGAGCTCATTGAGGCGGCAGCTCTTCGTCAAGCTATTGAGGAAGACTTCCTGGAAAGCAAACCTCCTCTAACACTGTGTTTTGATGTACTCATTCAATACCTCGTAACCCTTGCCTGCGGCGTAGGATTTGAGCAGGAAAGCACCTTTCAGGAAGTAACGAACACGCATTGCTTTGCAGAATTGACCGCTCAGGAATGGCAATGGACACTGCGCTTTGCTTCGAGCGGAGGTGTGTCGCTGGGAAGCTATAACGAATACAAAAAGATTCAATTAAAAGACAATCTCTTTAAAGTGGACCAGCTGCGAATTGCCAACCGACACCGAATGTCGATTGGGACCATTGTGAGTGACACACTAATGATCGTAAAACTTCGGAGGGGGGGAATTATTGGGCACGTTGAAGAATCATTCATATCGCAATTGGAAGAGGGCGATCACTTTTGGTTTGCCGGTTTGAGCCTGCAGCTGTTGCAGGTAAAAGAGATGACAGCACTGGTTCGAAAATCGATTGCGCAAAGCGGACGTACACCCGTATGGCTCGGAGGCCGCCTGCCGCTTTCTTCACAAATGAGTATAATGCTTAGAAGGCAAATGCAAGCAGCGGCATCAGAACAGAACTTGAAAAACACATCTCATCCTGAGCTTAGGTTCATTCAACCGATACTCGAACTTCAGCGAGCTCGATCGCATGTGCCGAGTATGGACGAGTTGCTGATCGAAACATTCGAGACTGCGGAGGGCCATCATCACATATTCTATCCGTTTGAAGGAAGAGCGGTTCACGAAGGCTTGGCATCGTTGTTCGCCTTCCGATTAGGGCTAAATAGGAGCATTAGTTTTTCGCTCGCATACAACGACTACGGTTTTGAATTGCTCAGTGACCAGAGAATACCTGCATCAGAATTACTGAATGCTACACTCTACTCAACCGACAAACTGGAGGAAGATATACTTTCCGGAATCAACGCCAGTGAACTTGCCAAACGTAAGTTCCGGGATATCGCAGCCATTGCAGGCTTAGTGTTCAAGGGATATCCCGGTCAAAAAATAAAAGACCGCCACTTACAGAGTTCGTCGCAATTGATTTACCAGGTATTCGAAACATACGAGCCCGACAACTTGCTGCTTCGTCAGGCCATGGATGAAGTTGTACACCAACAGTTAGAATATACTCGAACCAGAGCAGCGCTCGAACGCATGCAGCAGCAGAAATCTGTTCTACGTTCACCTGAAAAACCGACACCCCTGTCGTTTCCAATCATCGTGGATAGACTGCGAGAGCAAATGAGCTCTGAGGCGCTTGTTCAGCGCATTGAAAAAATGACTCTTGACTGGGAGGAGTAATTAAAACAACGGCCTACCGGTCATTTCAGCCGGTTGCGAAACACCGAGCATTTTCAAAATAGTAGGCGCTACGTCGGCCAATTTTCCCGAATGAACTTCCTTCACGTCGGCATCTAAAATCCATACAGGAACCGGATTGGTTGTGTGTGCTGTGTTTGGAGAACCATCCTCGTTGACCGCATAATCGGCGTTGCCATGATCAGCAATAACTACAAATGAATAACCAAACTGCAACCCCGTTTCCACAACCTGCTGAAGGCATTCATCTGTTGTTTCGACGGCCTTTACAATTGCATTGAAAACACCGGTATGGCCAACCATATCCGGGTTGGCAAAATTCAAGCAAATAAAGCCAGCCGGATTATCTTTCATCTCATTGCAGATGGCCTCTGTAATGCCGCGAGCACTCATCTCAGGCTGTAGGTCATACGTTGCAACTTTGGGTGAAGGAATCATAATCCTGCGTTCACCGTTGAACTCCTTCTCTCTTCCGCCGCTGAAGAAAAAGGTAACGTGCGGATACTTCTCCGTTTCAGCAATTCGTATTTGACTGATTCCATTCCGTTCTAAGACCTCGCCCAATGTTTGATTCAAATTGTCCTTATCATACACAACATGAACGCCCTTATAAGAATCGTCGTAATTGGTCATTGTCACATAATAAAGAGGCAACTTCTGCATACCATGTTCCGGCATATCGTGCTGAGTGAGAACCTCTGTTATCTCGCGACAGCGGTCTGTTCTAAAATTGAAACAAATCACTACATCGTCGGGCTGAATAGTTGCGATCGGATTGTTTGCGTCATCCACTATCACTGAAGGCTCGATAAACTCATCGGTAACACCCGTTGCATATGCGCCCTCTATCACAGCCATTGCATTTTTGAATGCATGACCTTTCGCCTGTGTAAGTGCATCGTAAGCCAAGCGAACTCGCTCCCAACGCTTATCGCGATCCATTGCATAGTATCTGCCGCTTACGGATGCTATGCGCACAGAGGTTGAAGCAATGTACGCATCGAGCTCACGAATAAAACCGAGACCGCTCTTCGGATCGGTATCACGCCCATCTGTAAAGGCATGAACAAACGTTTCAACCTCCGAAAATTTCGCAGCGACATCGCAGAGAGCCATAACGTGTGTGCTGTGAGAATGAACTCCACCATCGCTCACCAAACCCATGAGGTGAACACGCTTGCCGTGCTGAGAGGCGTATCGGAATGCGTCGAGAATTACGCCATTACCGGAAAACTCTCCGTTGCGTATAGCAACATTAATTTTCACCAAGTCTTGATATACGACTCGTCCGGCTCCAATATTCATATGACCAACTTCGCTGTTGCCCATTTGACCCTCAGGTAATCCTACATTTTCGCCGTCGGTGCGCAATGCAGCACATGGATATCTTTCGGTCAACATGCCGGCAAAAGGAGTCTTCGCGACATGCACTGCATTGCCTGCATTCAAATCGCCGTTGCCCCATCCATCCAGAATTACTAGGCACACTTTCTTACTCATATATCAAACTAGTTTTTTAAATCTTACTGTAAACATTGCACCTCCATTAGCCCCGTTTGAAGCGACTACGTCAGCTCCGTGCATTTTTGCGACTGCATCCACGATGAATAGACCAAGGCCCGTTCCTTTTGAAGTTCGTGTCTCTTCATTTCCTACCCGATAGAACTTCTCGAATATTCTCTTTTCTTCACCCGCCGGTATTCCCTGGCCATGGTCTGTAACTGTCAAATTAGCAATACCGGAGGTCTGACTCACGACAATTCGAACGGGTGTGTGCTGACCGTACTTCAGCGCGTTGTCTATTAAGTTTACGACCACAACAGATAGCATCTGCTCGTCGCCATTCACACGAACTCCACTTGCTATATCGGTATCAATGGCCGCTGCATACATCTGACGAAATCGGTGAACTTCACGCTGAACCAACTCACTCAAATCAACAACAGAGGCAGTTACCGCATCCTTTCCGCTGTCGAGTCTTGCGGCCATCAGTATATTCTCCGTTAAAGACTGCAGCCGTTTTGTTTCTTGGACTGAATGCAACAACAACTCTTGGCGTTTATCTTCTGTTAAAGTGCGCGACTGCATCGTTTCCAAAAAAAGTTTGATTGCCGCAATTGGTGTCTTCAATTCATGTGTTACCGAAAGCAGAAAGTTCTTTTCTTTTCTGGCAATTGCCAGCTCACGCGACACGGTGCGTTTTATGTAACGAAATCCGATTGCCAATAAAATGAAGAACACCAACCCTTCTCCGACTACCATCCAAACTTTCGCGCGCAGCAATAGATACTGACGATGCATGTCAACCTCCTGCTCCAAAATCAGCTTTGCGTTGAGTTGCACCAATTGATACCCCCACCACAACAGTTGCAGCAGCACATACACCGCCAACACATATAAAACCCGAAGTGCAATTTTCTCCTTCCGCATCTGAATGAATTATAGAAAAATACGATTACGTAGAAACAAAGATGGACAAAAAAAAGGGCCCCATTCGTGGAGCCCTTTATATTACTTCTTCTTCGATTCCTTCGGTGCTACCTTTGGTTGAGGACCAGGCGCAGGTGCCGGCTTCATTCCCTCATCGGTTTTTGCTCCTTCAGGACGCGGCTTCGCTTCAGGCTGGCGACGTGGCATGCGCTTCTCGAATACCATGTGCGTGGCTTCCGGGCGATTCTCTTTATCGTAAGTCACGTAATTCTGCTGATGCTTGTATCCGAGTGAAGACAAATAGTTCATAGCATCGGGTACTGTAGGAAACACGATAGAACGCATTTCAGACAATTGTTTTATAAGCTCCTTATCCGAAAGACCTGCCAATATTTCGCGACCAAAATCGGCACGAATTGTTTGAGCACCCGCCGGGTTTGTTGAGATAATCAACTCTAAGAAAATAATTTCAGGGTTGGCGATAGCAAACTTGTTGTCCTGTGGCTTTGCAGCTGGAGCAACAGCAACAGGTTTGTCTTGGGCAAAAGCCAATACGGGCATTGCCATCATAGCAATCATTACGAACTTTTTCATCATGGTTTCATTAATTAATGTGCGCAAAAATAACCCTGCACGTGATTGGCACAAGCCAAATGGCATCCATCGGGTGATAAATAGCGTTAACGATGTGGAAAAAAAGGCGCCTACTTCCAAGGCTGCTTGAGCACAAAATGCTCCTTCACTCTTCCCTTTGTCTGATAAAGAACACCAAAATCGAAGAAATCGAGCGACAGCGTGAATCGAGCATCGGCAATACAGATCTTCCAAGCTTCTGTCATGGAGGGCGACCAATAGATATCATCCAAAACGATCACCGTATCACTGCTTGTGTAAGGAAGAATCTGCTCGATGTATTGGATACAAGCCTCACCCCTATGATCGCCATCAATAATTACAAAATCGACTGAATGCAAGCGGTCGAGAACGTTTTTCAGTTGATGCGCGAAGCTTCCCACCGTAAGATGAACAGAACCAACACCGACAGCACCCCAGGTATTTCGGGCAACTTGTGCAACACCTTCACTTCCTTCAATGGTGTAAATACTTGCGTCCGGCAATGAAGAGGCCAAATGTGCGGTAGTGATTCCGAACGACGTGCCAAGCTCGAGAATTGACTTTGCTTGCGCATGCTCAGCAAGCATGCATAGCGCACGAGCATGAGAAGGCGGCTGCAAGGCTGTGCGGGCTATTGCTGAAACAGATCGGGTTTGACCATTCTGTGTTCTGCTACCCGCGCCAAAATCAACAATCTCTATCGACTCATTTGATTTGCGCAGAGCTACTCGCCGACCTTCTATGAGTTTAGATTGCGAACTTCGGCTCTTACTTCTGAGCACCACCGTTATGAGATGATAAACGAATGGAGAATGTACACCGTGAGGTCCGCGCGAATTCCAGCAATGCCTTAAAAACGATTTGGCTTCATGCCATCGGTTGCTCCACATGAACAATCTAGCTTTCCGATTTTTTCTGCAACTGCGCGACTTGTCGCAATAGCTCCGGCAGTTTCATAAAGCCCAGATATGACTTCTTGTAATCCATGATACCGAATGCCGGTGATCCTTGAACAATTGTATTGGGTTCAGTAATTGATTTTCCGATACCACTTTGTGCCGCAACTTTTGTTCCGTCGGCAATCGTAATATGGCCCACAATTCCAACCTGACCCCCAATCATGCAATTGCGGCCGATATGAGTAGAACCGGCTATTCCCGTTTGTGCGGCAATTACAGTATTCTCACCGATTTCAACATTGTGAGCAATCTGAATAAGGTTGTCCAACTTCACTCCACGACGAATAATGGTTGAACCCAGCGTTGCTCGATCGATGGCAGTATTCGAACCAACCTCAACGTGGTCCTCTAAAATCACATTTCCTATTTGAGGAACCTTCTGATAGTTGTTTTCGGAATTAGGAGCGAAACCAAAACCGTCGCCACCGATAATCACGCCGCTGTGCAGCGTGCAATTGGCGCCGATTACACAATCATTGTAGATGCGAACGCCGGCAAACAACACCGAATTATCACCTATTGTGGTATATGGGCCTACGTAACTATGGGGATAAATACGCGCGCGCGCACCAATGCGCGCACCTTCGCCTATGTATGCAAATTCACCGATGTAAACGTTCTCACCAACCTGCGCTGTTTTCTCGATGTGGGCTTTATCGCTGACGACAGCCTTGGGCTGACGCATTTGATGATACGCCTCCAACAATTTCGCAAAACAAGCATAGGGTTCAGCCACACGAATAAGTGTAAGCGTGGAAGGCAAAGGCTTCTCAGCGTTAAAGTCATTTGAAACAATGGCAATGCTCGCACCCGTGGTATAGATGTACTCGGTATATTTTGGATTTGCCAAAAAAGTAAGTGTGCCAGCTTGGCCCTCCTCAATTTTAGAAAGACCACCTACAGTTGCTCCGGCATTACCCTCAACTGTACCTTGAAGCATCGCGGCTATTTGCTCGGCTGAAAATTGCATAATTGCTATGTTTGGAATTAGGGAAAAACCATGGCGAATATACCTTCTATCGAATAATTACCCGAAGCACGGTTAGATAGTTGACGCAAAGAAGTGCATGACCCGACAGCGCTAAGAGAGCACCGAAAGGGCCTTTGCCGTGCGCACAAAACGTCATAACAACTTTATTCGAGCACCCAACGACTGCATTACGGAATAAAAATCAGGAAATGACTTTGAAACGGACTCGCCATTTTGGATTGACACTCGATCGCCTGCCAAACCGAGCAAAACAGCCGCCATAGCCATCCGATGGTCGTTGTGAGAATTTAGCTGGGCAGAACGGATAGCAGAAGGATAGATCTTCATTTCATCCTTGCGCAAGACGATGCGAATGCCTGCCTTGGCAAACTCTTGTTGCAAGGCCTTCGCTCGGTTACTCTCTTTGTGTATCAGTCGCGAAACACCTGTAATTATTGAAACACCATCAGCAAAAGCAGCAAGTGCCGCAATGGGTGGGAATAAATCCGGACAATGAGTCGCATCGAACTCGAACGCTCGAATTTCCGTTTGCCAAACCTGCACTGAATTTGTCGTGGCTGCCATTCGAACACCCGCCTGTTTCAACACCTCTAAAATAGCGACATCCGCTTGCGCTGAATCAACGTTCAGATTATCGACAATAACTCCATCTTCTGCGGTAATGGCAGCAGCTACCAATATAAAAGCGGCACCACTCCAATCGCCGGAAACCGTTAACTCAGCGGCTTTGAAAGCCTTGGGTGTAATATGAAATCGTTTGTAATCCTCATTGCGCACATCAACGCCAAACTGCGACAACACCTGCAACGTCAGATCAATGTAAGGTCTGCTATTCAGATCAATTACCTCCACTACTGATGGCTCCGTTGCGCGTGAAAGAGCTATGAGGAGGCCTGTCAAGAATTGCGACGAAAGAGATGCATCGAGTTGAATAGCTCCGCCAACCAACGGACCCTGCACTTTCATGGGTAAACATCCGCCTTCAGAATCGACAGTTACTCTGCACTGCTTCAGTGCGTCGACCAGGTCGCCGAAAGGGCGCTTGAGTAATGCGTTTTTTCCGGTGATAGTTATCGGCTGATCGCTCAACGCTGCTATCGAAGCAAACACACGCGAAGACAACCCGGATTCACCACAATCAATTTGTTCTTTGGCATTGCGTATTCCGGAAATAAATGCTTGCGGAAAACCTCCCTTTATCTCGACAGTTGACCCTTTTCGTGTAACAATTGCACCGAGATCTTGCACTACCTGCAACGCAGCTTCGCAATCGTCGCCGGTAGGAAAGGCATGAATCGTAGTGGTGCCCTTCGCCAACAACGCGCAAGCTACCATACGCTGCGCTTCGCTTTTACTTCCCGGTGCTTCAACACGACCCGACAAGAGCGATGGCCATATATCTACCTTCATTTCTTACCAATATAAATACTGGCTATTCCGCCGCTCAAGGGAATACACTTCACTTCCTGATAGCCAAGTTCGGTCATGACCTTCAAGAAATCCTTTCCGGATGGAAAGGCATCGACCGATTCGGGGAGGTAGGTGTATGCTCGCGCATCTTTAGAAACCAACTTCCCTATTGTTGGCATTACATATTTGAAATAAAAGGTGAACAGTTGCTTAATGGGAAAACGGCTCGGGCGTGAAAACTCAATGATTACTCCCATGCCTCCGGGCTTGAGTACGCGCAGCATCTCACTCATACCTTTGCGCAGATTTTGAAAATTGCGCACACCGAAAGCCACTGTAAAAGCATCAAAATGCCCTGTATCGAAAGGCAGGTTTTCTGAATCTGCAATTTGTAATGTGATGGCGTGCTCCAATTTCTTCTTGGCAACCTTCTTCTTTCCAACCTCTATCATACCGGCACTGATGTCGACACCTATGATTTGAACATCGTGCATTTTCATGCGCACGGCTTCCAGAGCGAAATCTCCCGTTCCGGTGGCTACATCCAGGATGCTGTGCGGATTTTCCTTTTTGAGAATTCGGATGGCCTTCTTTCGCCATAGCACATCAATACCCAGCGAAAAAAAGTGATTGAGAAAGTCGTACGAATGCGAGATGTTGTTGAACATCTCAGCTACTTGTTGTTTTTTTTCTCCCTCTTGAGAGTACGGTTTTACTTCTTGCACGTACGATAACAGTATTAGAGGGTCAAATGTTCGCCAACCAATTTCGAAATAGCCTCTTGCAGCAACAATTCTTTATCGATTGGCACTACGCCTACTTTCTCGCAAACCAGTCCGCCGGCAATATTGGCAAGGGCAGCATATACTGCGGGTTCAGCGCCTGCCGCCAATGCAAGCGAGGCAACACTTATAACCGTATCACCGGCACCGCTCACATCGAGAATTTCGCGCTTGTGTGCCTTCTCATGAACGAAGTCGTCTGAATGACTAGCAACGACACCAAGCTCCGATAGAGTGACCAACGTAACCTTATTGGCCAATTGCTGCTCGAGGTTGTCGATGGCCACTTTCAATGCCTTGAAATCACTCTTATCGAAATCAAGCTTTAGGCCTTCTTTCAGTTCCTTCAAATTTGGCTTGAACAGCGTTGCGCCGCGGTAAGTAAAGAAATTATCTTTTTTGGGATCTACAGCAGTAGGTATACCCCGCTCCTTGGCCCAGTTCAACACCGTTGAAATAACGCGCTCTGTAAGTACGCCCTTGTTGTAGTCTTCGAAAATAATCACATCCACCTTCTGACGTTCCAGGATGGCCTTCACGCAGTCGAGCAAATGGCGCTCGTCGGTTGAGCTCAGCGGTGTTGTTATTTCTTCATCGATACGGAGTAAATGATGACCCTGACTGATAACACGCGTTTTCACTGTAGTCATGCGCTCGGGGGAGTCAATGATGCCCTCCGTCGTAAAACCGTTTTCCTTCAGTGCAGAGCGAAATACATCTCCCTTGCTTCCATCGCCCACCACCGAAGCAATAATTGCTTTGGCTCCCAGATGCTTCACATTGAGCGCAACGTTGGCAGCACCTCCCAAGCGGTTCTCGCGCTTTTGAACTTGCACGATGGGCACCGGTGCTTCCGGTGAAATGCGGTCGACCTTTCCCCAGTAGTAAGCATCAATCATCACATCACCGATGATGAGCGCAGTGAGATTATTAAATCGGGAAAAGAGTTCTGTGATTTCGTTTTTCGTCATTGTCTGTTATTTCAATTGAGCAAGCCCTTCGGCAATACGTCGTATGGCTTCTTTCAACGTGTCCTCGGATGTTGCATAGCTGATGCGAATGCAGTTGGCATCACCAAACGCATCGCCCGTAACCAGCGCCACATGTTGGGTGCGCAACAAATACATCGACAAATCGGTGGCGTCCTTTATGGTGTGTTCGCCATCGCTTTTACCGAAATAGGAAGACACGTCGGGGAAGAAATAGAATGCTCCTTCGGGCTTATTAAGCTTGAGTCCGGGTATTTCCTTCAATAAATCGTAGACGAAATCGCGGCGCTTGCGGAAGGTTTCAATCATCGGTTGTATCACCTCCGGGTCGGCTTCCATAGCTGCCTTCGTAGCCATCTGTGCAATGCTGTTGGCTCCGCTCGTGATCTGTCCCTGCATCTTGTTGCATGCATCGGCAATCCACTTCGGGGCGCCAATGAAACCAATACGCCAGCCCGTCATAGCGAAAGCTTTCGACACGCCGTTGACGGTTATGGTGCGGTCTATCATATTTCCAATTGAGGCGATGCTCGCCGTGCGTCCGCTGAAGTTGATGTGCTCGTAAATCTCATCGCTGATCACGTAGAGTTCTTCCTTTTCCTCGATGACACGAGCAAATGCTTGCAACTCTTCATGACTGTAGACAGAGCCTGTCGGATTGCAAGGCGACGAGTAAATGATGAGCTTCGTTTTCTCGTTGATGGCCTCTTTGAGTTGCTTGGCAGTAATCTTAAAATCTTGCTCTACCAGTGCAGGAAGCATCACCGGAATACCACCAACGAGGCGCACCATTTCGGCATAGCTCACCCAAAACGGACTCGGCATGATCACCTCATCGCCGGGGTTTACCAATGCGTAAATTGTATTGGCAATTGCTTGCTTCGCACCTGTCGAAATTACAATCTGTTCGGGCGAATAGTCGAGACCATTATCGCGCTTAAACTTCGCTGCAATCGCCTTGCGCACTTCCGGAATTCCATTTACCGGCGGATAGTGTGTGATGTTATCGTCGATGGCTTTCTTAGCCGCGTCCTTGATAAAATCGGGCGTATTGAAATCGGGTTCACCCAGCGAAAGACTCACAATGGGATGTCCTTGTGCAGCGAGTTCGCGGCTGAGGCGAGCCATGGCCAGTGTGGCCGACTCGTTGAGCTGGCTGAGAAGGCGGGATACAGTGCCCGTCTTGCTTTGCGTTTGTTGCATACGTAGTGTGTTTGCTCGCCAACCTTCAATGTACCAAGCGGCGAACGACAAAAATAGTTTCAATTGCCTTGTTTACAAGGAACCAAGCATTAGAATTGGAAATAAATGAACGGGTGCATATCGGCCGACATAACCTGATAGGCAAAGAAGATGACGCCAATACAAACGAGCGCTAATGCAGGAATAGGCAGCATCGCAAATCGCGTCCGGTAATTCTCCTTCCACGACGCAGGCAACCAGTGCACAATCATACCGAATAGCACCACAAGAAAAACAGTACTGTAGGCCATCAAAACTTGCGGTGCAACGCTCCAATCCATGTGCATGAAAATCTGCTCGAGCATGGAAGTAGCCGACCAGAATTCCGTCCAAATGTCGTGTTGCTCGTCGAGCCCTGTCCACGACGTATTGCTACCTGCGCGAAACCATACGCGTGTGAGCGTAATGAAAGAGAAGGTTAGGAAAATGACCCATGCGCGCACATACCAGCGGTCCTTGTGATTTTCCCATGGACTGATTTTTTTCCAGAGCTTATAGAACACCAGAGCGAATCCATTGAGGGCACCCCAGATGATGAAGTTCCAGCTCGCGCCGTGCCACAAGCCGCCGATGATCATCGTGAGCATGAGGTTCAAATTGGTATTGAGCCATTTCGCAAACGACTTCACCCACTGAGCAACCAATAGCGCGATTGCCATAGCTCCGGCACCTACTGCAATGACCAACCACGAAGATGCAAGCGCACCCACCACCAAAACGATAATTGTCAACGTGAAATAGGTGCCAATGGTTCCCGCTTGATTGCCCCCGAGAGGAATATAAAGATAATCGCGAAGCCAATTGGAGAGCGACATGTGCCAGCGTCGCCAGAAGTCGGCCACGCTAACGGCCTTGTATGGAGAGTTGAAATTCTTGGTGAGATGGAAGCCCATCAACAACGCTACACCAATAGCCATGTCGGTATAACCTGAAAAGTCGGCATATACCTGCAAGCTGTAACCATAGATGGCCATAAGATTTTCAAAGCCTGTGTAGGAAGTTGGGCTGGCAAATATTCGATCGATGAAGTTGACCGCGATGTAGTCGGCAAGTAGAATTTTTTTAATGAAGCCATTGAGAATCCAGAAGATTGCCAAGCCCCATTCGGCGCGTGTGAGCTGATATTCCTTGTAGAGCTGCGGAATTAAATCGGTAGAACGAACGATGGGCCCCGCTACGAGCTGAGGAAAGAAGGTGACGAAGAATGCAAAGTCGGTAAATCGCTCAACGGGTTTGAGCGTGCCGCGATAGACCTCCACCGTATAGCTGATGCTTTGAAAGGTGAAGAACGAAATACCGATGGGAAGTATGATTTTATCGACCTCGAAGTGACTGCCGAAAAAGCCGTTGCTCCAATACGCCAGTACATTGAACACGCTGCCCGTGCTGCCGGTCATGGAGTTGTAGATGTCGGTAAAGAAGTATGCATATTTGAAATAGAACAGCACACCCAGGTTCATGCATATGCTGAGCGCTAGCCAGCGCTTTTTCGCAGCAGCATCTTGCGTAGAAAAAATCTTCTTACCGACCAAAAAATCCCACACTGCCGTGAAAAGCAACAGTAGGAAAAACAAACCCGTGGTTTTGTAATAGAAGAAAACACTCGCGATGAAAAGAAACGTATGGCGCAGTGTTCGGTTGCGGTGCACAAA